>JAIFND010000088.1 GCA_020047915.1 bacterium | reverse complement strand
TGCTGCGCTGCACCTCCTTGCGCTCGCGTTCGCCGCGTGGCGGCGACAGATCGAGCCGGGCCAGCGCCTGCTCGGCGGCGCGCGAGGTGCGCACCGTGCCGCCCTTGGCGGCACGGCGTCCGATCCAGCGCAGCACGCCGGTCAACGCCACCTTCTCGCGCGTGTCGTAGAGCGTCGACCACTCCTCGCCGTCGGGTGAGACCTCGACCCGATAGGCCGTGATGCGGCGGTCAGGCTTGGCGGTGGCGCGGCCACGGCTCCACATCAACTGGTCGATGGTCTCGCGTTGCTTGAGATCGAGCGTGATCGTCTTGCCCGCCTTGCGGTCGCCGGCCGCGATCCACGCCGTCTCGGCGCGATCGAAACCGGGCGCGTCGGGCTGGGTCAGCATCACCGCCGGGTCGACGCCCGGAGCGCTGTCGGAGACGCGGATGTCGGCCGGACGCAATCCGGTCGCGACCTCCGCCTGGAACAGACCGGTGTGCGGACCGGTCTCGACCAGCTCCGCCTGCACGCGATCACCCGCCGCCGATTGCAGGATCACGGCGACGCGGTCGGCCTTCTCGCTGACGTCACGGTCGGCATCGAGCACCGCCAGATACAGCGGATTGCCGGGCTTCAGTTGATCGCCGCCGCGATAGGTACGGCTCTGCGAGCGGGCCAGCGCGGCGTCCTCCTCGTCAACAGCGCCCAATCCCAGGTTCGCAAGTCCCTGGTCCTTGGCCTCGCCCTCACCGGCGAAACGCACGCCCTCCTGGGTCGCTGCCGCCTTCAGCGCGGCGTCGCTGGCGATCGGGATGGCGCCGCTGCCCAGCGCGACCACCCGCCTGCCTTTCTTGAAGTCCTCGGTGTAGTCGTAGGTGATCGCGTCTCCACCGCGTACTTGCAGAACGCGGTCCCCCTTCACCGGTTCGCCGAGGGCGGTCGCGATGCGCGCGGCGAATACGCCCTTGGCCTCGGCCGACAGGGTCATCTCCACCACCTCCTCGTCGCCCGAGGCGCTGCGTACCACCACCGGCACGGCCGACCGCGCCTGGCTGGTCTGCAGGTAGGGATCGCGCAGGGTGATGCGCAGCGGTTCGCCCGGAGCGATCGGATCCTCGCCATGCGCCAGGCCGACCAGGGTGAGGACCTCTTCCGCCTCCTGCAGGCGGTTGGCACCGATCAGGGCGCGACCCCAGTCGAGGTAGAGCTGGTCGGCGAGGTTGCGCGGCGGGTTCATCGCCGCGATCTCGCGGAACAGTTCAAGGGCGCGCGGCTTGTTGCCGGCCTGGAGCTCCAGCATGGCGATGCGCGCATGTGCACGGATGCGCGTCTCATCGTCTTCGGATGCGGTGAACTGCTCGTAGATCTTGCGCGCCTGGTCGGCCTGGCGCGCCGCGAGCAGGCAGTCGCCGAGTCGCAGGTTGGCTTCCAGCGCCGCACGGCTCTTCGGCCACGCGGCGATGACCTGCTGGAATTCCAGGGTCGCGGACGGGAGATCGTCCTCGCGCATCGCGAAGTCGCCAAGCAGCAGCCGGGCGCGGGCCGGACCCTCGCCGTCGTCCCCTTGCGCGCGCAGCAGGCCCTCGGCCAGAGCGCGACCAGCGGCGAGGTCGCCGTCGCCGGCCAGCCGACGGGCGGCCAGCAGCACCAGGTCGGCAGGCAGGCGGCTGAGGTTGTCGCGCAGCAGCTGCTGCCGCTCCTTGATGATCCGCCAAGCCTCGTCCTCGTCGCCGGAACCGAGCAGCGCCGCGGCGCGCAGCAGCGGCGCCCTGGGGTCGGCATCATCGAGCGCAGCGCCAACCCCGCCCGCCTTGGCGAGCTGGACGGCGGCGAGGCGACGGATCTGGTCGATCCGCTCCTGACCGACGCGGTCGGGGTTGAACCAGGCCGCCATGTTGGCGAAGGCCCCGGCGGCGATGCCGGCGCGTCCGGCGTCCGCCTCGGCCTGGACCAGCGCCTGGACCCGTTCGCAGTTGTCGCGGTCGTCACGCCAGATGGTGCGCACGCTCCGTTGCACCAGCAGGGCGGCAGCAATCGGATCGCTGGCGCGCGTCCGCGTGATCAGCTGTCCGGCCGCCCATAAACCGGCCTGGTTGCCGCAACGCATGACCGTGCGTAGGGCGGTATCGGCCGTGGTGGCGGGCAACGCCGCCAGACGCGGTTCAAGCCAGCGCTTCAGACCGTCACCGACTTCGCGCCAGGCTTCGATGCCCTTCTCGGTATTGGCCAGCAGCGCGGCTGCCACGGCGTCCTCGGCCGCCGCATCCCGACGGCGTTGCGCCAGATCCAGCTCAAGGAGCAGCAGCGGTTCCCGCAGACGCGGGGAGTCGCCAGCCGTCACCCGGGCCTGGGCCAGGACGGCGGTTGCGCCGGCGGCGTCGCCGGCATCGCGGCGCAAGCGCGCCAGCCACAGCTGCAGTTCGAGGCGGCGACGCGCGTCGCGCAGGCCTGCTACAGCCCGTTCGGCCAGCGCCTGGCGCCATTCCTCCGGCGCACGCCAGCGGTTGTCGGCCGTCATGTTCCAGGCCAGGTCGGGATCGTGCTGCAGCGCAGCATCCAGCACGCGCTCGTACATCGGTCGGTCGCCTGCAGCAGCCGCGGCGGCGGCGGCGGTGTGACGCGCCCAACGCTCCCAGGCAGCTGGTTCGCCGGGCATCTGCGCCACGGCGGCAAGCGCCTCGGCGGGGCGCCCCAGGCGCAGGTGCAGGTCGGCGGCGGCCTTGGCCGCCGCGACGGCCTGGGCACCCTTGCCGGCGATGACCGGAGCCAACGCCTGCAGGCACGGCTCGAACTGGGCGCGGTCGGCGCCATCGCCGGCCTCGACCAGGGCCGCAGCCCAACGCACCGCCCATTCTGGGCTGTCGGCGAGGGGCCGGGCGAGCTGGGCGGCATCGCCCAGCGTCTCACGACGGTCGCTCGCCCGCCGGTAGGCCTCGCTGCGCACGGCCAGAAGGCGTAACGGGTGCATTCCCGCCGGTGGCGCGGCCAACATGGCCGCCAGGGCCTGATGCCCTTTGGTGCGCCACGCCTGCATGAGCGGATCGGAGTCCCGGTCGAGGGCGAGCAGCGGCTCGGCCTTGGCCTTGTCGCGCACGCATTCCTTGACCAGTCGTTTGCACATCTCGCGCGTCTCGCGGTGCTGTGGCGCCGAGAACACGGTGGTGACCAGAGTCGTAACCTGGGCTACCGTCTCGGGCTTGTCGCGACGCCCTGACAAGCGGTCGAGGAGGAGGTCGAGGACGCGGCGCGACCAGCCCTCGTCGAGCAGGCCGCCATCGCGCACCGCCTCGGCGATCATGGTGACGCCCGTATCGCCGGTCTGGGCGAGGCCCACAGCCAGACGGCAGGCCCAGCCGGCGCGATCAGCCTGCTTGGCCCGCGTCTCGATCAGGGCACGGGCTGCGGCATCGGCCTTGGCCACCTCGGCCAGGCGCTCGAAGCCGAGCGCCGTGGCGTCTCGACGCAGGGCCTCGGTGACGAGGGCGGCGCGATCGCCGCCGACGACGGCACGATACAGGGCCAGGACGGCAAGGCGGTACTCGCTGCCGCTCCAGGCCTTGGTCAGGAATGGTACCGCCGCGGGGAAAGCCGAGGCATCGAGCGATAGCACGCGATCGAGGATCTCGTGCGGCCAGCGCGCTTCCGGATGCTCGGTCGCCAGCTTCAGCCACAACCGGGCGGAGCGGGGTTTGTCGCTGTTGTCAACCGCCTCGGCGGCACGTTGCAGGTGGCTGGGATCGCGACTCTCGGTCCAGCGCTTTTCCCACAGGTCGGCAGCCTCGCCCGGTTTGCCTACCCGCGACAGCACATGGGCCTCGGCCTCGGTCCGGATCGCTCCGGCGGGAATGCCACGCACCGCAGCCAGGGCCTTGTCGCCCTGCTTGGCCTCGGCCAGACGCCAGGCCGCATTGGCCACCGCCTGGGCGAAGGCCGGATCGGTGGGGAAGCGCGCCAGGGCGAGATCCTCGGCCTCGGCACGCAGGGCGCGCAACTCGTCCGGCCAGCGCTCATCGGCCAGGGCAGCGAGCAGCGCCTCGCGCGCCTGGGGCGACTTCGGCCAGGCCTTGGCCACAGCGATCTGGTCGGCGAGAGCGCGGCGGCGATCCTGCAGCCAGGTCGCCACGACCTGCGCCGCCGCCCAGGCAGCTGCCGCTCCATCCGGTCCGGTGGCTGCCGACTTGTAGGCCAGCGCGGCCGCCTCGAAGCGGCCGGCCGCCTCCCACAGCCTGCCCAATCGACGGCGCTGATCCGGCGTGCCGCCGGAAGCGAGAGCGCGTTCCAACGCTCCACCGGCTTCGAGGGGCCGACCAGCCGCCTCGTAGGCGCCTGCCAGGGCGAGGAGATCGGCCGACGCGGCCTTGAGGCCGGCGCTGGCGATCCGCGATTCCAGATCGGCGATCGCTGCCGGCTCGGCGGCGGGCAGCCAGGCGGCCAGGGCGAGGAGCGACGCGGAGACGATGATGCGTCGGTTCACGGCTTGCTCCCAGCTGGGGTCGGCGAGGACTGGCGGCGCTGGATCAGGCCGCGCAGCGTGCGCGCCTTGTCCATGCGCTGGTAGCCCGGGTGCTCGCGCTCGAGGCGGGCGACGGCGGCGAGGGCGCCGGTGAAGTCCTCCTTGAGGTAGCGGCTGCGCGCCAGGTTGAACAGGATGTCGTCGGTGAACGGCGCGTCGGGATACTGCCGCAGCACGCGTTCAAAGAAGTCGATCGCCTGGCCATAGTCGCGCTCGGCGAAATACAGGTCGCCGATGCGCTTGACCGCGTCGGCGGCGAAGGCGCTGTCGGGGAAGCCGGAGAACACCGCGCGGTAGGCGACGATGGCGCGCTGACGCGCCGCAGGATCCTCGCTGACCTTGCCGTCGCGGCTCGACTGGATGCGTCCCTCGTGCATGCGGCCAATGCGGAACAGGGCCTCGGCAGCCAGGGTGCTGCCGCCGGGCAGGGCGGCGACCTGCTGGTACATCGCCGCAGCCTGGTCGACGCGTCCGGCCTTCTCGGCCGCCTCGCCCAGCGCCAGCAGGCTGTCGTCGATCAGGTCGGACTGCGGAAATTCGCGTTGCAGGGCGCGGCAGGTATCGGCCGCCTCGGCCAATGCGCCCTTGGCCAGGAAGATGCGCCAGAGGGTGTGCAGGGTGTGCTCGCGCAATTCGCGATCGACCGCCTCGGCGCTGGCGCCGACGCGGCGGCATTCATCCAACGCCTCGTCGAAACGCCGCAGCGCATGCGCCTCCAGGCCCATGTCGCGGTAGACCTCGCCGATGCGCAGCGAAGCCTCGGCCTGCAGCAGTTCTTTGCGCACCTTGAGATTGGCGTCGCGCAGGCTGGTGCCGGCGACCATCAGCGTGGCGGTGTTGCCGGGCACGATGCCGGCGCGGGCTTCGCGCAGGGCGGGTGCGGCGCCGACGAGGTGGCGCTCGTCGCGGTAGCGCAACACCACACGATCGCCCAGTTCGACGGCAAGTCGGCCGGGGGCCTGGGTCGACGCGGTCTTGGCCAGGGCGACGCTGGCGGTGAATACGCCGCTGCGCAGGCCGGGGTCGGCGGCCTGCGCATCCTTCGCCGGCACCTTGGCCACGACGCCGGCGGCGGCGACCAGCTCGGCCCGCGCGGGCGGCGACTCGACCAGTTCGATGGCGAGACGGCCACGCTCCTCCCACTTCGGCTCGGCGTCAGGAGCGTCCTTGTCGTCCCGCGGCAACGGCCGTTCGGCGATCAGTTCGGCCTGGATACGCTCGACCTGCGGCCCGAGATCACGATCCGGATCACGCACCCGCACATGCACCTCGCCGGCACCCTCATCGAGGATGACCTCGCGCACCGGGTCGCGGAAGGCGCCGTCGGTGATCGCGACCCGCCCCTCACCGACCAGCTTCAGTTCGAGGGCGCGGCGCGCCTCGCCACTGCCGGTGGCGGTAAAGCGGTCGAGATAGACCACCGTCGCAACCGTCACCCCCGAGCCCTGCAGCACGCCGTCGCCCGGCAGCGGGGCCCCCAGCACAGTCGGAAGCTGGGCGATGTAGACTTCGGAACCGGGGACGCTGGGACGCAGACGGATGGTCTCGCGGTCACCTTCGCTGGTCGTGGCGGTCGCCTCGAAGGGCGCGTCGTCGAGCAGCAGCAGGTCGCGGTCGGCGACGCGCACCACCGCCGGACGACCGAGCTCGGCGATCAGGCTGTCGAGCTGCTCCTGACCGAGGCTGGTGCCGACCATGCGGAAGCTGGCGATCGCCTGGGTGTGGTTGCCGGCCGCGAAATGCGCCTCGCCGATCTCGTAGTAGGCCTTGTTCGCCCACGGCGTTCCCGGCGCGGTCTCGATCACGGCGCGGAAGCTGGGGAAGGAGCGTTCGGGATGGCCGAGCTTCACCTGGCACAAACCGGCCTGGAACAGCGCCTCGGTGCGTTCGGCCTTGTCCGGATTGGGCTCGGCGGCGGCACCGCTGCCGCGCGCCGCGGCGCGCTGGAAGCTGTCCACGGCCGCCTCGAACTCGCCCTTGGCGACCTGCAGGCGGCCAAGACCGAGGCGGGCCGAGAAGGCGGCGTTGGCGCGCGGATGCTTCTCCAGCACGCGCTCGTAGATCGCGATCGCAGCGTCGGCTTCACCCAGCGCGATCTTCTCCTCGGCGTCCTTGATCAGGCGGCGGGCGGCGCGCTGGTCGGTGGCGGCAGGGACGGCCTCGCCGGCGACGCAGGCGCCGAGCAGGACGAGGAGGAGCGGAAGGCGCAGGCTGAGGGCCATCACGGGGCGAGCTCCAGATCGAGGGAGGGGCCGGCGGCACCGGGCTTCAGGTCATCGGGATGGCGGTAGCCGGTCACCGAGAGCTCGACCCGGACCTCGGGCAGGGCGAGACCAAGCCGCGCGCCAGTCAGGAGCAGCGTACCAGCCAGAATGAGCCGTTCGCGGCTACGCGTCACCGTCACTGGCACCTCGACCGGCTCCTTGCGGCCTAGCATGGCCAAGGTGCCAACGAGGACGGCCCGGGCGGGAGGCTCCGGACGATCCGCGGCCTCGCCCGTGGCGCGGGCGAGTTCGGCCGCGGCGTTGGCCGGGGCCGCGACGCCACGCACGGCGCTGATCGCCAGCTCGATGACCGGCTTGCCCCGCGCGGCTTCCCCCAGCACGCGCCGGGACTGATCACCGTCGATCTGGCTGTGCTGGTCGCAGCGCACCGTGAAGGCGCCGCTGAGACCGTCGAGATCGAGACGCAGCTCGCCGCCAGCATTGCGCCCGCCGACCAGGCTCGGCCACAGGGCGCCGCTCGGATCACGCAGGTCGATGTTGGCGGTCAGCCAGGTCGGATCCTTGGGCACGAAACGGTAGCGTTCAGCCTCGGCGGCGGACAGCACGCCGCACGCCAGCAGAATGGAGAGGGCCAACCCGCGGATCATTTCTTCAACCATGCCTCGTCCTCCGCCTCGCCCGGCCTGCCCGTCGCCCGTCCGGTCGGGGCGGCCTGCTCGGACCGGTTGCGGTCGCCTTGGCGGGCAGCACCCGCACCGGCCGGACCGCAGACAATGGGGCATCGCTGCCGCCTGGTCCGAGGTCGAGGAGTAGCAGCAGACCGTCGAGCGCCCCACCGCCGAATCCGCCCTGCGCCGCACCCACCGTGGTCGGTGCGCTCCATTCCTCGCCGTAGGCCTCGGCGGTCGCCGTCGCGCCGCTCAGCACCAAAGCCATCGGCCGGCCGGCGACCGTACCGCTGGCGAACGCCACGGCTTCGCTATCGACGACCTGGACCCGACCGATGCCGGGCAGGCACGAGGAGAAACGCAGCGAGTCGAGACCCTTGGAGAGGACAGCCACGTAGCTGCCGCCTGGCGGACTTCCCGGGGTCAGGTGGTTGCCGGTGCGGATCAGGCCCCAGGCCGAGCTTCCGGCGATGAGGAAGGATCCATCGACGGCGGTGCCGAGGCTGTCGATGCCGATACCGTTCGGTTTGTCCGTGTGGCCGAGGTTGCCAGGTGCGGCTGTCGAGACGCACCAGCCAGGCCTGCGACAGCACGCCCATGCCCCATCCCTCCATGCCGAGCCGCCCGAGGTTGGGTGCCGGGGTGCGCACATCGAAGGGCTGCTTGTTGAACACCGAATTGCCGCCGTCCGACCAGCCGACGAAGACCAGGTCGCCATCGTCGGTCCAACGCAGCAGACGGATCGCCGAGTCGGATTCGAGGCGGAGGTTGTCCAATCCGATATAGCCACCGTTCCACCAGTAGAGCTGCAGGTCGAGCTTGCCGTCGGGGCGGTGGATATGCAGCCAGGGATCGCGATAGGGCTCGCGGCCGGTCGGCCACTGGCGGTCGCCCCCCAGCGCGACCCGGCCATCGATGGGATTGACCGCGAAGCGCGTCCCGCCCTTGTCTGCGCGGCCCTCGACCTGCACGATGTTGGCACCACGCCGCGAGCCATCGGTCCCCAGCTCGTAGATGTCGCCCGCCGCCAGACGCAGGTGGCCCTGTGCGGACAGGCGCAACTGGGGCGCACCGGCCGGGCAGCGGATGCGCCTGATCCAGGTCACCGCCGACGCATCGGCGGTGAGGCGTGCGACCCAGGTCGCGGTGGCGGGACCGCGCGCCAGAGCGGGATCCGAAGCCGGAGCGAGGTCCTCGACCGGACCAAGCGCGTCGAGCCCCTCGCCGGCCGGCCCGGCGAGGTAGATGTTCCCCTGCGCATCGCAGCAGGCGCTGGTGATGCCTCCGGCCCCCCACGGCAGGCGCACGGCGGCGGTGACGCTGCGCAGGTCCGGCCCGTAGATGACGACGAAGCCGGTGGCCTGGGCATGCGACCACGACCAGCGTTCCTTGGGAGCAAGGGCGGCCGGGGCGGGCGGCGCCGGCCGGTCCCGGCCGAGCACGCGCACCGGAACGCCGGGCGGATCGAAGACCGGCCCGAGGGCACTGCCCGCCGCGACCACCGAGCCGTCGCTGCGGATCGCTCCGGCCGCGAACCATTCGGTGCCACCGCCACCACAGCGCGTCGCCGCCAGCACCGCTGCACGGTCGGGCCGCGCCGCCCAGCGCTCGGTGTAGGTATGGAAGCGCGTCCGCACCTCGCCGGCGCCGAGGCTGCCCAAACCGGCCAACAGCAGGACGACGGTCAGGAGCGTAGGTGTGGTTCGCGCGGGGGGACGGTGCATGGGCTATCAGACTGATACGCGCCCCGCCCCCTCCTGTGACTGGCCAGGCGTTCCGTTCCCGCATCGAGGTGTTTTGATTTCATGCAGCGACACCTGGACGAAGTCCTGCAGGCACACCCTCCGCACCCGCGCTGTAACCCGGATTTCCGCTGGCGGCAGCGATCCGCCGTCGGATCCTCCCCGCCTTACCCTGGAGTCTGCATGCGCCTGTCAGCGCTCGCCGCCACCCTCATCCTCGTCGCCCCGCTTTGCGCCGGTGACGCTGCCCCAGCCCCCGCACCGGAGACCAAGCCCGTGGAATCAGCCGCCGCCCCCGACGCCGCAACCCTGCGCAAGCAGGTCAGCTACCTCTACGGCACCACCCTGCGCAAGGCCGTCGATGGCGCCGTCGCCCAGGGCGAACTGGATGCCGCCGAGATCATGCGCGGCCTGCAGGACGCGGTCGCCGGCACCGCCGCCGAGATCGACCCGGCGAAGGCCCAGGCCATGTTCGAGACGTGGCAGAAGATGCTGGAAGCCAAGCAGAACCAGGGCGCCGAAGGCGCACTCGCCGACAACAAGGCCTTCTTGGCCGAGAACGGCAAGAAGCCCGGCATCATGACCACCGCCAGCGGCCTGCAGTACGAGGTGCTCAGCAAGGGTCCCGCCGACGGCAAGCAGCCCAAGGCGACCAGCCAGGTGCGCGTCCACTACACCGGCACCAAGCGTGACGGGAAGGTCTTCGACAGCAGCGTGCAGCGCAATGAGCCGGCCGAATTCCCCCTCGACGGCGTGATCAAGGGCTGGACCGAGGGCCTGCAGCTGATGCGTGAAGGCGACAAGTTCCGCTTCACCATCCCCAGCGAGCTGGCCTACGGCGCGCGCGGCCCCGGCCCGATCGGCCCCAATGCGGTGCTGATCTTCGACGTCGAACTGATCAAGGTGTTGAACTAGGATTGCCCCTGCTGGAGGCTGGAGGCTGGAAGCTGAAAGCTGAAGGCTGGATACAGATGCAGCGCACCGCCCCGGGAATCCCCCGGGGTTATGTGTTGGTGGACTGCCCTTGCCTGTCTCTTCCAGCCTCCAGCCTCCAGCCTCTAGCCTAACCGATGCTCGCCTCCCTTCTCGGTCCGCGCTTCTGGATCCCCTCGTACATCGCCCTGGCGATCGGCCTGTTCGCGCCGGGCGACTTCGCGTGGATCAAGGCCTTGGTTCCGTGGACGCTGGGCGGCATCCTGTTCTTCACCTGCCTCAAGATCCCCTTCGGTTCGGTGGTCGATGGTTTCGGTGACCGCCTGCTGCTGCGGCGCTGCGGCTGGATGGCGGTGGCCAAGCTGATCGCCCTGCCCGCCCTGGCGTGGGGTGTAACCTGGCTGATCGCACCGGAATGGGCGGCCGGTGTCGCGTTGGTGACGCTGATGCCGGCCGGTCTGTCCTCGGTGGCCCTGACCGACCTGCACCGCGGCGACCGCGTGCTGGCGCTGTTTCTCATCATCGTCACCAGCCTGCTCGCGCCGCTGACCATCCCGTGCGGCATGGCCCTGGTGCATAGCGGACCGAGCCCTGACGTCGCCCGGCTGGCCGGCCAGGCCGCCTACATCCTGACCCTGCTCGTCGTGCCCTTCGCCGCCGCGCAGGCCGTGCGCCTGACCCTGCCCCGCCTGGTCGAGCATGGCATGGGCTGGTGGGGCCGCCTGTCGATCCTTTGCCTGATCACCCTGGTGCTGGTCAGTTGCTGGGGTAACCGGGCTGCCTGGCAGGGCTGGGAGGCCAGCCGCATGCTGGTGCCCCTCGGCCTGGTCACGCTGAGCGCCGGGATGACCCTCGGCCTGCTGCTGCTGCTGCGCCGTTCACTCCCAGCCCCGGCCCTGACCGCCTTCGCCTGCGTCTCAATCTACATGAACAACGGCCTGTCGATCGCCTACGCCACCGCCTTCCATCCGGGTGATGCCGACTGCGTGCTGATGCAGGTGCCGATGGTCGCCGGCGTCGTGCTGTGGGGGCGTTGGGCGAAGCCGCATGACTCTGAGGACGCGCCCACATGAGCTTTTTTGCTCAGGGGCTTCGCCCCTACGGCCCTGCTGGCCTACCCCCCGGCCCTTGTCCCAGCTTGGTTTCGTCGCTACCGCTCCGAAACCATGGACGGATGGGCTACGCCCATTCTATCCGTCCACCGCTGCTCGGCGGCCGCCCCACCGCATGCGCGGCGGGGCCCCATGGGCCGACCTTGTGTTTTTCCTCATGACACCCTTCGATCACCTGCTGCACCACGCCCCGATCGCCTGGCGTCGCTGGCATGGCGAGGCGGTGGCAGAGGCCGTGCGACGCGATGTGCCGCTGGCCGTGCTGGTTGGCGATGCACTCGACGCGTGGACCACGACCTGGCTGAACGCCCTGCATGCCG
>JAIFND010000208.1 GCA_020047915.1 bacterium | reverse complement strand
CGGGCGCTGGCGCTTCGATCGAACGGGGAAAATCAGAGCGGCAGCGTGAGGTCATGCCGGTGTCTCAGAACGCAAAGTCAACGGCATTGCCGGGGTGAGGCGCAGGAGGCGCAGCTAAGAAGTCGGGGGGGTACGGGCGGTAGCGGGGCCGGACGGTCGGCGTCGGCACGTGTCGGAGGCGTATGCAAGCGTCTGTGCTTCGTGCTCATCATCGTCATGGTGCATTGTAGGCGTCAGCCGCGCGCCAGCGCCAGGCCGATCGCGACCGACAGCACCAGGGAGACGAGGCAGAGGATGGTACGGAGCTTCATGGCCTCTCCTGGTTCGCGCCCCAGCGCGAGGGCTGTGGGCCCATGGTCAGCGCCAGTTCGCCGCCAGCAGCGACCTCGGCATGGCTCAGCCAGGGGCGGTTGAGCGGCTTGCCGTTGAGAGTGGCGGACTGGATGTAGGGATGCTTGGGCGACCAGTTCCTGGAAATGATGACGAAGGTCTTGCCGGGGGCGTATTTCTGGTCGAGGCGGATGGTCACCCGTTCGAACTCCGGTGAGCTGATCTGCCAGCGGCCGTCGCCGGGCGCCAGGGGATGGAGGCCCGAGGCGGCAAGCACATACCACGCCGACATCTGTCCGGCGTCATCGTTGCCGACCAGACCACGCGGGCCGGTGGTATAGGCCTTCTCGCAGATGTAGCGCGACCACTTCTGGGTCAGCCAAGGTTCGCCAATTGCGTTGAACATGAAGGGGACGAAGTGCACCGGCTCGTTGTCGTGGGTGTATTGGGCGTCCTTGTAGCTGCCCCAGGGGCGTCCGTAGGGAAGTCTCTCGGATTTCTCCGGCATCTTGTCGAAGAGGATGCCGAGCTTGGCGAGGAACGGCTCCTTGCCGCCCATGGCCTCCATCAGGCCGGGGACATCGTGCGGCACGAAGAAGCTCTGCTGCAGGATGGTGGACTCGATGACGCCCTCGCCGTCGGTGTAGTCCTTCCATGCGTTCCAGGTTCCGTCCGGGTTGCGGCGGCGCATCCAGCCGACCTGCGGGTCGAAGGTGTTGCGCCAGTTGCCCCCCCGCTTGTCGAAGGTGGCCTGCACGGCGGCGTCGCCCAAGGCCTCGGCGAGACGGGCGATGGCCCAGTCGCCGTAGGCCAGTTCGGTCGTCCCCGAGATGATGTTGGGGGCGTAGCCGAGGCGGTTGTAGTCCCGGGCGTAGTAGCCGCGCGAGTTGGGGCCGGTGGTGGCGCCGCTGACGCACCGTTCAAGCGCTTGCTTGGCATCATAGCCGCGGATGCCCTTGGTGTAGGCGTCGGCGATTACCGAGGCGGCGGGGTCGCCCAGCATCACATTCCAGTAGTTCCCCATGAACTCCCACTCGGGCATGCCCATCTTGCCGACCTGCCCGTGGTGGAGAAGGGTGTTGACCTGGTCGTTGACCACATCGGGACGCAGGAGGGTGAGCAGGGGGAAGAGGCTGCGGTACACATCCCAGCCGCTGAAGATGGTGCGCTGGGTGTAGCCCTTGGCCGTGTGGATCTGATGGTCGATGCCGTAGAAGCGGCCGTTGACGTCCGTGAAGTTGTGGGGGTCGATGCTGGCGTGGTAGAGCGCTGTGTAGAAGACTTGGCGGCGTTCTTCCGAGGAGCCGCCCTCGACCGTCCAGCGACCGAGCTGCTCGCTCCAGGCCTTGCGCGCGGCGGCAGCGGCGGCGTCGAAGTCCAGCTTGTCGCCGGCGGCGGCGAAGTTCTTCCGCGCGCCCTCGGCGTCGACATAGGAGATGGCGACGCGCAGGGAGACGCTGGTGGTTCCGGCCGGGAAGCCGAACAACGTGCCGCAGTAATCCCCCTCGACGGTCTTCGCGTCGGCCGGTTGGAATTGCGCCTCGCCGGTATGGATGATGTTCGAAGGCGAGTTATGCCAGCCCGGTTTCGCCGGCTGGGTCCGATCGAACGGGATCGGCAGCGTCCAGAGCTTGGCGGTGGCGGGGCGGTCGAAGCGCCCGCGGAAGAACAGACGGAAGGACGCGTCATTGCCAGCGCCGCGGATGCCGCCGATCTTGTCGCAGAGCAGCCAGCCCTCGAAGTTGCTGGCGTCGAGGATGGTGATGGCCGACCTGGTGGTTCGCCCCCCCAGCTTGAAGCCGGCGTCGAGGACGACCTGCGCGGGCTTGTCGGCGGGGAAGGTGAAGCGCAGCAGGCCGTCGCGCTCGCCTGCGGTCATCTCGGCCTTCGCCCCGTCCGCGAAGGTGATGGCAAAGGACTCGGGCCGCGCCCGCTCCGTGGAGCGGTCGGCCGGCTGCGTCCGCCAGCCGCCGACGCGGGCATCGGGACTGCCGGCAAGCGGCGTGATCAGCAGATTTCCCAGGTCGTTGTCGCCGCCGGTACCGGAGAAGCGGTTGAAGGCGAAGCCGTGGAAACCCGTGGCATCGGACTTGGGGCTGAAGCCGTTGGTGGAATTGAGGGCATTCACCGGCCCCAGCTTGACCATGCCGAAGGGCAGCGAGGCCGAGGGATGGGTGCAGCCCTCCATGCCGCCCGTGGTGCCGATCATCGGATCGACGAGATCGACAGGTTCGACTGCCGACAGCAGGCAAACGGAGGAGAGCAGGACGAGGCATGAGCGGATCATGGGGACTCTCTGTGCAAGGGATGGCTCAGCTCCGCAGGAGCAGGCTGCGCAGACCGAAGGGCGGGATCTCCAGCTCCCAGCCATCATTGCTGCGGGTCGCGCTCCAGGTGCCGTCCGGCAGGCCGTCGAGGCGCACCGGCTCGGCTCTGGAGACCAGCGGGCAGCGCACGCGGGTGCGGATCGGCGCGGCGCTGCCGTTGTGCAGGCGCAGGATCACGCCGTCGCCATCCTCGTCCGGCAGGCAGGCGCTGACCCCGGCCGGGGCCTCGACCTCCCAGAAGGGCAGGGCCGGCAGCTGCGCCGGCGCCACCGGCGGGCAGTGCATGGTGGCATCGACCTGGCCGGCGAAGGGCTGGGCGCGCCAGCAGGCGGCCTCGTGGACCAGCGTGGCCTCGTCCTCCGGCGCGGCCAGCCGCAGTGCCAGATGCTGTTCGTAGGTGCGCCCGAGGCAGCGCGCCTCGGGCGTGGCGGTGTGCGGCCCGGCGTTGACCCCGGGCCGGGTCGCGCCCTGGTGCGGGTTGGTCAGCCACGACACGCTGCGCAGCACGCTGAGCGCCAGCTCCTGGCCGTCGGCCCCCGCCACCACCTCGTAGTTGCGCGGGAACGCGCTGAACACCGCCAGGCCGCCGGCGGCGGCGAAGAGGTCGCAGGGATGCTCGGGGAAGATGCGCGGGGCGACGGCGCCGACCGGCGCGCTGCCCACCGGCCGGCGCACGGTCTGGAACTTGATGCCGGCCAGGCTGTCGCTGGCGGCCTCAGGCAGGGGCAGGTGCCAGCGTAGGCGATGGTCGGCGGCGGTGTTGGTCAGGCGCAGCGTCACCTCGAGGCGGTCGGAGCCGGGGGCCAGCACCAGGGTCAGGGTGAAGGGCAGGTCGATCAGATCTGCTGACGGCGTGCGCGTCGCGCTGTCCACCGCCATCGGCAGGCGCAGAGATCCTTCCGCGATCAGCTCGATCAGCCCGCCGACCCACGAGCGCCTGCGCAGACGGCAGACCCCGCCGGCGCTGGAGCGCGGCACCTCGCCGGGGATATCGCTGAAGTCGTAGGTGTCGCCGATGTCCGACTGGCTGACCAGGGCACCGAGCCGGCGGGCCTGGCGCCCGCTGCGCAGATCGCGGAGATCGAAGGTGCCGTCGCGATGCACGACGACCTGCAGGCGGCCGTTGTCGGCGCCGAGCGACTCGCCGTCCACCGCCTCGCGGAACATCGGCGTATCGATGGCCTCGATGAAGCAGCGCACCGGTTGTCCCGGCGGCAGCTGCGGATGCAGTTCGAGGTGGCTGACCAGGCGGGGGTGCTCGTCGCTCTGGCCATGGCTGGTTTCGCGGAAGGGGATCTCGGCGCCGTCGCCATCGACGATGCGGAAGGACGCCGGCCGGCGGATGTCGCCCCATTCGATCTGGCCCTCGTAGTCGAAGGCCAGGCGTACCGGCGCGCGGCGGGCGACGCCGTAGTGGTTGAGCATCAGGATGGCGGGCCGGCGCTTGTCGGGGCCCGGTCCGCCAAGGCGGGCCGACAGGCGCTGCATGGCGCGGCGGCGCAGTGCATCAGCGGCGTGCCAGGCCTGCTCGTGGTCGCTCTCGTTGCGGTGGTGCACGGCATCCACCGAACATCCGCAGATGTCGTCATGCGGATGGGTCAGCAGCAGGCTGCGCCAGGCGTGTCCCAGGGCATCGCAGGCGGGATCGCGGTCGCCGAGCAGGCGGTTGAGCGCCAGGGTCGGCTCGGCCTGATGCACCAGCAGCTGCTCGATGGCGGCATTGCGGCTCTTCAGGTGGACGCGACTGGTGATCGTGCCGCCCAGGACGCTGGCCGCGCCCGAGCCGTGGAACTCGCCGGCGAAACGTGGCCAGCCCTCCTCGCCGGCCTCCTGCAGGGCGGCCAGCACCGCCGCGAAGGTCGAGGCTATGAAGCGATAGTCGCCATCGCTGGCCGCCGCATGCGCCTCCTGCTGGCGTTCCCACGGGATCATGTGATCGACGCCCGACATGGTCAGCACCACCGGGTGGCCGGGGCTGTCCCATTCGCGGGCCGCGGCGCGCAGATGCCCGACATAACGCTCGAAATCGTAGGTCCCGGTGGCGCGCACGAACCAGCGGCTGGCCGCGGTGCTGGCGTAGCCATGGCGCAGACGGATGGTCGGCAGGCTGCTGCCGTCGGGGCCGGCCCAGCGGAACCAGCGGGTATCCTGCGGCACCTGCGGATCGATGCCCTGGATCGATTCCATGGTCACCAGGCCCGGCACCTGGCCGGCCATGCCGCGCATGAAGCTGATCCCGCCCAGGCCGAAGCCGGCCGCGAGCATCGGCAGCTCGGGGATGAGCCCGAAGGTGTCGGCCAGATGCAGGACCGGCGACGGGGTGGCGCCATGCGCCGCGCACCAGCGCGCGCCCTCGCGCAGGTTGCGCAGCAGCGCTTCGCCACCGGTGCAGTACACATCCGGCTGGCACCACAGGGGGCCCACCGCCAAGCGGCCGCTGGCGGCGGCGTTGGCGAGGCGCGCCCGATCCTGCGGCCGCGCCTGCAGATAGTCCTCCAGCATCAGCACCTGGCCGTCGCTGCTGAAGCGGTAGGCGGGATCGGCGTCGAGCTGGTCGAGGGTGGCCTGTACGCAGTCGACCAGCTTGATGCGGAAGCGCTCGGCCGGCCAGTACCAGGCACGGTCCCAGTGGGTGTGGATGATGCTATGGACGGGTTTGGCGGCGGGCATGGGGCGAGCATCGCCATCGGCCTGCGGGCCGGCAATCGCCACCCTGGTCAACATGTTGACCAGGGTACGCCGGCGGCATCCTGGGCCTATGCGGGTCAGCCAACGCCAGCTTGCTGCCGCCGCCGGTGTATCGGTTTCGACCATATCGCTGGTCTATAGCGGCAGCGGCAAGATCGGTGCCGCCACCCGCGCGCGGGTGCTGGCCTGCGCCGAGCGCCTGGGCTACCGGCCGGTGCCCGGGCTCAGCGCCACCCGTACCCGCTCGGGCCGGGCCCCGGTGCCCGGCTCGACCCTGCTGGTGTGGCGGGATGCCGACCCTGGTCAGCGCCGCTACGCCGATGCGGTGCTGGGCGCCAACGATCGGCTCTTCATCCGTCAGGCCGAAGCCCGGGGCTACCTCGTCGAGACGCTGGATGCTGCCGGGCTGGATGCCGTCGGACTGCGCCAGGCGCTGCTGGCCAGGCGCGCCTGCGCGGTGGTGGTGCCGATGGTGCCGGTCATCGCGCCGGACCTGCTGCGCGAGTTGCAGCGCTGGCCGGCGGCCGGACTGATGACCCAGGTGCTGGAGCCTGGCCTGCCGCTGGTCGAGACGGACGACCTCATGCATGCCCACGCGGTCATGCGTCAGGTGCTGGCGCGTGGCTACCGGCGACCGGCCATTCTGATTGACGACGTGCCCGAGAGTCGCGGCACGGTTGCCCGCCTCGGCGGCCTGCTCGCCGCTGGTGGCGAGTCCATCGTGGTCCCGTGCCGTGATCTGGCGGCGGCTGCTGCGGCCATGCAGCGCCACGGCTGCGACAGTGTCATCGCCGCCACCGACGTGCAGTTGAGGAAGCTGCGGCGTGGGATCGAGCACCTCGGCAGAGCCGCCATCGTGGTCTCCGAGGACAACCGCACCTGTGCCGGCATGAGCAACCAGCCAGAACTGCTGCATGGCCGTCTGCTCGACCTGCTCGACCGCATGCTGCGCCACCACCTGGTCGCAGCCGATCTCGCCGACCTGCGCGCCGCCGTTGGATTCCCGTGGCAGGAAGGACGGAGCCTGGGCGTACGGACCTGAAGCCGATGTATCGCGGCTCCTCAGTGCCAGGCGAAGCAGCGGGCGGTGGCCGGGGTCCGCGTTGGCGGTCGAGGTCTCGTAGAAGCCCTCCATCTTCCCGCCGTCGAGGTGGGCGTAGGTGCGGATGTGGTTGCGCACCCGGCCGACCCGCAGCTCGTGGCAGGGGACGCCGAGTCCCACAGGCCGGGCTGGTCAGTCAGGACCTTGACGAAGATCCAGTTGCGCATGCGCGCGTGGCAGACAAGGGGCTGGATGGAGGGATCTTCGTGACGACTCCAGAGGGATGGCTCGGTCAGGCCCAGCTGCGCGGATCGGGAACCTCGATCCAGGCGCTGCCCTGGGCGATGGACGCCTGGCTGAGGATGCCGGGCAGGGTCATGTCGAGCGCGGCGAACACATCGAGGCGGTTGGCGCCGCCGCGCACCGCGGTGACGAAGTCGAGGAACTGGAAGTAGTCGCCGCCGCCATGGCCGGTGGCCATCTGCGCGGGCGTGGCGTTCTTCCAGCAGGACGGCAGGTAGAGCTCCTCCATGCTGCGCAGCGGATCCCACACCGGGCCCTTGTGCCAGGTGTCCTGCGGCCGGCGGCCGTGGCGGTTCGTCCACACCTGGGCCTCGTGGTACTCGATGCCCATGCCGTCGTAGGCGCCCTCGCTGCCCTGCAGCTGGTAGTTGTGCATGGCATGCGGGCGCTCCGACAGGATGTCGACGCGGATCTTCACCAGCCCGCCGCCCGACATGCGGCAGAGCATGACGCAGGGGGCCTGCTGCACGTAGGTGCCGCCGGCCGGATCGGGATGGTTGCGGCCCGAGCCGGCGCACATCACCGCGGTCACGCGCTCGCCGGGGAACCACTGCAGGACCGGGCCCAGGCTGTGCGTGGGGTAGGTGATGCCGTCGCTGCCGCCATGCACGCCCGTGCGCCACGGTGTGCTCACGAACAGTTCGCGGCAGTCGTGCAGGTACTCACCCTCGGCGTAGTAGGGCTTGCCGAAGACCCCGGCCCGCATCATCGCGGCGACCAGCATGCAGTCGCGGCGGTAGATGTAGTTTTCGGCCATCATGTAGATGGCCCGCGAGCTGGTGGTGGCGCGCACCAGGGCTTGCGCCTCGGCGACGCTCATGCAGGCGGTGACCTCGGACAGGACGTGGACGCCGGCCGCCAGGCACTGGGCCGCCTGGGC
>JAIFND010000177.1 GCA_020047915.1 bacterium | reverse complement strand
AGCGCTTCGCGGCAGCACAGCAGCACGAAGATCGACCACAGGTCCATACCCGGCCGACCCACGTCATCACGAACATCGTTCAGGACATCGCACCGAATCAGCGCCAGGATCGCCTGCCGCGTCGCCAGGTCGGCATAGACGGCCTGCAGGCCACGCATCATCTTCACCGTCTCGTCACGGCTGCGCGGGTTCAGATAGGCGGACATCAACGGGGTCTGGTCGATGCGCTGCTGGGCCAGAGGGTCGTCAATCCGCATGCGAAGAATCCCGGGACTGGGCGCCGTTTAGCGCGATTTCCCGAGATCATACAGCATCTTCGATGCGGCGTTGAGTTAATTTGTGCAGCAAATTCAGGATTTATGGATTACGCCACAGCCACTAATGATCAACGGCATTGTGTGAATGCCATTCTTCACAATCCCGCGTTGCGTTCGGCGGTATGCGGTATGCGCACGGGGGCAGGGCCGGTGGATTTCTGCGAGCGTTTGACTTTCACCCACTGCTTCGACTTCGCTGCTGCGAGTGCTGCATCGACGACCTCCTGCACGGCTACGCCATCGGCAAAATCGGGTCGGAAGGGCCGGTCTGTAGCCAGAGCCTCCAGGTAGTCATAGAGCATGTTGGTGAAGCAGTGCTCGTAGCCGATGTGATGGCCGCTCGGCCACCAGCTGCCGGCATAGGGATGGCTTGCACTGTCCGAACACGGGATGTTGTGCCAGCCCTGGACGTGCGCCTCGTCGGCGGTGCTGAAGAACTGCAACTCGTTCATACGCATGAAATCCCAGCGCAGACTGCCCTTAGAACCGTTCACCTCGATGAAATTGGTGTTCTTGTGGCCGGGGGCGAAGCGTGTCGCCTCGAAACTACCGACCGCGCCGCCCTGGAGCTGGGCCAGGAAGAGGAACGCGTCGTCGACATCGACCTTGGTCGTCCTCTTGCCATCTCCGCTCGGCCGCTGCTCGACAAAGGTGCGGGCCAGGCCGTTGACCGTCTCGAATTCCAGTCCGGTAATGAAGCGGGTCATGTCGATGAGGTGGGCGTTGAGGTCGCCATGCGAGCCCGAGCCGCAGATGCGCTTCTGCGTTCGCCACCCGGCGCCGACCGATGGGTCGTTGAGCCAGTCCTGCAGGTAGAGGCCGCGCACATGCTGGATGGTACCGAGGCGTCCTTCGCGGCAGAGGCGCGCCGCGGTGCTGGCGGCCGGGCAGAAGCGGTAGGCATGCCACACGCCGCAGGTGCGCTTCTTGCGCCGCGCCAGGTCGGCCAGTTCCTTGGCCTCGGCCACGCTCATCGCCAATGGCTTCTCGCACAGCACATGCTTGCCCGCCAACAGGGCTTTCTTGGCCAACGTATAGTGGCCGTTCGGCGGCGTGGTGATGTCGACCACATCGATATCATCACGGGCGATCACGGCATCGAAGTCGGTGCTGTGCTCTTCCCAGCCCCAGTTGTGTGCCGCCGCCGCCAGCTTGTCGGCCGAGCGCGCAATCATCACCTTGCGCCGCACATCGAAGGGGCAGTCGGCGAAGAACCGCCCGACCTGCTGGTAGGCGTTGGAGTGGGCGCGGCCCATGAAGGCGTAACCGACGAGCGCGATGTTCAGGATGGGTTTGGTCATGAGTACTCTCTAACGTGGGGTCCCCGCCGCGCATGCGGTGGGGCGGGCGCCGAGCGGCGGTGGCGGCATACAATCGGCGCAGCCGATGCCGCCACGCTCCTGGAGGCCTGCCGACAGGAGCGAGCCGCGACAAAGCCCGGGGGGAGGCCGCAGGCCGTAGGGGCGAAGCCCCTGAGCAATCAGCCGTCGAGGGTCCAATCTGGGAGGTCGGACCGCATCGGCGCGGGCCGTTCGCAGGTGCTGGTTAGGGTCACGTACTTCCCCGAGGCCGAGGCGTCGTGCACCGCCTGCATGACGTCGAGCGCATGCATGGCGATGGCGTCGTTGGCGCGGTGCGGGCGACCGGTGCGGATGGCCTGGGCCATGTCGGCGACGCCGACGCCACGTGAGCCGTCCTTGTAGGGATGCGTACGCTCGTACTCGGTCCAGTCGTGGAGCTTGGCGCGCTTGATCTTCACCGGACCGCCGGTGCCATTGGGGTCGGCGACCTGGATCGAGCCGGCAGTACCGTAGAGTTCGATGTTCGGCATGGTGTGGCCACCCTTGATATCGAAACTGGTGGTCAGGGTGATGACTGCGCCAGTACTGAACTCCAGCACCGTGACGATATGCGTCGGCACATCCACCTTCACCACCTTGCCGTGCTTCGGCTGGCTGGTGATGGTGCGGGTCGGGAAGGTGGTGGAGGTCACGCCGCACACCCGCTTCACCGGTCCGAGCAGGGTGATTAGCGCGTGGAGGTAGTACGGCCCCATGTCGAACATCGGCCCGCCGCCGACTTCGTAGTAGAACTCCGGCGACGGGTGCCAGGTCTCGTGGCCGCCACAGAGCATGAAGGCGCTGCCTCCAATGATCGGCCCGACGACGCCCTCGTCGATGTACTTGCGCGCTGATTGCACGGCGCAGCCGAGCACGGTGTCGGGGGCGCAGCCCAGGCGCAGGCCCTTGGCCTTGGCTTTGGCGACCATCGCCTCGCCCTCGGCGCGGTTGAGCGCGAAGGGCTTCTCGCCGAAGACATGCTTTCCGGCGTCCAGAGCCTTCAGCGCCACCGGGGCGTGGGCCTTGGGGATGGTCAGATTGACCACCAGTTCGATCTCCTTGTCGGCGAGCATGTCCTCGACCGAGCAGGAACGAGTGACGCCGTGTTCGGCCGCCTTGGCCTTGGCGCGCTCAAGGTCGAGGTCAGCCGCCGCTGCTACCGTCAGAAAGGGAAATTTTTTGCATGCGTTGAAGTAGGCGTTGGAGATCGATCCGCATCCGATGATGCCGATCTGCATGGGCTTGATGTCGGGCATGTCATTGCACCAGGGGTTAGGGGTTAGTGGTTAGTGGTTAGGGCTAGGCCCTCGCAGCCCAAAGAATACCACGCTCGGTCATGATGCGGCACTCGGGCACATCGAAGTCGGCGAAGGTGTGGCCGAGGGCGTTGTAGAACACGCGGCCCTTGCCCCACATCTTCTTCCACGCCACCGGCATGACCACTTCGCGGGTCTCAGCGGCGTGTTCACCGGTGAAGCGCGTGGTCGCCAGCACCACATTGCTGGGATCGACGTGCAGGTAGTACTGCTCGGTATTGGGCATGCGGAAGTCGGCGAGGCCGGCGGTTACCGCGTCGTGCGGATTGCTGATATGCACATCGTAGGCGATGCAGTTGCCGGGATGGGCGACCCATTGGCCACCAGTCATGAACTGGTACTCGGTGTGCTCGCGGAAGGAGTCGCACAGGCCGCCGTGCCAGCCGGCCAGGCCGCAGCCAGCGCGCACCGTCGTCAGCAGACCCTTGGCCTGGTCGCCGCTGATCTTCGACATGGTCACGCATTGGACGATGAGGTCCTGCTTGGCCATCAGCGCGGCGTCGGCGTAGCTCGCCAGGTCGTTGCTGACCGTGACGACGAAGCCGTTGGCTTCGAGGAAGGGGATGAAGCGGTCGATCGACTGCTTCGGGGTATGGCCGTCCCAGCCACCCCAGACGACGAGGGCATTTTTATTCATGGAAGCGCTCCCATGCCCGGAGTTGTGTCATGGAAGCGCTTTCAGTCAAGAGAAGCGCCTAACTGGTTGAGGCAACGGGGGACCGCACAGGAGGACGCCTGGCCGCGTTCCGGACGATCCCCCGATCTGTTTCGATGAGTGTCTGAGGAGACTGGTCGCATTCCATCGCGGGTACGACGGAGGTACGCTGATTTCCAGTGTATCGTCGTGGTCGAGGGGAGGCGGACGGAGCTCGCATGGGCCGTGGGCCTCAGGCGCGATTTCGACTGCCCGTTTGGTGAACATGTGGCGCCACAGGCGTTGCTGACGGTTCTTTGGGACCTCGGTGGGAATGTCCCGTTGGACTGACGCCTGGGTCGTCATGACGGAAGAGAGCGGGCTGTTCTCAATGACATGCCGGGATCACAGGGGGTAGGCAGACCTGCTGTTGGCGGATCGCTTATATCAGTCGTTTCGATTCACAGCCCGGCATAGCCGGAACCAAAAGGTTCATTTTCGTCTACGCCGGGCTGTTCGGCCGTTGCTGCAGGGCTTCGCCCCGCACCCCACGCACTCCTCATCGATATCTCCGGACGAACTGGAGATATCGGTTCGTAGTGCTACAGGGGGCACAGAGACACAGGGCCTGAAGGCGATAGAACTCCTCCACCTTTACACCCGGTGGGTTACGGGGAGACTTCACCAACCGCTTCGAGTCGCTGTGGCTCCTGTGCCTTCGAATGCGATTTCTACACGACCTTTAACCCCTAACCCCTGGTGCAATGCCATGATTAAAGGCCCCGGACTCTTCCTCGCACAGTTCATGGGCGACAAGCCGCCCTTCGACAGCCTCGACGCGATCTGCGCCTGGGCTGCCAAGCTCGGCTACGTCGGTGTGCAGCTGCCGAGCTGGGACGCGCGCGTCATCGATCTGGCCAAGGCCGCCGAGTCGCAGGCCTACTGCGACGACCTGACCGCCAAGGTCGCCAAGCATGGCCTGAAGATCACCGAGCTGTCCACCCACTTGCAGGGTCAGCTGGTCGCCGTCCATCCCGCCTTCGACGAGCAGTTCGACGCCTTCGCGCCGGCCGCGGTCAAGGGCAAGCCCAAGGCCCGCCAGGCCTGGGCGGTCGAGCAGGTCAAGCTGGCGGCGCGCGCCTCGCAGAAGCTCGGCCTGAAGGCGCACGCGACCTTCAGCGGCGCGCTGATGTGGCACACCGTGTATCCCTGGCCGCAGCGTCCGGCCGGCCTGGTGCAGGAGGGCTTCGCCGAGCTGGCCCGCCGCTGGGTGCCGATCCTCGATGTGTTCAAGGACTGCGGCGTGGCCGCCTGCTACGAGGTCCATCCCGGCGAGGACCTGCACGACGGCGCGACGGTCGAGATGTTCCTCGAAGCGGTGAAGGGCCACAGCGCCGCCAACCTGCTCTACGACCCCAGCCACTTCGTGCTGCAGTGCCTGGACTACCTGCACTACATCGACCTGTACCATGACCGCATCAAGGCCTTCCATGTGAAGGACGCCGAGTTCCGCCCGAATGGACGGGTCGGTGTGTACGGCGGCTACCAGGGCTGGAAGGACCGCGCCGGCCGCTTCCGCTCGCTCGGCGACGGACAGATCGACTTCGGCGCCATCTTCTCGAAGCTGACCCAGTATGGCTACGACGGCTGGGCGGTGGTCGAGTGGGAATGCTGCCTCAAGGATCCGGTGCAGGGCGCCAGCGAGGGCGCGCCCTTCGTGAAGAAGCACCTGATCACCCCCGCCGCCAAGGCCTTCGACGACTTCGCCGGCGGCGCGGTGGACAAGGCGCAGCTGCACCGCGTTCTCGGCATCTGACCCGGCCCTCGTTTGCCCGTATCAACGCCCCGTCCATCCCAGTGGACGGGGCGTTTGCTTTTCCACGCACAGCGCCATCACCACGCCATGCGTCTCACGTTCGCCTTCCTATGCTGCGCGGCCCTGGCCGCCGCCGAGCACGGTGAGGTCCTTGCCATCCTCGGCCCGGACCGCCTCGCCATCCAATACTACCAGTTGCCGGTAGTCGTGCGCTTGGCCGAGATCGAGATCCCAGCCGAGAATGCCGATCAGGCCCAGGTCCGCCTGGGTGAGGCGACCGGCAAGAAGTCGAACATCACCTGGGCGCCCGACCTGGGCGCCGACGACGCAGGCACCCCGCGCGTCTACGTCGCCCTCGGCAGTTCCGCCGCCTCGCTTGGCGAGATGCTGATCGAAGCTGGCCTGGCGCGCTTCGCCCCGCTCGGCCAGGGCGGTCGTCAGCGCGAGCGGTTCGCCGCTGCCGAAGCCAAGGCGAAGAAGGCCAAGGCCGGCATATGGGCGGTGGCGGCAGCACCGGCTCCCGCACCGGCTCCGGCTGCACCGGCCAAGCCCGTCGCGGGGCAGTTTGTCGCCGAGGTGGACGGCAAGCACTTCTATCCCGCCGACGCCCCCGAGGCCGCGCGCCTCAACCCCAAGCGCCTGGTGCGCTACGCCAGCGAGGCGGCGGCACGCAAGGCCGGCAAGCAGCCCTACGCCCCGTCCGCCCCTGGTGCTGTCGCCACCCTCGACGAGGCGCGCGCTTCCTACGGCCGGGCCAAGGCGCTGTGCGAGCAGGCCGCCGGCCAGGGCCCGACCGAGGAGCGCGATAAACTCTACGAGCGTGCCTTCCTCGAACTGTCCGGCGCGATGCAGGTGTTTAGTGCCGCGGCCGAGGCCAAGCCCGCCGACGAGGCGCTGGGCGAGGAACTGCGCCAGTGCACCCAGCTGCGCTACGCCGCGATGAAGAGCAAGCGTTACCACTGAGGACCCAGCCGTGCGCATCCTGACCATATGCCTGTTCGTCCTGTTCTGTGCCGCCTGCGGTGATCGCCCATCCGCGGCCAAGGCTCCGTCCGTCCTCGATGGCGTGCTCGCCTCCGGCGTGGTGCGCATCGGCGTGAAGGCCGACTCGCCTCCCTTCGGTGTCGAGCGCAACGGGGTGCGTTACGGCTTTGACATCGACATCGCTCAGGCCCTCGCCCGACGTCTCGGCGTCGAACCCGAGTTCGTCAGCGTCACCTCGGCCGAGCGCATCCCCAAGCTGGTCGCGGGCGAGGTGCATCTGGTCGTCGCCTCGATGACCCAGACCCGCGCCAGGGAACGCCAGGTCGATTTCAGCGTGGCCTACTTCGAGGACGGGCCGGCCATTCTGACCAAGTGCGACAGCGGCATCGAGGGTTATGTCGCGCTCGGCGGTCGTCGCGTCGGCGTGGCGGCCGGCAGCACCACCGCTGCCGCCCTCGCAACAGTCGCTCCCGAGGCCATGCTGGTCGAGGTTCCGGCGATCAAAGACCTGTTGCCGGCGCTGGAGGCCGGCACGGTCGAGGCCGTGGCCAGCGACTACCTCATCCTGCTCGGTCTGGCCAAGGCCAGTGGCCATGCTGACGCCTATGCCGTCCCCGGCGGCCGCATCGTCAGCGAACCCTACGGCATCGCCCTGCCCCAGGACCAGTCGGCGTGGCGCGACGCGGTGAACTCCGCGCTCATGGCGATGTGGGAGGATGGCGAGTGGGCGCGCATCTGCGATGCCTGGTTCGGCCCCGCGTCCAATCTGCCTGCCGACATCCGCTTCGCCCTGCCGACCATCCCGCGCTGAGGGACGAACCGCCGGTACGTCCAGCTTTGAGCTTTGAGCCCGCAGCGGCATCCAGCGTCACTTGCTGGTGCGCGAGTCATAAAGCATGGAAACGACACAGCCCGCCGGGATCCGGCGGGCTGCGTACTTCGAGCTCAAAGCTCCAAGCTCTAAGCTTACTTGATCACGACTTCCTTGCCGGCCTCAGCGCTGGCGTAGATGCCGTCGAGAATCTGCTGCACCATCACGCCATACTTGCCGTCGGCGATGTCGGGCTTGCCGTCACGCGAGCACTCGACGAAGTTGCGCATCTTGGTGTTGAAGATGTTCGACCAGTCAAGGCCGTCCTTGCCGCCGCCACCGGCACCATAGCTGGCCGGTTGGCTGTTCCACATGAAGCCGTTGGCGTCCTTGAACACCTGGCCGGTCT
>JAIFND010000109.1 GCA_020047915.1 bacterium | reverse complement strand
CACGGCGTGGGCGGCGACGACCAGGACACCACGCCGCTCGCCCAGCGCATGCAGGAGGCCAAGCGGCCGGACGGCACGCCGTTGTGGAGCCCGCTGCTGGCGGTGGTCACGCTGGCGTGGTTCGTCCTCGCCATGCAGTGCCTGTCCACGGTGGCGGTCATGGTACGCGAAACCGGCGGCTGGCGCTGGCCGCTGATCCAGCTGGTCGGCATGAACGGCTTGGCCTGGTTCGCCGGATTCCTCATCTGGCAGATCGGTTCGCGGGTCTTCTGATGGGGCCATGCCCCGGCTGATCGTCGCCTTCGTCTGCGCTGCCGTCCTTGCCGCCGCCGATCCGGCGGCTGATGCGCTGGCCGAGCTGCGCGCCGCCAACCGCGCGCGTGGCGAGCTGGCCCGCGAGAGCGCAGCCTGGACGGCCGAACGGCAGCGTCTGGAAGCCCTGATCTCCGCCACCGAGGCCGAGGCCAGGCGCTGCACCGAGGCGGCAACCGCGGCAGAACAGTCGGTGCTCACCGCCCGCGAGCAGGCGGCGGCACTGGGCCGGGATGCCGATCCTGCAACCCTGCAGGCCAGGCTGGATCACGCGGCGGGCGAACTCGCCACCCGACTGCGCGTCCTGGCGCGGCAGGTGGTGCCCGGCGTACTGCCCCAGGGCGAACCCGCCGGATTCGATGCCGTGGTCAAGAGCCTGGAGGTGGCGGAACGCGCCGCCGGCACCGTCACGGTCGAGGTGGTCACCGGCACCTGTGCAGGTCAGTCCGAGGCGGTGAAGCTGCTGCGCGTGTCCGGAGCCGGCGCCTGGTGGGTGGCGCTGGATGGACGCCGGGCCGGAACGGCGGCGATGGTGGAGGGAGCGTTGGTGCTCACCCCGGTGGAGACTGCGGGCGCAATCCTCGCCGCGTTCCTGCAGCTCGAAGGCCGGCAGCCACCCAGCATCGTGGAACTGCCATGAGGTGCTGGTGGCTGTTGCTGGTCGCCATGATGGCCGGCCTGTCGGCTGGTGAGCCCGATCTGCTCGTCGGGGCGCACGAGGCCCGTCGCCAGGCCGAGAGCCAGTTGGCGGAGGCACGCGCCACCATCGCCACCGAGCATGCCGCGCTGTTGCAGCGCCTGCAGTCGGCGGTCACGGCGGCGTCCGCAGCGCGGGAGGGCCAAATCCGTGCCGAGCGCGCCGCCAGCGTGGCGGCAGAGGAACTCGCCCGGCAGCAGCTCGCTGCTGATCGCGGTGTGGTCCAGGTGCGTCAGCTTGTCGACCGGGCGGTGGTCGCCGCCCGGCTCGACGCCCAGGCCCAGCGTGATCTCGCGGGCGCCACCCCGGAACGGCGGATCGAGGCGGCGATCAGCGGCCTGGGCCGGCGTCTGGATGCCCTGCCCGGTCGCCTCGCGCGCCGCCTCGGCGACGAATCCGTCATCGGCCGGGATGGCCGCGTGCTGAGCGTGCCGGTGCTGCGGCTGGGCGAGGCCCGGGCGATAGCTCTGGGCGAAGGGGGGCATCGCGGTCTGCTTGAACGGGCGGCCGATGGCAGTTCGTGCCTGGTGGTCGGCCCGCAGCTGCCGGCGATGAACACCTCGACGGTGCCGCTCGATGTCACCGGCACGGCGGCACATCAGTCCGCAGCCCGGCAGCGCAGCCTGGGCGAATGGCTGGCCGCCGGCCGGGCCTTCATCTGGCCGATCATCGCCGCCTTCCTGTTGGGACTGGGCCTCGTCGTGGTGCGGGCCGTATCCTTGTTGCGCAATCGCAGCGATGCGTCGCACCTGGCCGCCGTGTCCGATCAGTTGTCGCGTGGCGAGCGGCCAGCGGCCATCGCCCTGGTCGCTGCGGGCGCTACGCCGCTTGACCGGGTGATGCGCGCCGGACTCGCCGCCGCCGGCCAGCCCCGCGAGGTGCGCGAGGCAGCGGTGGAACAGGCCCTGCTGGTCGAGACCGGCCAGCTGAGTCGTGGCCTGACCATGATCGCGGTGCTGGCCGGGGTCGCCCCGCTGCTCGGCCTGCTCGGCACGGTCACCGGCATGATCGACATGTTCTCGGTCATTGCCGCCCAGGGCGGCGGCAACGCCAAGGGCCTGTCGGGCGGCATCTCCGAGGCGCTGATCTGCACCCAGGCCGGCATGCTGGCCGCGATCCCGCTGCTGCTCGCCCACGCCTGGCTGTCGCGCCTGGCCGAGCGTCGTTCGCACCTGCTCGAGGAGGCCGCGTGCGGCATCCTTGGGTTGACCGAGCGCAGCCCATGAACCCGTTCGCCCAGGCGATGCTGTGGTGGAACGGCGGCGATCTGCTCATGCCGGTGATGCTGGTCGTCGCCATTGTGCTGTATGCCATCCTGATCGAACGCACCCTGGTGCTGTGGGGCGCGCGTCGGGCAGAACGTGCCGCCGAACTGCAGGCGCAACTGCAGCGCCCCGGCGATCCACGGTGGCGGGCCTGGGCGGCACGCTTTGTCGCCCTGGCCGAGGCCGAGCAGTTGACGCGTGGCTTCGCCATCATCCGGGCCCTTACCGCCAGCCTGCCCCTGCTCGGTCTGCTCGGCACCGTCACCGGCATGGTCGGAACCTTCGACTCACTCTCGGTTGGTGGCGGCCACGCGGCGAGCCGGGCGGGGGCGGGAATCTCGCTCGCCCTGACCGCCACGCAGTACGGTCTCGCCCTCGCCGTGCCCGCCGTGCTGTGGGCCTGGCTGCTCACGCGGCGGGTCGAGCAGCTGGTCGAGCACCGCGATCTGGTGGTGCGCCAGGCGCAGACGGCGGGTACCTGACATGCTGCGCTTCCGCCGCCGCTCGCCCGAAGGCCGGCCGATCGACCTGAACGTCATCCCGCTGATCGACGTGGTGTTCTTCCTGCTGATCTTCTACGTCATCAGCACGGCGTTCGTGCAGGAGACGGCGGTCAGTCTCAACCGTCCGCAGAGCAGCGCCGCCAGCCAGGTCAGTGGCGGCTTCGTGCCGGTGGCGATCGTCAAGAGCGGGGCAATCCAGGTCGGGCCGCAGATCGTCGATCTCGCCGGGGTGCGCGATGCCGTGCGCCTGGCCCTAGATGCTGGAAACACCCTGAAGGCCGTCGTCATCCCCGACCGCGAGGTGCCGACCGGTCTGCTGCTCGCGGTCATGGACGCGTGCAGTGCCGCTGGGGCGACCTCGGTCGATGTCGCCGCGACGCCGGGGTTGTGATGAGCGCAGCCCTGCCCCGGATCCGCAGCCTGCAGCTTCCCCGGCCCGCCCGCCTGTGGTGGATCGCCGTCGGTAGCGCCCTGTTCGCCAATCTGCTGGTGATCATCGGGCTCAGCCAGTTCAGCCGTTTTGCGCTGGCCACGCCGGTCGCTCCGCTGGCGGTGCGGACCCTGCACCGCAGTCCGCCCGAGCCGTCCACGCCGCCGCCGCCCGTGATCCGCGCCCAGGCCAGACCGGTAGCGGCAGCGGCGCCCGCCATCGCCCTGCCCGTCCTGGATCTGCCGACGGTCGGGCCGGTCAGCGAACTCGCCCTGCCAATGTTGGGAGCGCCACCCAGTGCGATCGAGCTGCCGCTGGTCATCCTCGCCGCGCTGCCGGTCGGTGATGCTGGTGCGCTGGCTGGGCTGCCGGCCGAAGCTCCGTTCGACACCCCGCCGGAACGGGTTGGCGACTTCGATCTCGATCGTTTCTACCCGCGGCTGGCCAAGCAGCGTGGAATCACCGGCAGCACCCGGCTGCGCCTGCATATCTCCGACGCCGGGCGGGTCGTCGCGGTCGAGGTCCAGTCCAGCGACCCGCCCGGGGTGTTCGAGCAGGCCGCTGAGCGTTTGGCGCGCAGTCTGCACTTCCGCCCGGCCATCCGAGCGGGTCAGGCGGTGGCGGCGCAGCAGGATACGATCATCGCCTGGACGCTGAAATGAGACCGATCCTGGCCATTCTCCTGGCTGGCCTCTGCAGCACCCTGGTGGCAGCCGAGGTGAAACCGGTGCCGAGTCCGGTCGCCGACCTGCTGACCAGTGGTCAGACCCACCTGCGTCTCGGACGGGCGGCGGAAGCCGAGTCTGACTTCAGGGCCGCTCTCGACCTGCAACCGGGTCTGCGCGTTGCCCATCTCGGGATCGCCCAATGTGAGGCTGCTCGTGAAGACTGGCAGAAGGCCAGCCGCAGCGCTGCTGCGGGCATCGAACTGACCACCGCTGACGCCGCCCAACTGGCCTTCCTCGCCTCGGTGGCCGAGCGGGCTGGCGACTGGCGGCTGGCCACCCTCGCTGCGCAGCACGGCATCCTGCGTTTTCCGGACGATGATCGGCTGCGTCGCACCGAACTGGCGGTTCTGGTGCATGCCGGCCGGGCCGAAGACGCGCGCCAGGCGCTGCTCGCCCTGTTGGCTCGGTCGCCTGGAGATGCCGGGTTGTGGCGGCATCTGGCCTGGGCCGCACAGGAGAGCGGGCGTGGCGACGAGTCGATCGCAGCGCTTGAGGCGGCGGTGCTGCTGCAACCGGAGGACGTGCTCGTGCGCCAGCACCTGGCGGGTGCCCAGCTGGCCGGTGGGCTTCCCCAGGCTGCGGCACGCACCGTCCTGCCGCTGATGGATCCCGTGCCGGTCACTGACGATGCGTTGCTGATGCTGGGCTGTCGCGCGGTGGCCGAAGCCGGTGATCCGGCGCTGGCTCGGCGTTGGTTGTCCGCCGTCCCGGAAGCCGCGCGCAGTCGGGCGCAGCGTCTCCTGGCCGCCCGGCTGGCAGTGCAGGCTGGAGATGATGCCGCAGCGACGGCGGTCTTGGACGCCCTGGTCGCTGCTGGCGAAAGCGAGGCTTCCGTGCTGGTGTGGGCCGCCGCCATGGCCGAACGCACCGGGCAGACGGCGCGCGCCGAGATGCTGTACCTGCGCGCCGCCCAGGGCACTGGTCCTGCGGCAGTGACCGCCGAGTTGCGCCTCGTCGCCTTGTTCATCCGCCTCGGGCGCCGCGACGAGGCGGGCCAGACCCTGTCCGGCTACCTGCTGCGCCACCCTGACGATCACCAGGCGCAGGCGCTGCGGGCGCAGCTGGCGCCCGCGCCGTAACATCCGTCGGATCCTATCACATGCGCTTCGCCTCCATCCTGCTGCTCGCCGGTCTGATCGTGGCTGCGGACCCCGGGCCGCAGGAGACCGCGGTGGTGGTCAACGCTGGCAGCTGGGCCAGCCGCACCGTCGCCTCCGCGTGGATAGGTTTGCGCGGCATCCCCGATGCCAATGTCGTCGCCCTCGAGGGGCTCCCCGCCGGCGAGCGCATCGATCTCACCACCTTCCGCGAGCGCATCCTCGATCCGGTTGAGGGTGAACTACGTCGGCGCGGCGTGGCACAGCGCATTGCCATCGTCGCCTACGCACCTGACTTGCCCATCGCCGTCACCTTGCCGGCCGGGTCAGCGCAGCCTGGTCATGGCGGGCCCGGTTCGCTGACTGCCCTGACCCTGCTGGCTCCGTTCCTGCACCTCGGTGGTGAGCGCATCACTGCGCCCAGGGCCAATCCTTACAGCGAGCGGACGAAGCTACCCGGCAACGAGGAGGACCTCCGCGCCGAGGCCGACCCACGCAACGGCAAGGCGATGGAGTTGCTGCACGCCAAGGACTTCGCCGGGGCCGAGGCCCTGCTGACGCAACTCAGCGCCGAGATCGCCGCACCCGGGGCGCTCTACAACCTGGCGTGCACCCGCGCCCTGCTCGGGCGCAACGATGACGCCATCGCAGCCTTGCGCGCTGCGATCGCGGCTGGGTGGCTCGATGCCAAGCACAGTCAGCGTGACCCGGATCTGCAGAATCTGCGCGGTCTGCCAGTGTGGGCCGAGCTGATCGCCGGCATGGAGGCCAATACCGAACGCATCACGTGCTCGGACAGCATTCCCTTCACGGCCATCCCCGTCCTGCCCGGACAGGACGGCCCGCCTGGGCGGCTCGCCATGCTGCTTGCTGCGACCTCTGGCCGTGGGGTGGCGGTTGATGCGGTGATCAGCAACCTCACCGCCTGCGTTGCTGCTGACGGCACTCGGCCGCAGGGCACGGTCTGGTTCATGGAGTCGGACGACGTCGCCCGCACCGGTCCGCGCCAGTGGGCCTTCGCTTCCGCCGCTCGTGAACTCACCGAGCTCGGCGTCGAGGCCCGGATCGCTCGCGGGGTGCTGCCGCCCACGGATGCGGCAGTGATCGGGGCCTTGGTCGGTATCGCCACCTTCGATTGGGCGAGCAGCGGGGCGCGCATCCTGCCTGGTGCCTGGTGCGATCATCTGACCAGCAATGGCGGAGAGCTGCAGCCCGGCGCTGGCCAGACGCCGTTGACCGCCTGGCTGCGTGCCGGTGCCGCCGGCAGCGGTGGAACGGTGCATGAGCCGTACAACATCCCCATGAAGTTCCCCAGCGCCTTCGTGCATGTGCACCGCGTGCGCGGCCTGTCGCTGGTCGAGGCCGTGCATCGCACCATGAGCATGCCGTTCCAGTACCTCGCGGTGGGCGATCCGCTGTCACGGCCGTGGGGTGGAAAGGCGCAGCCAGCAGAGGTCTGGCAGGGTCTTGCCACGGCGCGGCTCACCCCCGTGGCTGCCACGGTGCGTTGGGATGGCGAGGTGCGCCTCACTGCCGAGATGCCCGGCGCCCAGCGCCTGCGTTTGCTGCATCTCGGTCGGGAACTTGCCGCCACCGATGGGCCGAGCGGCGATGTCACCATTCCGGCGCGTCGGCTTGGTCTGGGCACCATGCGTCTGTTGCTTGCCGATGGGGAAACGCCGGTCTCAGTCGCCAATGTCACCATCACCGCGCCTGCCGAACTTCCCGCCCAGACGCCGCCAGTTGACCTCAGCGATGGCGTCCTTGGCACCTCGGGTGAGGGTTGGATCGAGGTCGCCGAGTCCGGATTGCACCAAGTGACCTGGTCATCGCAGGGTCTGCTGGCGCACGCCTGGGATGGCGGGCCGGCGGTTGCCGGAGGTGGCACGGCAGGTGGAGAACCGGTGGTGCTGGCGGCCGGCTGGCACCGCCTACGCCTGGAATTCGCCCCCGGCAACGAACCCTGCGAGGTGCGTTTCGGCCGTCACGGCACCATGCCGCTGAAACCAGCGCAGTGGAGACGGCCGCGATAGGTGGTGCGGGACCTTCGCCCCTGCACCACCGTAGCACTACGGCACAGAATTTCCCGATGAGGGGAAGATTTTCCACCGTCGTGCTCAACGGCCATTGCCTCAAGGCCTCAAGGTCGAGCCAGCCCTCGACCCTCCCGGCTACTCGGCGCCGCTGCCGTCCAGCAGGTTGATGCTGGCGGACTTGATCTTGGCGGCGATGTCGGCGCAGACCTTGGGGTTGTCCTTGAGGTACTGCTTGGCGTTCTCGCGACCCTGGCCGAGTTTGAGGTCGCCCATGGTGTACCAGGCGCCGCTCTTGTTGACCGCCTTGGCCAGCACGCCGAGGTCGATCACGTCACCGGTGTAGCTGATGCCCTCGTTGAACATGATGTCGAACTCGGCCTTGGTGAAGGGCGCGGCGACCTTGTTCTTGACCACCTTGACGCGCACCCGGTTGCCGACCGAGCGGTCGCCATCGGTGATCGAGGTGACGCGGCGTATGTCGAGGCGCAGCGAGGCGGCGAACTTCAGGGCGCGACCACCGGGCTGGGTCTCGGGGCTGCCGTAGATGACGCCGATCTTCTCGCGGATCTGGTTGATGAAGA
>JAIFND010000205.1 GCA_020047915.1 bacterium | reverse complement strand
ACCGTCTCTGCATCCGGATCAGCCGTGATGTGCTTTGCCCTCCTATCCCTTTTCTGCCCTCCTGGGCTGCTGCCAAGCTGCCTGGCATGCCATGAGCGGCAATCCCTGCTTCTTGCCGTAAACCGCACGCTACGTCTTCGCGAATTCCCGTGTTCGCTGCGGGAATGCCCATGGATGCCGGATTGTACGCGTCCACGCTGATCTGCCATGACCCGCACCGCCTGGTTCGAAAACGCCCGCTTCGGCATCTCCTTTCATTGGGGCGTCGCCTCCGTCCCTGGACGCGGCGACGGCTGGCTGCGCTCGGGTGAGCGCATGTCTCTGGCTGCCTACGAGGCCTCCCGGATGTGGGATGGGCCACGGATTGGGCGGCGACAGTGCGCTCGGCCGAGGCGGGCTATGCCCTGCTGACCGCCAAGCATCACGATGGCTTCTGTCTGTGGCCGAGCCGGCTGACTGACTACCACGTCGGCCGCACCCCCGCAGCTGGCCGCGACTTGATACGTGAGTTCGTAGATGCCACCCGAGCCGCCGGTCTGCGTGTCGGCCTCTACTACTCGCTGGTCGACTGGCGTCATCCCGACTATCCGGCCTGGGGGGACCGCCAGCATCCGCTGCGCCATGATCCCGCCGCGCAGGCCGCCGATGCCGGACGTGACTGGGGACGCTACCTCGCCTTCCTGCACGGGCAGATCCGCGAACTGCTGACCGACTACGGACATATCGACCTGCTCGTTCTCGACTTCTCGTACTGGAACATGTCCGGCGAGACCTGGCGGGCCGCCGAGTTGATGGCGATGATCCGCCGCCTGCAGCCCGACATCGTGATCAATGACCGACTGGAGCTGGATGCAATCAAACGTGCCGATCCGCCCGCCTGGGCCGGCGACTTCGACACCGCCGAACTCGACATCCCGCGTGAGCAGGTACGCAGCGACGGCGGACGCCTGGTGCCGTGGGACTCCTGGTTCCCCCTCGGCCAATCCTGGTTTCACGATGCGGCCGATGCCGCCGCCCCAGCGCGGCGCAAGGACGCACGCATGCTGATCCGGGCGCTGGTCAACTGCGTCAGCAAGGGGGGCAACCTGACCCTCAATCTGGCGCCTGATCCTACCGGAGCCCTGCATTCACATGACCGCGCCAGCCTTGGACAAATCGGTGCCTGGTTGCGTCTCAATGGGGAGTCGGTGATCGGCGCCGGTCCGGCTGGTCTGCCCAAGCCTGAATGGGGGCGCTGGACGAGGCAGGGGGAGGTTCTGTACGCACACCTCCTGGATCAGCCGATCGGTCACCTTTCGCTGCACGGTTTGCGCGGTCGGATCCGTTCGGGTCGTGCTCTGGCGACAGGCGCCCCGCTGGTGGTGGGCAATTACTGGAATGCCGGCGTGCAGCGTTTCGATCAGCCCGACGACCAGTTCATCAATCTGGCCGAACCGATCGGTGCGACCCATGCCCTGCCCGACGCGGACGACACGGTGCTGGCGCTGGAACTGACTGACGACCCGGCGGTGCGCAGCGAACTCGATGCCCGCCTGGCGCGGGCTGTGGCTCGCGTGCCGAACCCCTGATCGTGGATCACCGTTGGTCCTGTCTGCTGTCCTGTCCCCAGCCAGGCCATCCGGTCATACCCACGTGGGACTTCAGGCCGGTTTTCGGCCGAACCAGCATGGATGGCGATCGCTTCGATCTTAGCTCGGCTCGTAGGTGACGAAGTCGAATTCGGCGCACCAGCTCCGGTCCACCCCGTCCTGGCAGCTCAGGCCGACGAAGGGGCCGGTGAAACCGGCGCTGCTGATCTCGGCGGCGGGGAAGGGGGCGCCGACATTGGTCCAGGCCTCGCCGTCGTGGGACATGAGGAAACGCGTCTCGGTGGTGCCGATCTCCAGGCGCAGCCAGGTGCGGGGGAAGACCTGCCGTGGATGGGCCCACGCCAGTTCCTCGCGCACCACCCCGTTGCGGCAGTGGGTCAGCACCAGTTCGCTGCCGTAGGCCTCGTCGCCCCGCAGCTGAAGGGCGCTCCAGGTGCGCACATCGTAGAGGAAGACCAGGCCGGCGGCGCGTTTCGGATGGTCGGGATCGGCGTCCAGGCAGGTTGTGATGACGGCGCTGCGGTGCTCGAGGCGCCGGGCGAGAAGGCTCTGCTCGAAGGTCGAACGCAGACTGTCGCGGCCGCGCAGGCGCAGCCAGCCGGGACGCGTCCCCAGGTCGGCCCAATCGGTTGTGATAGGCACGCGCAGTGACTGCCAGGCGCTGCCCAGGTGCGGGGCGTCGAAGTCGTCGCAGGCCGGTTCCACCGGCCAGGGATGAGGCGGCAGGTCCGGGACGGTGACTTCAACCAAGGGCAGGTTGGTGGTGCTGTTCAGACGCGGCCAGCCGTCGTCGCTCCAGTGCATCGGCTGCAGGGCGGTCTCTCGCCCCAGCAGCGCGGCGGCCGGCAAACCAGCGTTGCTGCGCGTGCACAGGTGGGCGCACCACCAGCTGCCGTCCTGGGCCTGTACGAAGGAGCCGTGGCCGGCGCATTGCAGGGGATGCTCGGGATTGAAGCGGCTGGTCAGCATCAGACCGGCTGGGTCAGCCTCGTAGGGCCCAGTGAGGTTGCGCGCGCGGGCGACATTGACGGCGTGGCCTGCGCCGGTGCCGCCTTCGGCCACGACCAGGTAATACCAGCCCTCGCGCCAGTACAGGTGCGGACCCTCGGTGGCTCCCAGGCGGCCGCGGAAGATCGTGGTCATTGCTCCGATCAGTTTTCTGGCTGTCGGATCGTACTCCTGCAGGACGATCCCGCCGAACATTGCCCGTCCGGGACGGTGCTCGGTCGTCATCGCCAGCAGCCAGTGCCGGCCGTCGCGGTCGTGGAACAATGACGGATCAAAACCCAGGGAATGCAGATAGGTCGGTTCGCTCCATGGCCCGTCGATGGCCGGGGCGGTGACGACATAGTTGTGGCAGTCCATCGGCCCGGGGATCATCGTCTTCACATCGGTGTACACGAGGTAGTAGGTGTCGTCGTGGTAGGACAGGCAGGGCGCCCAGATCCCCATCGAGTTGCCGGCCCCACGCAGATCGACCTGGCTAATGCGCGTCAGGGGCCGGTTCACCACGCGCCAGTGGACGAGGTCACGCGAGTGGTGGATCTGCACCCCGGGGAACCACTCGAAGGTCGAGGTGGCGATGTAGTAGTCATCGCCGACGCGCAGGATCGACGGATCGGGGTTGAATCCGGGAAGGATGGGATTGCTGATGGTGGCCATGGTTGTTCCGCTCTATCATTCTTGCTGGAAACCTTGTGCATATGGCAATAATCACCAATGACATGGACGATCTGTTCCTACACCTCGACCGCGAACCACGGCGTTTCCCCGGGCCGGCGCCCCTCGCCCAGGTTGGTCTCTTCGCGGCCAAGGACCACCGGGTACGGCGTAGTTTCTCCAGTTGGAACTACAGTCTGATCCTATCCGGCCGCGGTTCCTACCGCGTCGGCGACGAGTTGCTGCCAGTCGAGGGCCCCTGCGTGCTGACCCAGTGGCCGGGGGCGGCCATGGACTACGGCCCCGATGCCAGCGGTTGGCGCGAGATCTTCCTGATCTACCCGCCCACCGCCGGCGACCTGCTGCATGGGCGCGGCCTGTGGCCGGGCCGTCGTCCGTGGTGGCCGGTGGCCGACTCTCGCCGCTTCCTACGTGCCCTGGAGGATCTGCTGGACGAGACCCGTGCCGCCGAGCCGCACCCCGATCGCCTCGACCGGGGTGCAGAATTGGTGGTGCTGGAAAGCCTAATCGGCCAGGACGCCGTACCCCGCGGACCGGCAGCCATCATCCATCGCCTGCGTGCCCACGCCGACGCCCGCTGGCGCGAGGCTCCCGATCTGAGCACGCTGGCGAAGCGAGAGGGGCTGTCGGACAGCCATTTCCGTCGTAGCTGGCTGCGCGAAGTCGGCGTGCCACCGGCACGCTACCAGCTCAACCTGCGCTTACGCCACGCTGCCCGGCTCCTCGCCACCACCGACGACTCGGTGGCGACCGTAGCGGAGGCTGCAGGCTTCGCCGACCCGCTGCATTTTTCCCGCCGCTTCGCCGCTTTCACTGGGGTTCCACCGACGACATATCGCACGCGATACCGGTGATCGTCCCGCGGGCATGACGCCGGTTCAGCGCAGCTTGTTCGCCGCCGCCGTGATGCGCTCCAGGCAGCGCACCGCGCCGATCGCGGCGATGGTCTCGAATAGTGGCGGGCTGTTGGTGCGGCCGGTGACCGCGACGCGCAGGGCCGAGAAGGCGATCTTGGGCGACCACAGGGCAGCCAGCGCGGCGTCCTCGGGGGCCTTGGCGATCTCGGCGGTGCACACCGCGCGCACGGCTTCCTCCAACGCTGGCGGCGTCCAGGTCTCGGCGGCCTGCGCCTCCTTCAGCGCCTTGGCGAAAGCTTCCAGCACGCCGCGGATCTGCGCCTTGTCGGCGCCCTTGGGCAGCAGTTCGTCGAGGTGGTGCGTGACCGAGGCGGCGTAGAACGGCTCGGCCAGGGTGAGGAAGTCGCCGCCACGCGTCAGGCGCTCCTTGACCAGCGGGAAGAGGTCGGCGAAGCGCGTGTCGATGGCGCGCACCACCTCGTCGCGCATGCGTTCGGGGGAAAGCTGGCGAAACCACAGGCCCTGCAGGTGGTCGAGCTTCTTCAGGTCGAAGACCGGGCCGGCGACATTGATGCGGTCGAGGTCGAAGAAGCCGCCCATCTCGGCGAGGGAGAACTGCTCGGTGCCGTCGGGGTGGCTGTGGCCGAGCTGGGCGAGGAAGTTGAGCAGCGCCTCGGGCAGATAGCCCTGCGCCTCGTACCAGCGCAGGCTGGTCGGGTTCTTGCGCTTGCTGATCTTCGACTTGTCGGCGTTGCGCAGCAGGCCGACATGCACGTATTCGGGCGGGGTGAAGCCGAGGTGCTGGTTGAGCCAGATGTGCTTGGGCAGCGAATTCAGCCACTCCTCGGCGCGGATCACATGCGTGATGCCCATGAGGTGGTCATCGACCACGGCGGCGAGGTGGTAGGTCGGCCAGCCGTCGCCCTTGATCAGCACCTGGTCGTCGATGTCGGCCCACGCCTTGGTGGTCGGCTTGGCGCGCAGGCGGTCCTTGTAGGTGAAGTCGCCCTCGGTCGGCGTCTTCATGCGCACGACATGCGTCTCGCCAGCGGCGACGCGGCGGGCGGCCTCGCTTGGAGCGATGCCGCGGCAGCGGCGGTCGTACATCACCGGCTGCTTGGCCGCGAGCTGGGCCTTGCGCATGGCGTCGAGGTCGGGGGCGGTGCAGAAGCACGGATAGGCGTCGCCCTGCGCGACCAGCTGGTCGGCGTGGCGCTGGTAGATGCCGAGCTTCACCCGTTCCGACTGGACATAGGGGCCGCGGTCGCCGCCGACATCGGGGCCTTCGTCGTAGGTCAACCCCAGCCACTTCAGCGAACGGTAGATCGCCTGGGCGCTGGCTTCGGTGCAGCGCGTGCGGTCGGTATCCTCGATGCGCAGGATGAACTTGCCGCCGTGGCGCTTGGCGAAGCACCAGTTGAGCAGCCCGATGTAGGCAGTGCCGACATGGGGGTCGCCGGTGGGGGAGGGGGCGATGCGGACGCGGACGGTCATGGGGCGAGCATGATCCATCCGCGTCCGCAACCGCAATCCTCAGCCCCAGGCCTGCAGATAGATCGCCTTGAGGTCGGCAATGAGCGGGGCGCGCGGGTTGGCGCCGGTGCACTGGTCGTCGAAGGCGCGTTCGGCCAGTTCGTCGAGGGCGGCGCGGAAGGCCGTCTCATCGACGCCGGCCTCCTTGATCGACCCTGGCATCTCCAGGCGGTCGCGCAGGCGTTCGACCGCCTGGGCGAGCAGTTCCGCCTTGTCTGCCACCGTCGCGCCGCCCAGTCCCAGCGCGTCGGCAGCCCGCGCGTAGCGGTCGAGGGCCTGCGGCCGGTCGTAGCGCGGGAAGGCACTGATCCGGTGTCCCGCCTCGGCGGCGTTGAAGCGGATCACATGCGGCAGCAGGATGGCGTTGGCCACCCCGTGCGGCAGGTGGAACCGCGCCCCCAGCTTGTGCGCCAGGCTGTGGCAGATGCCGAGGAAGGCGTTGGCGAAGGCCATACCGGCCAGACTTGCCGCCATGTGGACCTGTTCGCGGGCGTAGCGGTTCTTCTCGCCTTCGCGCCACGCCGCCGGGAGGTGGGCGAAGAGCAGGCGCAGGGCGTCGATCGCCTGGCCGGTGGTGAAGTCGGTGGCGCACACCGAGGCGATCGCCTCCATCGCGTGCGATACCGCATCCATGCCGCCGGCTGCGGTCAGACCCTTGGGCTGGCGTGCCGCCAGTTCGGCATCGACCACCGCCACGGTCGGGGTCAGGGCGTAGTCCGCGATCGGGTACTTCACCCCGTCGCGGGCGGTGATCACCGCGAAGGGCGTCACCTCCGAGCCGGTGCCGCTGGTCGTCGGCACGGCGACGAACCAGGCGTGCCGGCCGAGCGCCTCGGTCTGGTGGATGCGCTTGCGGATGTCGAGGAAGCGCATCGACAGGGCGTCGAAGTCCGTTTCCGGCTGCTCGTAGAGCAGCCACATGATCTTGGCCGCGTCGATCGGGCTGCCGCCGCCCAGGGCGAGGATCACATCCGGCTTGGCGGCGCGCAGCACGCGCAGGCCCATCTCGACCGCATCGAGGTCGGGGTCGGGACGCACATCGGCGAAGGTCTCGACCGACAGGCCCTGGGCGCGCAGCTGGTCGGCGACCCGGCCCGCCACCCCCAGATCGACCATGGTGCGGTCGGTGACGATCACGGCGCGCGACCGGCCGCGCAGATCGGCAAGGGCCGGGCCGAGGCTGCCCCAGCCGTGGTAGATGCGCGGCGGCACCCGGTACCACTGCAGATTTTCGCGTCGTTCGGTGATGGTCTTGCGGTTGAGGAGTTGATGCACGCCGACATTCCCCGCGAATGAGTTGCCGCCCCAGCTGCCGCACCCGAGGGTCAGCGACGGCGCCAGGCGGAAGTTGTAGAGGTCGCCGATCGCACCATGCGAGCTCGGCTGGTTGACCAGGATGCGCGCCGTGCGGATGGCATGGCCGTAGGCGGTGATGCGATCCTGGTTGCCGGGCGCGGTGTAGAGCACCGCGGTGTGGCCGAGGCCACCATGCTCGACCAGCCGGGCGGCCATGCGCACGCCGGTGCGGAAGTCGGCGGCCCGGTACACGGCCAGGATCGGACTGAGCTTCTCCATGCTGAAGGCCTCGTCATCGCCGATACGCTCGGCGGTGGCGAGCAGCACGCGCGTGCCGGCCGGCACGGTGATGCCGGCCAACTTGGCGATGGTCTCGGCGCATTGACCGACGATGGCGGCATTCAGGCGCGGCGCGCAGTTGCCTTTCTTCAGGTCACGCACCGTCATCACCGCCTCGACCGCGGCGCGCTGCTGGGTGTCGAGCAGATGGCAGCCGTGGCGGCGCAGTTCGGCCAGCATGGCGTCGTAGGCGCCATCGACCACGACCAGCGACTGCTCCGAGGCGCAGATCACGCCATTGTCGAAGGTCTTCGATGTGACGATCGAGGTCGCCGCCATCGCCACATCGGCCGTCTCGTCGATCAGGGCCGGGGTGTTGCCCGCCCCGACGCCGATCGCCGGCTTGCCGCTGGCGTAGGCGGCGCGAACCATGCCCGGCCCGCCGGTGGCCAGGATCAGGTCGATGCCTTTGTGCTGCATCAGGGCCTGGGTCGTCTCCAGCGCCGGCTCGGCGATGCAGGCGATGATGCCCTCCGGTGCGCCAGCCGCCGTCGCCGCTGCGCTGGCGATGCGCGCCGCCAGGGCGGTGCAGCCCTTGGCGCGCGGATGCGGCGCAAGGACGATCCCGCAGCGCGTCTTCAGCGCGAGCAGGATCTTGAAGGCGGCGGTCGAGGTCGGATTGGTCACCGGGATGATGGCGGCGACCGTGCCGACCGGGGCCAGCACGGTGCGTACGCCGCCCACCGGATCGTGATCGACCTCGCCCACCGTCTGCGTCTCGCGCCAGGCGTTGCAGATGGT
>JAIFND010000023.1 GCA_020047915.1 bacterium | reverse complement strand
CTCGCCAGCCGCACCAGGCCGACCAGCAGCACCAGGCGCACCGGGCGCACCCTTGCCGCCCTTGGCCTTGTCCCCGGCCCTCTGATGCGCCTCGGCACGCCGCTCAGCCTCGGCCTGGCGCAGGCCCATCGTCGCCGACCGCTCAGCCTCACCAGCGCCCCAAAGCTTCTCAGCCTGGCCAGCATCGAACCCCAGCCCAACCGCCGCCTCGGGCGTCAGTGACCCGGCCTTCAACGCGCCGGCGACCGCCAGGTATCGCTGGATCCGCCGATCAACGGCACCGGCCTTGGCAAGCTCAAGGGCGGCCATCCGTTGCTGCAAGGCGTCTTGCTCCTTGCCGGCCGTCCTCTGGTCTAGAACCGCCTGCCGTGCCGCTGCGCGGTCATCCCGCCGCAGGTCGCGCTCACCGGCTCGCTCCTTGTCCTTGTGCTCCAGGTATGCCTGCACGGCCTGCAGCAGTCCATCGTTGATGGACTTGTACATGCCGCCGGGCTGCGTGATGGCGCGGGCGTCGAAGGAAGTGGTCTTCATGGGATACTCCGGCCGCTGGTAGCGGCTGTGGGGTTGGAAGGGGTTGTAGCGGCATCGTGGGCGGCCATCTCGCGCTTGGCCCACGCGGCCCATTCTTGCGGGTCGCGGATTACGGGGGGCAGCGGGACCACATACGATACCTGATCGACCTGGACGGCGACCCGGGGCCCGGTTTCGCCCAGCATCGCGCTGATCAATTTGCTCGCCTGGATGCGCTCGGACCAGGTGGGCGGGAACTCACCACCGACCTCCCCGGCGACCACCTTGGAAAGCAGCGCCAAACGCTCATCGCGGCCAAGGATGGCAACCCGGGCCTCGGCATCCCGGGCAGCCCGCAGGGCGGCGGCCACCTTGCAGTTCCTTAACAACCGGCTGGCATGTGCCGCCAGGGTGCCGTCGTCCCCGCTGTAGCCGGCGAGCCGGGCAGAGGCAGTTCCGTTCGGGTCCTTGATATAGGCCCAAACAAACCGCCTCTGCCGATCAGGCAGGGCAGCCAAGGCCGGGTCTAACTCGTCAGGCGGGTCGGCGACGGTCTCGGGCGCTGGGGGTGTGGTGGTGGTCATGCTCTCTCCTTGTGGTTCGCCCTGGTTCACTGGTTCACCCTTATTTCATAAGGGGGTGAACCAAGTGAACCAACCGGGTCTGGTTCATTCGTTGGTTCACCATGAACCAGCAAATTTCCCTGTAAAACCGGCTTGGTTCACCGTGCTGGTTCATGTGAACCAGCTGGTTCACCTCTTGGTTCACGCTGTGAACCAGAATCGCGCTGCGCGGGGTCATGAACCAGCCTCCGCACCCTCGTCGCGGGCAGCGATCTGACCCGCCGCCGTCAGGTAGAAGTTCCTCGGTTCAACCAACCCATCCTCGCGCAGGTGACGCAGGACGCGATACCAGCGGGTAGGTTCCATGCGTGCCGACTCGGCCAGTCCCCGCTTGGTCCGACCGGCGCCAGGGGCCTCGGCCAGCCCACGCAGCACGATAAGGCGGTCGGCGTCCAGCTTGGCCTTCCCCGCTGCGGCTGCCGCCTGGCGGGCCCCGGCAACGGCCATGCCCGTCGCCAGGTACTCCAGGCCGGGAACAGGCTCGCCGTCCGCCGGATGGGGGCGGGCGCTGATCCGGAACTGACCAACCGTACCCATCTCGCCGTCACGGGCCTTGGTGGTCACCAACTCAACTACCCCGTCAGCAATACGGCGAAGATATGCTTCCCACTCCAGGCGACCCTTCAACACGAATGATCCGCGGGATGTGGGATTCTCCCGATCCTTAGTAGAATGGTGAACGATGATGACGGCGATCCGCAGGCGTTCGGCAATCTCCCGCAGTAGCTTCGTGTTCTCGATGATGGATCGATCCTCTTGGGTGTAGCCAGCGCCGGGCATGTCGCGAGTGGCGTCCCATGTATCCACGATCAGCAACCGCACGGGGTCGCCACCGTGCATCTGTGATTGCAGCCAGGTAGCCAGTTCCTCGGCATCTGCAGGCAAGCTCAACTCGGGCAACGCTACGATCCGACGCCGCGCCTCGGGCGGCAGGGCTGACAGCCGACGCTTCGTGGATGAAGGGGAATCGGGGCATGCATACACCACCCGACCGGCCCGCGTGGCGCGGCCAGCGAAGTCGGCGCCCACAGCGGTGCAGCAGGCCAGATAAACGGCGAGAAGGCTCTTGCCGCAACCAGGATCAGCAAACAGCACCGCAAGGCCGTCCTCTGGCAGCAGTCCATGGATGTGCCAGCGCAGAATGGCGTTCCACGCTTCCTCGGTCTGGAACCGCAGCCGGCCAGCGGGCTTCGCCTCAACCATCGCCACCGCCAGCTGCGCGGCCTCCACCGGCGTCGGCCCAGCCGCCATCATCGCCGCTGCCTTCTGCACGGCGGACGGAAGATCCTTCGCCAACTCAACCGGATCGCCGGCATAGGCCCTCACCATCATATCGGCGTCAGCGGCGCTCAGCGGCGCACGGCGGCCAACGGAATGCAGACGCTTCGCCCTGGACACCAGTCGATCGGCGATCGCACGGGCGCCCCGCAGCGGGATGCCAGTCTTACGGCACAGGCCGCGGGCAACCGCTGTTGCGTAGTTCTCGGCCTCGCCGGTGATGGCATCGCGCACCAACAGGGCCACGGCCTGTTCATCGTCGCGCACCTGGCCGCGCAGCAGCGTGATCGCGGCCGGATCATCCTCCATGCCAGCCACCTCGGCCGCAGCGGCCTCGGCCTCGCTCTCCTCGTCAGTCACCAGATGCACAGCGCGGCCGTCAGCATGCGCGGCCGCAATCACACCGTCCACAGCCAGCGCTTCGATCTCATCCCGGCGCTGCTCCCGGGACCGGGCCGCCGCTTCTCGCTTCGCCTCTGCCGCAGCATGCGCGGCATCAGACTCGGCCTGCAGGTCGGCGCGATTGGCAGTCACGGCGGCCCGGGTGGGATCGTCCATGCGGGCGTCCTCGTCCACCAGCAAGGCAAGGCGTGCAGCCCGCAGTTCCACGGTGGCGGCATCCAGGGTGGCGATGGCAGCGGGCGTCGGCACCGAGTCGCAGTCATCGGCAGCCCGCTCGGCGGCGCGCCAGCGCTCTAGGGCTTGCTCAGCGCGGGCCTGGGCGGGGGTGGGGGGGATTGCCGGGCCGCCGGCAGCGATACGATCTGCAAAGTCCATAGGATGCTCCCTCTGGATGGTGATGAAGAGTGAGACCCGCGTCCTGTCCACGCGGGTCTCGCCGTTTGAAGACTAGACGCCGGCCTTCAGACGCCGCGCAATGCGCGAGACGGCCCGGCGATCAAACCGCCGCCACCCGCGCCGCCCAAGGCGGCTGGCAGGCACAACGCCGGCAGCAGCGAGGCGCCGTAGATGACGGGGGGAAACGCCGACCAGGGCGGCGGCGTCAGTGACGGAAAGGCATGGGGCAGTTTGCATGCAACACTATGTGTGACCGCTCTGGCCGGTTTCCACCCACAGTTTTCGGCAGTCGAAACCGTCACCAGATCGCTCACGGCCATCACCGGGGACGCAAGGATGGTGTGACACGGGGTCGCAGTTGGATGCAATCCAATGCTTGGTGCGACTTCCGGAAACCGCTCGGCGTTCACCCCGCGTTCACCAGATGCGAGACGATATTTTTACATCAGTAAAATCAGTACCTCAGCGCTTCTTCGAGAAGAACTGGGCGCCGTACCTGACCAACGCCGTGTATGACGATGGATTTGTGCATTAAAACGCTGATAACAAGCGATTGTATTAGGTAAAAGGCGGGTACACTGCGGACATGAACCCGCTTCCCCAGCTTGTCATCGACCGTCTCCGTCATGTCCGCGAACGGGTGCAGCGCCGCATCTGGGCGTCGTCCGTTCCGCTGCCGGTCGCCGGCGGCCCGGTCACCCCCGAACCGGTGCCCTTTGCGACAGCGCGCCGCCAGCGCTTCGCGGCGGTGGCCCCGGGCACCACTTTCGGGCCGCCCGGCGGCGGCTGGGGCGGACGTTGGTTCCGCCTCGCGGTCCCGGCGGCACGGGCGGGCGAACGCGGACGCCGCTTCCTGCGCTGGGAGTGCCACGGCGAGACCACGGTGTGGATCGATGGCGAACCGTGGAGCGGTCTTGATGTCGGCCACCGCTGCTGTCCGCTGCCCGATCGCGCCTGCACGCTGTGGCTCGATCACGGCCTGTGGCAGACAGGCGTCTGGGTGCCGGGTGCGCAGCCGATCCCCGCGCATGGCTGCCGCTTCGACGGGGCCTCGTTGGCGCTTCGTGACCAGCAGGCCTGGTCCGCATTCTTCGACGTCGAGTGCCTCGAGCAGTTGGTCCGCCACCTGCTGGACAAGGACCGGGTGCAGCCCCCTTGGATCGGCTATCATCCCGAACTGGCTGACGTCGATCCGCTGCTGCGCCGGCTGCTGGGCAGCATCGAGGGCGCCCTCGAGGCCTATCGCGACGAGGACCTCGGCGCCCTGTCCAGGGCGATCCGCGGGGTGTATGCCGGCTTCCGGGCAGAGGGCTGGCAGCCGCGTGCCGAGCTGGTCGGCCATGCCCACATCGATCTGGTCTGGCTGTGGCCCGAGGCGGTCACCGAGGCCAAGGGCGTCCACACCTTCTCGACCATGCTGCGCCTGATGGATCGCTATCCGGAGTTCGTGTACACCCAGACCCAGCCCGCCCTCTATCGTGCGATCGAGAAGCGCGTCCCGGGCCTCGCGCGGCAGATCGCCCGGCGTATCCGCGATGGCCATTGGGAGGCGCAGGGCGCCTTCGAGGTCGAACCGGACAACCAGCTGCCGTGCGGCGAGGCGCTGGCGCGGTCGATCGCCATCGGGCAGGCCAAGTTCGCCGAGTTGACCGGCGCCCCGGCCCGCACCTGCTGGATCCCCGACGTCTTCGGCTATGCCGGCTGCCTGCCGCAGCTGCTGGCGCAGTCCGGCGTGACCCGCTTCTACACCACCAAGATGACCTGGTCGGCGGTAACGCGCTTCCCTTACTCCTCGTTCGTCTGGCGCGGCACCGATGGCAGCGAGGTGTTGACCCATCTCTGTGCGACCGGCTACAACGGCGATGCGCAGCTGCACGAGCTGGTCGGTCCGTTGCGCAAGCACCGCAACCTCGAGCAGCATCCGGCGATGCTGCTGCCGACCGGTTTCGGCGACGGTGGCGGCGGCACCACCGAGGAGCAGCTGGAGCGCGCCCGGCGCTTCGCCGATCTCGCCGGCGTGCCCAAGACGGGCTGGACGACGGTGGACGGCTTCTTCGACCGGCTGGAATCCGCACGCGGCAGTCTGCCGACCTACCAGGGCGAACTGTATCTCGAATACCACCGCGGCACCTACACCACGCAGTCGCAGTTCAAGGCGGCGCACCGCGCCCTCGAGCGCGCCCTGCAGGTGCACGAGGCGGTGCGCGTCGCCACCGGCTCCGGGCCGCTGGACGAGGCCGGCCAGCGGCGCTGGCAGCGCCTGGCTTTTGCACAGTTCCACGACGCCATCCCGGGCAGCTCGATCGGCCTGGTGTACCAGCAGTTCACTCCCGAGCTGCGCGGCCATGCCGAGGCTGCCATCGCAGGCGCGGCGCAGGAGCTGACTGGAGACGGGCAGGGCTTTGCTGTTGTGAATCCGCTGGCATGGCCGGTCGAACGGGTGGTCGAAGTGCCGGGACGGCATCGCGGCCTGAGCCTGCCCGATGGCAGCCCGGTGATGGTGCAGGCGGTCGGCAGCGGTCGCCAGGCTGGCACACTTGCCCTGGTCTCGCTGCCGGCGCTGGGCGGGGTGCGGCTGGTGCCGGCTGCGCCAGCGGCGGCGGACAGCGCCGTGCAGGCATCGCCCACGCAACTCGGCAACGGGCGTGTCGCGGCCTCCTTCGACCGCCAGGGTCGCCTGGCGGGCCTGGTGGTCGATGGTCGTGCCGTCGAACTGGCGGCGCCGGCCTGGTTCCGGCTCTATGCCGATCGGCCTGCCTCATTCGACGCCTGGGACATCGATCACGAGGCACTTGCCGTGCACGATGCCGTCGATGGGACGCGCTTGCGCGTGATCGAGGCCGGTCCGCTGCGTGCCGTCCTCACCGGCACGGTGGCCCTGCCCAAGGACAGCGGCACGCTCACCGTGCGCTACGAACTGGACGCCGGCAGCTCCTATCTGCGCATCGTCGTCGAGGCTGATTGGAAGGCGCACCGCCGACTGCTGAAGTGGCACCTGCCCACCGCCTATCGCGGCCGCGAGGCCCGCTACGGCGCACCCTTCGGCTCGTATCTGCGTTCGCAGCAGCCGGGATTGCTCAAAGAGGAGGCGCAGTGGGAGGTGCCCGGCAACCGCTGGGCCGCGGTGCTCGGCGACGACCTCGAAGGCGCTGCCATCGTCACCGAGGCCAAGTACGGCTTCTCGTGCCGCGATGGCGATCTCGGTCTCTCGCTGCTGCGCGCGCCGTGCGACCCCGATCCCACGGCCGACCGTGGCCAGCACCGTCTGGTATTCTGCGTCGGCCGCCACCAGCGCACCGCCGCCGGCACCGAGCCGACCACCGCCGGGGCCGCCGATACGCTGTTCACCCCGCCGCTGGTTGTCGCTGGCGGCCGGTCTTCGGTCTCGCCCTTCACCCTGACCGACGCGGGAAGCCTGGTGCCGGCCTGGGTCGTGCCGGAGGATGACGGCTTCACCCTGCGTCTGCACGAGGTCGATGGTCGCAACGGAACGGCCCGGCTGCAGCTGGCGCAGCCGGCGCGTCGCGTCGAACTGGTCGATCTGCGCGGACGGCGTGAAGCGCTGCTGCGGCCCGGCAAGGATGGCTATGCCATCCCGTACCGTGCGCATCGCATCGTCAGCGTGCGGGTGGTGCGCCGCTGACCTTCCACAACCGAGGGAGTCGGCAGCATCACGCGCGTTGACCGGACGGTCCGGGTCTGAGCATTCCCTGCATGGCCCAACTCGTCTGTGCCGGTGCGATGCTCAAGTGCAGCTTCGGCGTCGCCCCTGGCGCCTTGATGGTCCTGCCGCAGAACCGTACCATGGGCGGTGGTCCACCGGCTGCGAACATCATGGATAACAAGCCCATGGTGAACATCCTGCCCTTTGGGATGTGCCAGAGCCCAGCCAACCCGATGGTGATCGCCGCCACCGCCGCGGCGATGGGCGTCCTGACCCCGATGCCGTGCATCCCCGTCACGGCTGCGCCCTGGACCCCCGGTTCGCCGACGGTGATGATCGGCAACATGCCGGCCCTCAGCAGCACCAGCACCTGCATGTGCAACTGGGGTGGCGTCATCCAGATCAGCAGCGCTGGCCAGGTGACGGTCCAGGTCGCCTGAGCAGGGTTGCACGGCGGCCCAGGCTATGGCTGGCATCTTCAGCCCGTAGCCTACCATTCCGGCCCTGTCCGTGGCTGTATCCCCTCCCATCGTCCGACTCGACTGCCATCCTGGTGCCAACCAGGGCGGTTCGCATGCCGATCCGCAGCTGCTGCAGGAACTGCATGTCACCGCCGCACGGCAGGACGGCATCGTCAAGTTCCTGACCGGCCTGATCTGCGTGGTGTTCTCGCTCGGCCTCGCTTCCGTCGCTGTGCTGGGTCTGAATTACCTGCTGCACCGTCAGGAGGTCAAAGTCTGGGCCTTCATCATCGGTGTTCCCGGCCTGGTCTTGTGCCTGGCCGGTTCGGTGCTGATGGCCTGGGGTGTCGTGAAGATGGTCACCGGTCGCGGACCGGGCTGACTCTCTGCTCAGGGGCTTCGCCCAATGCTATTCAGTCATAACTCAAGGTCGGCCCTTACCCTTGGTCCCCCGTGGTTTCCAGCCTCGGGGTGACGACTTTCGTTGTCGT
>JAIFND010000222.1 GCA_020047915.1 bacterium | reverse complement strand
AAAAACTCGACTTACAGCTTTTGGGATCGACGTAACTCAAGGTACGGTGATAGGGATCTGAAAATTCACCGGACCCCAGGAGTGGACGTCAAGACCTCTGCCGCCGCGGAACGATCCGTGCCACGCGCATCGGCACGCGAGGGCGCTGGCGCATTTCCCCGGCAGAAGCTGATCGCCTGGCGCGGGAAGCGGGGGTAATGTGAGGCGTTCCGATTTCGAATCTGAAGGATTGTACCAAGTCCATCTCTGGCGGCTCGAAAACGAGCCCGAGTACCGCGCTTACATCAACAGTTTGCGGCGCTGCGAGCTGCGTGCGCTTATGCGTCCTATCGTGGCGCTGCGTATCTCAGCCTGCGGGCTCGCTGACGCGATGGTGCGGATGGCGCACTCCTGCCGCTCGTCAGCCCCGCCGAGAGCTGACTGGAGTGTATTGAGCGGTTGGGAGGTCGCATGACCCTGGCCGCCCAACTTGAACAGATGGTTGTGGATGCAGTGCGAGTGGCACTGGCGGCAGAGCGTCCGCGATTGGTGGCGGAGATCCGGAAAGAAATCGAGCGCGCGGAGCCGGCTAACTGGTCGCCTGCCGATGTTCGCAGGCACGCCGGCTGCCGGAAAGAAAAGGTCTTCGAGGCAATCTCAAAAGGCGAGCTGCCTGCAGTGCGCGCCTCGGCGCCGTCACGCGCCAACGGCAAGATCCCAGCGATTCGGTGGCTAATCAGGCCCGCCGACGCACGGGCGTGGGCCGAAGCCCGGACAAACTCTTCCAATTAACCCAACGAAAAACCCCGGCGCGAACCAGGGATTTCGACATCTTCCAGGACGACCGACATGTCTCTTCTACTCAAAAAACCCACTCGCGCAACCGTGCGCGGCCGGTTCCCCTCACCCCAGCGCACCGGGCAGGTGCCGCCTTTCGACCAGGATGCCTGGCCGGCCGCCATGCTGCTACTCGATGACGCCGCGCTTGCAGCGGCCAAGGCCGTGGTGCCAGGCGCTGACCCGGGGGCGATGGTCAGGACGGCAGAGGCGCGGCGGCGCATCGCCTGGACAATCATCGCACAGGCTGCGCTCCGTCACGCCGGGCCGCTCGGGCACATGCTCTCGGCGCGGCATCAGGACGCCATCGCCCACGGCGCCGGTCGGCTGGTGGACGCCCTGTGGGCACACCCGCTGTTTCTCGCTGCGCTGACACGGCTGGCTGGGCGGTTGAAGGAGAGGATCACCGACGACCAAGTGGCCGCCGCGGTGCGCCAGGCTGACGGTCAAGCGGTCGCGATCCTGACGGCGCGACTGGCGGTCGAGATGCGGCTGGGCGACGAGATGCTGCAGGAGGTGGCACCATGAGTGCCTTCAGCTGCACCATGTCCGCGTGGCATCCACCCATCAACCGCCCGTCACCGCCCGATGCAGTCGTCACGCTCGCCGAGGTCATGCAGGGCATCCGAGCGCCACACCCCGACACGGTCACGACTGTGGCGCATATCCGGAGCGCCATCGCCAATAACGACAAGCCAGCGGCTGACGAGGCGAAGGGTGCGCGGCTGCACTACATCACTCCAGCCGCGACCTTCGGGAAGCGCCGGGCGATCAGCGAGGTAGTGGCCCTGTCGGGGCTGGTCGTCATCGATGTTGATCACCTCGACGGCCCTGCCGAGGCCATCGCGCTGCGTGATCAAGCGTAGAAAATGCCGTCCGTGGCGGCGGCATTCCTGTCGCCGTCCGGGGTCGGCGTGAAGCTGCTGGTGGCCGTCGCCGTGACGGACCCGGCGCACTACGGCGCAGCATGGCGGACGGCTCGCAACGCCGTCGAGCGCGTGCTGGAGGTCGCGGCGGAAAACCTGGACGAATCGGGGAAGGACTGCAGTCGGGCCTGCTACATGAGCCACGACCAGGGCGCCTTCTCGCGGCCCGAGCCGGTCGCGCTTGAGATCGATCCCGCCGTCATCCAGCCGGAGCGCGAGGCGCCGACCGGGCAGACCTCCGGGCCAGGCGAGAAGATCAGCGTCGGCCGGCACGAGGCTATGATCCTCTACCAGGCCAAGGTCGCTGCGCTCGGAGGGCCGGGGGTGGACGCGATCGTGGATATCACCAAGGCGTACATCGCTGAGCGATTCGACCTCAGCGACGGGCGCACATTCCCGGATGACGAGATCCGCCGCGGGGCAGCGGGTGCGGTCGAGAAGTTCGGTGGCGGCATCGATATTGTCGGCGAGACGATTCGCGGGCTCATGATATCCGCCGCGCTGCACGCTTCGGGGCAGCTGGAGGCGGAAGGGGCGAGTGCGTCCGCGCCTACAACAGGCAGCAACGACCTAGCAGTGACATGTTTTCGCGACACGCAGGAGCGGGAGCCGGATTGGCTGTGGCCATGCTACTTCCTTCGCGGGGGGACACATATGATCGGCGGGCGACAAGGTGGCGGGAAAGGGCTGTTCCTCGCGGATCTGGCAGCGCGATTCTCGCGTGGCAATGTCATGCCGGACGGATCCGGTGGCGGCAAGCCGCTCAAGGTTTTGATCGTCACACGCGAAGACGATCCGGAAATGGCGCTGAAGCCTCGCCTCAGGGTTGCCGGGGCTAACATGGATAATGTCTTTTGGACCTACGGGGACTTTATGGACGGAACGCCTATCCCCACCATGGAGGAGGGCGTGGCTGCCATTGAGCGGGCCGTGATCGCGCACGGTATCGACCTTGTCATAATTGATCCGCTGGGGGCATGGGTTGAAGACGATATGAACAATGGCCAACAGGTTCGCGCCGTCATTGATCCTATGAACCGATTGACACGGCGTGTTGGGTGCAGCGCCGTATTCGCGGCACATCTGCGCAAGGCGGGTTTCACCGATGAACCCATGGACGCTTTCGGCGGTTCGGTTCAGGTCACCGCTGCCGTTCGCACCGCAATGCTTGTCACGCCGACGACAGACGGGACTGAGCGCATGGTTCAGATTGTAAAAACCAACTTTCGCAAACCTCAGACACCGCTCTTTTTCTCTTTTGCCAAACGCGCCGGCAGCGCGGAGGACGAACCGCCGAAACTGCGCTGGCGGGAGGGCACTGCTGATGACCTAGCTGTGGAAGTGTCGGCGGCCAAGCGTCGGGACCCTTTGGTCTCGTTCGACGCCGTGTTGCCTCTGCTTCCAAAGCGCCAAACGCGGCTTGATGATGTGGTGGCGCATGTGCATAGGACCCTCATCGCGAAAATGCCAAAGCTCACCAAGGCCGCTGTAAAGGACACCATCAGCGCTCTCGTTCAGGCTGGCCAGGCGCATGCCGGGGAGGGCCGGAAGGGGTCCCGCACTGTCGGACTCAGCCAACCGGACCCCGTTGTGACGGCGGCCCAGCGGGCGGCTGCATACTGGGCCGAGCACCCCGAGGCGACGGTCCGGGAGGTGGCCGAGGCTGTCGGGTGTTCGAAAACAGAGGCTGGTCGGTCACGCCCCAAGTTGTCCCAAGCCGTGTCCCAAACCCCAGATTCGGAGCAACGGGACAACGGGACAAAGGACCGGGACAACGCTGCCTGACCTGTCCCGTTGTCCCGTGCGCGTCCCCCGTAGGGGGCGCGCCGGGCAATGGGACGGGACAGCAGCCAAACATCGAAGGAAAGAAAAATGAATGACGACGCAACGGGACAAGACGCTCAGCTGGCCCCCACCCCGGCAGACCCGGCGTTGGCCGACCTGCTGCCCCGTCAGGCATCATTCGTGTCGAGTTTTGTCGATTGCGGGTGTGCCGCTCAAAGCGCCAGGAAGGCGGGGTACACCTGCTCATCGGCCGCCGATGCAGCGAATGTGGGCTATCGGCTGCTGAAGGACCCCAAGGTCGCAGCAGCTGTCCGCGCCCTGCGGGACGCGGCATGGTCCGAGAAGGTCGCGTCTCGGGCCGAGCGCATGGCGCTGCTCAGCAGCATCGCCCGCGGAGAGCCACTAAACGGGGGACCACCGCCCACCTATGCCGAAATGACCGCCGCCGCGAAATTGCTGGCCGCGATGAACGGCGACCTGGCCCCCAAGACCGGCATCAACATCAACCTGCCATCGCCCATCGTGTACATGCCACACCCTATCAAGGATGCGGCCGAGTGGTCACGCTGGGCGAAGGAGGAAATGGCGAGGTGCGACGCGGCGGCGGCGAAGCCCGTTGCGGCTGAGGTCCGCAGCGAGGCTGAGCCGTGACCCCCACCGCTGGGCCATCAACGCCCCTAGACGCCTCGGCAAGGTCATTTTTCGTCCATCTGGCGGCTTATCTCCTCGGGGGGCGCTGCTGCCCACATCTATCCCAATGAGGAAACCATGACTGACTCCGCTACCACGCCCCAGCCGCTGCTGCTGGGCACCTGCACCATCGAGCAACCGGCAAAAGGGGGAGTCGTCCGCCGTAGGACCGACCTGTATTTTGCCGCAACCTATGTCGTCGCTCCAAACCGGATGGCTCCGTCCACAGCTAACACGGGGCGGTATTGCTGGGTCCTGTGGCCCGACCATGACGGGGTATGCCGGATCGTCTGGACGGACAGCGGACAAAAGGACAGCGTGCCATCGGGTGACTTGATCCTGGTGGCGATGCCGTCCGAACGCGAGTTCGACACGATTGCGAAGCTTCTGGATGCGAGGGAGCGTCGGCAGTTAGCCGTCATGCGCGCAGCGGCTGTCGCATAGCAGTCGAGTCTCCCTTGGCCGATGCTCAGAGGTCTCGGGCTTACATCTCGAAATCCGACTCATCCTCGACCGCCACCGATCCGCCCATGGCAATCAGTTCATCGAACAACCGCGCCTGTTCGTCTAGGTCACAGGACTCGACGCGCCCACCATCCACTTCCACGCGCCAGCCCGGGCCAGAAATCGTGTCGCTGCCAACGGCAGGATCGTATACGGAGCCTCCCTGACTCATGCGAAATTCGTGCTCGGAGATCGTGACATCAACATAGTTCATGGCTCTGTCGCAGCGATGACAGATGCCGACCGTGACGCTGCATCCCGGCGTGACCTCGGGCAACTGCTCCAAGCCATGCAGTGCACGGGCGACGGCCTGGATCTGCGATGGTGTGATCTCTTTGACGATCAGGAGGCGGCGGGCCATTCGTTTGGCGAGGGCAACGGCCGCCAGGTCGTCACGCGACAGGCTGAACCGCTCAGGTTCCTGTTCCGCTTCTTCCTCGGCCTCCTGCCGATCGGCCTCGTCCAGCGCTTCCTGCGCTGCGATCTGATCCGCGTCCGGCGGGAACAGTTCCGTCTCCTTCTCTGCGATCTCCTTCGCCGCCAGGTACGGAACCCCGTCCTTCACCAGCCGTTCCTCCAGGTCCAGGCAGTCCGCCTCCCGGCGCACCGCTGCGTCCTCCGGCGTCTCCCCCGGCAGGATCGCCCACTTGGCGTCCTCCTGCAGATACTTCGCCAGCATCTCGGCCCGTGGCGTCAGATTGTCCCTGGTTTCCGGCTTCATTGGTCGGTGTACTCCGTGGGGTGATTGTCAGAATGATGTGCAATCAGGGTGGCTCGGGAAAGCGGTGGCCATGATGGGCAGCATGCGGATGGCGCCGGATGAGCCATTTGGCGAGCATCTCGACACCCTACTGGCAGGCCATCGTGGCGGTTCATTCCATTGCATGATGCGCTACTCATCTCGCCCTTCCTGTGCGTCATCATATTCCCAGAGCACCCAGTGTCCGTTCCGAAACAACATCCATCCCTCGGTCGTTTCCCGCATGCGGTATTCCGCCCGGATCGTTCCAAACCACCCACCGTCGATCATGCGGGGGGTCGGCGACTTCAGGATGTAAGTCTGCTTCGGCAGAGCCCAACTGATAAAGAGTCCGAATGCGATCATTGCCAGGTTGATCGCCACAGCCCAGATAACCCCCCGACTTATATTAGGCATGGTTCGCGCTCCTGGCGTGCTGTTTATCAGTCCGCTCGCGGTCTGCGTGCACCAGTCCCTGCACATGGGCCGGTCCATTCATTGTGAGCAACAAAGGTTGCTCAGGCAAGCAGCGACCCTGGCGGGTAGCATGCCAGGATGCCGTCCCGGCCGCAGACCCCTTTCGGCGACCACCTCGACGCCCTGTTAGCGGCCCGGGGACTCAGCGTCCGAGCCTTTGGCAAGCGGGTCGGGGTGGGCGTCAGCAGCATCTCGGCGGCAAAAAGGCGCGCAGTTGATCCTGAGCGAATTGAGGCGTGGGCTGATGCCCTAGAACTACGCGGGGCAGACCGCGCCCGGTTCGTTCGGCTGGCGTGGCTGACACGAACACCGCCAGTGATCGTTGCCCTGATCGACCGCCTGGAGCGGCAACTGGCCAGGTCCAGGACAGGCCGCTAGGGTCGAGCCGGCCACCGGTGCAGGCTCGCACGACCGGGACGACCAGCTAGCCTGCCGACTGGCGATCAACGCCGCCTCTACCCCGTCCGCAGGCTCTCGCCGCCAGCAAAGGCCCCATGATCACCGGTGAACTCCGCTCGCAGATCGACGCCATCTGGAACACCTTCTGGACCGGCGGCATCTCGAATCCGCTGGAGGTCATCGAGCAGATCACCTACCTGCTGTTCCTGCGCCGGCTCGACGACCTGCACACCCTGGAGGAGAACAAGAGCGCGCGGCTGAAGCGGCCGATGGAGCGCCGCATCTTCCCCGAGGGCAAGGACGCCCTGCGCTGGTCGCATTTCAAGAACCAGTCCCCAGCGGCGATGTTCGCCACGGTTTCCGACAGGGTCTTCCCCTTCCTCAAGACCATGGGCGCGGCCGATTCGACCTATGCCCGGCACATGAAGGACGCCCGCTTCACCATCCCGACGCCGGCCCTGCTGGCCAAGGTGGTGGACCTCATCGACAACGTGCCGATGGAGGACCGCGACACCAAGGGCGACCTCTACGAGTACATGCTGGGCAAGGTCGCCACCGCCGGCACCAACGGCCAGTTCCGCACCCCGCGCCACATCATCCGCTTGATGGTCGAGCTGATCGCGCCGGGACCGAAGGATGTCATCTGCGACCCAGCCAGCGGCACCTGCGGCTTCCTGGTCGCGGCCAACGAGTTCCTGCGCGAGCACCATCCCCAGGTGCTCACCGATCCGGCGCTGAAGAAGCACTTTCACGAGCACGCCTTCCACGGCTTCGACTTCGACAACACCATGCTCCGCATCGGCAGCATGAACATGCTGCTGCACGGGGTCGAGAACCCCGATGTCCGCTACCGTGACTCCCTGGCCCAGGACCACGCCGGGGAAGAGGACAGGTACACGGTGATCCTCGCCAACCCGCCCTTCGCCGGCAGCCTCGACTACGAGAGCACCGCCAAGGACCTGCAAGCGGTGGTGAAGACCAAGAAGACTGAGCTGCTGTTCCTCGCCCTCTTCCTGCGCCTGCTCAAGGCCGGCGGCCGAGCGGCGGTCATCGTGCCGGATGGCGTGCTGTTCGGCTCGTCGAAGGCGCACAAGGAACTGCGCCGCATGCTGGTCGAGGACCACAAGCTAGACGCGGTGATCTCGCTGCCCGCCGGCGTTTTCCGGCCATATGCCGGCGTCTCGACGGCCATCCTCTGCTTCACCAAGACCAACAGCGGCGGCACCGACCGGGTGTGGTTCTACGACTGCGATGCCGATGGCTGGTCGCTGGACGACAAGCGCAACCCGCTGCTGGACGAGGCCAAGCTGGGGCCAGTGCCGGCGGCGAAGCTGACGGCGGACGAGCACGCCAAGAACAACCTGCCCGACCTCCTCGCCCGCTGGCGCGAACGGGCCGACAGCGAGACGAAGCGCAAGCGCACCGAACAGAGCTTCAGCGTGACCAAGGCCGACCTCGCAGCCCAGGACTACGACTTGTCGATCAACCGCTACAAGGAGGTCGTCCACGCCGAGGTGCAGCACAGGGCTCCGAAGGAGATCCTGAAGGAGTTGGCGACGCTGGAGGAGGAGATTCAACGGGAGATGAAGACGTTGGAGGGAATGCTGGGATGAAGCCTGGCACATCTCAATCGGTGCGGCTGTCTGCTGTTTGCGATGTTATCGCCGGTCAGCACATCGAAGCGGCATTGTACAATGACGATAGTTCGGGAACGCCATACCTGACTGGCCCAGCCGATTTTGGTGAAACCATCCCTATTGTCACCAAATGGACTTCTAGCCCGAAGGTCTTTGCGAAAAGGTCTGATGTTTTGCTCACAGTGAAGGGCGCTGGAGTTGGTAAAATAAACTACGGTTGCGATGCCGCAATTGGACGTCAGTTGATGGCGTTGCGGCCCCATCCCACGAAACTCGACCAGCGGTATCTCTTTTCATTTTTGCGCGCTAAAGAAATGGTCATCAACGGAATGGCGGAAGGAGCCACTGTTCCTGGAATCGGCAAGGAACACGTCTTTGGACTAGAGATCCCACTTCCATCGCTTTTGGAGCAGCGCCGCATTGCCGACATCCTCGACCGAACCGATGCCCTGCGCGCCAAGCGCCGCGCCGCCCTCGCCCGCCTTGATGAACTAACACAGGCGATCTTTTTCGAGATGTTTGGTGATCCGGCGGTAAACCCCAAGCACTGGCCCGTGCGGACAGTTGGTTCTCTGGCCTGCAAGTTTTCAGACGGCCCATTCGGATCAAACCTCAAGAGTTCTCATTATGTCGAATCCGGTATTCGGGTCATTAGGTTGCAAAACATCGGAGTCGGGAGATTCGTAGACGAAGACAGGGCCTATATCTCTACGGAGCATTTCGAGGACTTGGCCAAGCACGAATGCCGTCCCGGCGATGTGCTGATCGGAACGCTTGGCGACCCCAATCTGCGAGCCTGTATTCAGCCGCAATGGCTCTCCGTTGCTTTGAACAAGGCCGATTGCGTTCAGCTACGTGCTGATGAATCCGTTGCACTACCTCGTTATATTTCCGCACTGCTAAACCACCCATCGGTTGAGCGCATGGCTCAGTCTCTGATGCTTGGACAAACCAGGGTGAGAATCAGCATGGGGCGTTTGCGCGACCTCAATGTGCCGATAGCCCCGTTAGCGATTCAACGTCGGTATGTTGAAATAGAAGGGTCTATTGACGACCTGCGTTCACAACACGAACGCTCCGCGCAGCATACGGACAGCCTTTTCACCTCCCTCCAAGATCGCGCCTTTCAAGGCACTCTGTAGTTCATGGCCACCTCCCTCGACCAACTCGCCGCCTGGCTCGCCGCCCCCGAAGGCCCGCGCCTGGAGTTCAAGGAGGCGAAGAACAACTTCCATTTCGAGAAGTTGGTCGACTACTGCGTTGCCGTCGCCAACGAGGGCGGCGGCGTCATCATCCTGGGCGCCACCGACCGCCGACCGCGCCGCATCGTCGGCACCCAGGCATTCGCGGAACCCGGTCGCACTGAGGCCGGCTTGCATCAGCGCCTGGGCCGCCGCATCCCGGTTGAGGAAATCCACGCGCCCGAGGGCCGCGTTCTCGCGGTGCATGTGCCGGCCCGTCTGCCGGGAACGGCCTGGCAGATCAACGGCATGTATCTGAAGCGCGGCGGTGATGAACTGGTCGGCATGGGCGACGAGGAACTGCGGGCCATCTTCGCCGAGACCGGCCCTGACTTCTCCGCTCTACCCTGTCCCAACGCAACCTTGGCCGACCTAGCGCCGGCCTCCATCGCCATCTTCCGCGAACGCTGGGCGAAGAAGGTTCGTGACGACCGGCGGCTGGCGTGGACCGACCTGGAGACCCTGACCAACGCTGAACTGCTGGTCGATGGGGTGCCGACCTACGCGGCGCTCATCCTGTTCGCCACGCGGGCGGCGCTCGGCCGGCATCTCGCCCAGGCCGAACTGGTCTTCGAGTACCGATCGAACGAGGCCGCCGGCCCCGCCGCTGACCGCGAGGAGTACCGCGAAGGATTCTTCGCCTGGCAGGATGCGCTGTGGACCAAGATCAACCTGCGCAACGACAAGCAGAGCTACCAGGACGGCCTGTTCCGCCTCGACATCCCGACCTTCGATGAGGGGCCGGTGCGCGAGGCGCTGCTGAACGCGGTGGCGCACCGTGACTACCGGCTGGGCGGCTCGGTCTTCGTGCGGCAGTACGCCCACCGCCTGGAAGTGGTCAGCCCCGGCGGCCTGCCGGCGGGCATCACGCCTGAGAACATCCTGGAACAGCAGAACCCGCGCAATCGCCGCCTGGCCGAAACCCTGGCGAAATGCGGGCTGATCGAGCGATCCGGTCAGGGCATGAACCTGATGGTCGAGTCCGCGATCCGCCAGGGCAAGGCGCTGCCCAGCTTGGCCGGCACCGCCGCGCATGAGGTGCGCCTGACCCTGGAAGGGCAGCTCCGCCATCCGGCCTTCGTCCGCTTCCTGGAACGGCTCAGCGCCGAGACGGTGAACTCGTTCGCCACCCAGGATTTCCAGTCCCTTGATGCCCTGCACCGCGACCAGCCGTTGACACCGGCCCTACGCGACCGCCTGCCAGGGTTGATGCAGGCCGGCGTGGTCGAGGCCATCGGTCGGGGCAAGGGGACGCGCTACCTGCTGTCGCGGGCGCTGCATGCGGCGGTCGGGGCGAAGGGCACCCACACGCGCAAGCGCGGACTGGACTACGACACCAAGAAGGCGTTGCTGCTGAAGCATCTCACGACCCAGGCTGCCGAGGGCGCTCCCATGGGGGATTGCCAGCAGGTGCTGCCGGCAGACGCCCGCAGGTCCATCCAGCGCATGCTGCGTGAACTGGCCGCCGAGGGGCGGGTTGAACTGCGGGGCGTTGGCCGGGCCGCCCGGTGGTACGCCGTAATGCGCCAGCAGCCCGAAGGAGGCGCATAGATGTTGGCGCATTCTTTGGGTACGACTATACGCAACAGAGAGTTACATAACGCCACTGAATGCGACTTGGCGCAATCATGGCGCATAACCGGGGTGGCGTCATGACCCAGTTCGCCTTCCTCCAGGCCGAGTGGCCGGCGGTCGCGGAGGCCGCCAGCAGGGCCGAGGCCGCCGTGCAGTCGGACGCCCGGACGGCCTGCTTCTATGCCCGCCGCGCCCTGGAGCTGGCGGTGCGCTGGGTCTTCACCCACGACGCAGCGGTGAAGCTGCCGTACCAGGACAACCTCAGCGCCCTCATCCACGAGCCGACCTTCAAGCAGGCTGCCGGGGCCGCCGTCTTCACCAAGGCCCGCCTGATCGTCCAGTACGGCAACCAGGCTGTTCACAGCACCTCGCCCATCCGCCAGTTCGACGCCCTGACCGTGGTGCGCGAGCTGTTCCATGTCGGCTACTGGTTGGCCCACACCTACGCCCGGGGCGCGAAGCCGGCACCGGGGTCAACCTTCAACCAGAAGGAGCTGCCGGCGGCGACGGCCATCCCGAAGCAGACCGCCGAGCAGTTGCAGGCCATGCAGGCCCGGCTGAGCGAGCAGGACGCCAAGCTGACCGAGGTGCTGGCCGACAGGGCGGCACTCAGCGAGGAGTTGAAGCAGGTCAGGGCCGAGGTCGCCAAGGCGAAGGCAGCCGCAGCGGCGCAGCCGGACAGTCACGACTACTCCGAGGCCGAGACTCGGGACGCCGTCATCGACCTGCTGCTGACGGAGGCCGGCTGGAAGCTCGACCAGTCCCGCGACCGTGAGTTCGAAGTCGCCGGCATGCCCAACAACGAGGGCAAGGGCTTCGTCGATTATGTCCTGTGGGGCGACAACGGCCAACCGCTGGCCGTGGTTGAGGCCAAGCGCACGAAGCGCGATCCCCGCGTCGGACAGCAGCAGGCCAAGCTGTACGCCGACTGTCTTGAGAAACGCTATGGGCGGCGTCCGCTGATCTTCTACAGCAATGGCTACGAGCATTGGTTCTGGGACGACCAGCACTATCCGCCTCGGGCGGTCCAGGGCTTCCTGACCAAGGGCGAGATGGAGCTGACCATCCAGCGCCGGACCTCGCGCCTGCCGTTGGCCGAAGCGACGATCAATGGCGAGATCGTCGAGCGCTTCTATCAGACCCGCGCCATCCGGCGCATCGCCGAGGCGTTCGAGAAGGATCACGACCGCAAGGCCCTGGTGGTGATGGCCACCGGCGCGGGCAAGACGCGCACCGTGATCGCCCTGGCCGATCTGCTGATGCGCTGCAACTGGGCGAAGCGCGTGCTGTTCCTGGCCGACCGCGTGGCCCTGGTGAATCAGGCGCTGAATGCCTTCAAGCGACACCTGCCCGAGGCCGCGCCCGTCAACTTGGTGACCGACAAGAACACCGAGGGGCGCGTCTTCGTCTCGACCTACCCGACGATGATGGGCCTGATCGACGAGACGACCGACGGGCGCCGCCGCTTTGGCGTCGGCCACTTCGATCTGATCATCATCGACGAGGCGCACCGCTCGGTCTTCGCCAAGTACCGCGCCATCTTCGACTACTTCGACAGCCTGCTGGTTGGCTTGACCGCGACGCCGAAGGACGAGGTGGATCGCAACACCTACGGCCTCTTCGATCTGGAAGATGGCGTTCCGACCGATGCCTACGACCTGAAGGAAGCCGTGGGCGACGGCTTCCTGGTGCCACCCAAGGCGGTGTCGGTGCCGCTGAAGTTCCAGCGCGAAGGCATCGAGTACGACAAGCTGAGCCCGGAGGAGCAGGAGCAGTGGGATGCCTTGGAGTGGGAGGAAGGCGAGGTCCCCGACAAGGTCAGCGCCGAGGCGCTCAACAAGTGGCTCTTCAACAAGGACACGGTCGATAAGGTGCTGGCCCACCTGATGACCAAGGGCCAGACCGTGGCCGGCGGTGACCGCCTGGGCAAGACCATCCTGTTCGCCAAGAACCAGCAGCATGCCGAGTTCATCGAAGAGCGCTTCAACGCCAACTATCCGCACCTCAAGGGCTCGTTCGCCCGCATCATCACCTTCAAGACCGAATACGCCCAGAGTCTGATCGACGACTTCTCGAACCCGGAGAAGGCGCCGCATCTGGCGATCTCGGTGGACATGCTGGACACCGGCATCGATGTACCCGAGGTGGTGAACCTCGTCTTCTTCAAGGTGGTGCGGTCGAAGACCAAGTTCTGGCAGATGATCGGCCGTGGCACCCGCCTGCGGCCTGATCTCTTCGGGCCGGGGATGCCCAAGGCGTTCTTCTACGTTTTCGACTACTGCCAGAACCTGGAATACTTCAAAGAGAACCCCGACGCGACCGACGGAACTGCTGGAGCGTCGCTGGGTACGCGGCTGTTCCGGGCACGGCTGGAGCTGATCGGTGTGCTGGACAAGCAGCCGCTGCCGGCGGCGAACAAAACGGCCACGGTCGGCTACGATGGACCGATCACGGGCGAGGAGCTGCGCCGGGATCTGGCGACCCTGCTACACAGCGAAGTCGCAGCGATGAACCTCGACAACTTCGCGGTGCGCCCCAAGCGCAAGTTGGTTGAGCGCTACGGCGACGAGAAGGCATGGCGGGATCTGACGACCGATGCCCACACCGAGCTATCCGAAGAGGTTGCTGGCCTCCCCTCCGAGCGCGAGCCCGAGAACGAGGAAGCCAAGCGCTTCGACCTGCTGCTGCTGAACCTCCAACTCGCCCGCCTGAGCGCCGAGCCCTCGTTCGAACGCCTGATGAAGCAGGTGCAGACCATCGCCGGTCTGTTGGAGGAGAAGTCTGCTATCCCCATGGTGAAGGAACGGCTGGCTCTGATCCACGACCTGCAGACCGAGGAATGGTGGCAGGATGTCACCGTTCCCATGCTGGAAGCCGTGCGCCGTAGGCTACGCGACCTGATCCATCTGATCGACAAGCAGGCCCGCAAGCCGCTGTACCCGGACTTTGAGGACGAGCTGGGCGAGGGCAGCGAGGTCGAGCTGCCGGGTGTCATGTCGGGCGGCGACTTTGAGAAGTTCCGCACCAAGGCCCGCGCTTTCCTGCTGGCTCACCAGGAGATCGACGCCATCCGCAAGCTGCGCTCGAACGTCGCCCTGAACCCAGGCGACTTGGCCGAACTGGAGCGTGTGCTGAAGGCCAACGGCATCGGCGGCGACGCCGAAATCACCAAGGCCAAGGAGGAGGCGCAGGGCCTCGGCCTCTTCGTGCGCTCGCTTATCGGCCTCGACCGCGAGGCCGCCAAGTCAGCCCTGGCCGGCTTCGTCAGCGGTAGCACCCTGACCGCCAACCAGATCGAGTTCGTGAACCTGATCGTCAACTACCTGACCGAGCATGGCGTCATGGATGCGGGTCTGTTGTATGAGTCTCCGTTTACCGACATCGCCCCCCGTGGCCCCGACAGCATCTTCACCGCCACCCAGGTTACGGCCCTGGTCGAGCAGTTGGAGCGAGTCCGCCGGGCGGCGACGGCGGCCTGAGGCCGGCTGGCCACCAGACCCGCCTTGTCAGCCTGCCCGAGCACCGTCGCCGCGTTTTCTCTCCCCTGGGCTTGAGCGAAAGCAGAGCCGGCCGCGTTCCCAGCCTTCGTCTTCGACTGACGCTTTAAAGGTGGCGACCTGGGCGCCATAGTGGGCGGTGAGGTCTTCGGTCCCGTGACCCATCATGATGCGCAGGTTGTCGCCCGGTTCGCCCGTGGCGAGCATGGCGGCGCAGTAGGTGTGCCGCAGTGCATGGCGGGTGAGCCGGCGAGGCATGCCGCTGATCTTGTCCGTGCCTTTGTCGCGGGTGATTTTCGCGTCTTTGAGCAGCTTCACGAACATGGCGAACGACGCGAGGCCGCGACCGACGACGGGGCGGGCGATGGGCGTTGAGGGCAGGCAGGCGGACTGAGCCGTCGGGCCCATGGCCTTGGAGACCTTGGTCAAGATGTCGGCCAGTTCATACTGAACGGTAACGGCTCGGCGCTTGTTGCCCTTCCCCTTTTGGACCCACAGCAGCCGGCGGTCTGCCTCGTAGTCCTCCCAGGTGACGGCACGAGCCTCGGCGTCGCGCAGGCCGGCGTACAGCATCAGCATGGTGTGGACCCAAACGGGGTCGCTGTACTTTTCCACGGCCACCAGTCGCCGGATTTCATCGAGGCCAAACACTTCACGGGTGGTGTCGTTCTGCTCGCGTTTGCCGACCGCCGTGAAGTTGGCCAGCGGATCAGTGGGCAGCCAGCCGGCATTGCGGGCGAAATTGACGACGGCTCGCATCTGGGCGGTCATGCGGCGGCGCGTGCTGACGGCCACCTTGCCGCTTGCCGACTTCGTGCGGGATAGCTCCAGCTTGGCGAAGTAGGCCGAGACCTGGGCGCGGAAGCCCGCCGCCTTGAAGTCCGTTGCGCCGGCCTTGCGCAACCCGGCGATGACGCGGCACATGGACTCGATGGTTCGGGGCTTCACCCGTAGGCGCTCGACGCGGATCGGCGGGGGCTCGGCGCCGCGACCATCGGCCAGGCGTTCGACCTCCTCGGCGCTCAGGCCATAATTTTCGCGGGCGTAGGCATCCCAGACGACATCCAGAGTGCAGAGGGCGGCATTGTCCCGTCCCAGGGTGAAGTTGGCGCGCAGGTGCTCGGCCTCGGCCTTGGCCGCTTTCTCCGTGGGGCGCGTGACGGTGCGGTAGCGCCGTAGGGTCTTGTCCCAGACGCGGGCCCGCCAGGAGCCACTTGGCAACCGATCCACGCTAATGCCATCCCGGTGATCATCGCGGTGATATTCGTCGCGTTTTGCCATGGCGGACCCCTGTCGTGACAACTAGTGTACTCGTGACAACTGCGTGACAACTAATATCCCGGTTCCGACTGGTTCCTATTCAGTGAATTTCGACATTTCTGGTTCCAAATTGGACCGTTGTAGTTCCAGCTGTACTACGACTGCTGAGCCGGCGAAAGCCGCGTAAAGCCGCAAACCCCAGGCGATTGCCTGGGGTTTGTGCGTTGTAGCACTACGAGTCGAAATTTCGGGTTCGTCCGGAGATTTCGGCGAGGAGTGCGTGGGGTGCGGGGCGAAGCCCTGCAGCAACAGCAGAACGGCCCGGCGATGCCGACAATGATCCTGTGGTTCCGGCTACGCCGGGCTGTGGGGTGAACCTCGTTGCTAAGAGACGACGAACGGCATCCAATAGCTCTCGTGGGCACGCCTCCCGAATTCCGCTTCGTCACCGAAAGTCCGCAGCTGCGCGGCTACCTGCTGGCGTTGACCGGCGACGCCCACCTCGCCGACGATCTGCTGCAAGAGTGCTTCCTCATCGTCCGCCGGCGGGCAGCCGAATTCCGTCCGGATGGCGATTTCGCCGCGTGGTGCCGCGGCATCTGCCGCAACCTCGCCCGCGAGGCGGCGCGGGCCCGCCGGCGGGGACCGCTCGGCCTGCCGGAGGACGTGGTCGAGCTGCTCGCCGAGGAAGCGCCGCCGCCCAGCGATGCCGATGCGCAGCTGGTGGCGGTACGCTCGTGCCTGCAGCGTTTGGCGCCGCGCGCCCGCGAGTTGCTGGCCCTGCGTCACGTCGACGGATTGCCGCCGCGTGACATCGCCGCCCGGGTCGGTTGGAGCGTCAATGCCGTGTCGGTGGCGGTGACCCGGGCCCTTGCGAGCCTGCGCGGCTGCGTTGCGGCCCACGTGGAGGTCGCCCGTGGTTGAGCCCGACCCGCGTTGCGAGGCTGCCCTTGATGGCGGCCTGGATGAGGCCGGCTGGGCGGCCCTTGGCGAAGCCCTGCGACGGGATCCCGAGATGCGCGCCCGCTGGTGGGCTGCCGCCAGCGCACGTGCGGCCCTGGTCCAGGCGCTGGCCGAGGATCGCGGCCTGCGTCGCCATGAGACGCCGTTGCGCCTGCGTCGCATTGCCCTGGCGGCGGGCCTGCTGCTGGCCGTCGGCGTCCTGGCCTGGCTGGCCTGGCCTGCACCGCCGGCCGCCCCAGCCCCACCTGCCATGATCGTCACCGGTGGAGATCATCTGCGGCCGAGTGCTGGGGCGCGATTCGCCGCCGTGGACGATGCCCTGACCCGGCGCTGGCGCCTGGAGGCGGGACGTCTCGACGTCAGCGTCACACGAGATGCCCAGGGTCGTGGCTTCGCCATCGAAACGCCGCTGCTGCTGGCCGAGGTGGCCGGCACGCGCTTCAGCCTGGAAGCGTCGCCAGAGCGCACGCGACTGGAGGTCGGCGAGGGTGTGGTGCAGGCGCGGGCCGGCGGCGACGAGGTGATGGTGCCGGCCGGATCCTGGGTCGAGCGCGGCACCGATGGCTGGAGGCTGGCCCCCGGCCTGCATCCGTGGACCACGCTGTGGGACGCGGCGCCGCACATCGCCGGCGCGGCGCCACTGCGGCGCGGTGTCCGCACCGCGCTGGCTGGCAGTCCGGCCTGTGCCGGCATGCCGGGCGAGGAGACGCCGAACCTGCGCACCATCGCCATCGATCTGCCGGACGCGCTGGACTGGCGCGGTGACGGAGACGCGGTGGTGGAGTTGCGCTACAGCCTGACAGCGGCCAGCGAGCCCGGCCATGAGCCCCGCCTGCTGCTGCAGGGCTGGGATCATGGCCCGGCGCTGCTGACCGATCTGCCCGGCGACCGCGCCGGACAGCATCGCCACCGCCTGCCCGTCGCCGGAATGAAGAGGCGTGGCGATGGACCGGGGGCACGCATCCGTTCGCTCATCATCCATGCTCAGCCAGCCGACGGCCTGATCCTGCTTGGGGCGCGCATCCTGGATCACGCGCCCCCGTAGCTCTCCGGATAGGGAGAAGCGCGTACTGTTGGGGGGGCGCGGCAAACGCCCATGCTAACGATCCGCCTGTGCAGGCCAATCATGGCATGCACCTCCTGCCGTCCGCACTGATCGCCCTCTGCTGCACCTCCTGCCTGGCAGGTGAGCCGGCTTTGGCCAAGGACGCCGTCGGTGACGCCCTCATCCTGGCGGCCTCCTACGGCTGCGACGGGTTCCAGGTGCATGTACCGCCTTCGTACAGTCGCGAGCGTCCAGCTGGCATCCTGCTGTGCCTGCACGGCAAGGGTGGCGCCGACGCGATGCGCAAGGTGCCCGCGCGCCGGCGTTGCGAGGAGCAGAATCTGATCTTCCTCGCCCCGCTCATGTCGGCCAAGGACGCTCAGGCCGACCCCAAGGTCGTCGAGGGCATCCGAGTCGCTCTGGCAGAGCTGTCGCAGAGCCACGCTCTGGCACCCGGACGCGGGCAGGTGACGGCCTTCTCGTATGGCGTCACCACGGCGGCGAACCTGTGGAAGGCGGCCGGCGGTAAACGCGGTCCGCACTTCCCGTTCTGCGCCGTGCAGATCGAGAGCGGCACCTGGGCCGGGGGCGCGGCGGAAACGCCTTCTCCGGATGTCGCCTTTACCACCGCGGTCGGCGCCGAGGAGTGGAAGGAAGGCGGGCCGGGCGAACGACGTGGCACGACCATGATGCAGGTTATCGCGGATCGTCTGGGTCTGGCAGCGAAGCAAGCCGGCAGTCCGGACCAGATCTTCCTGCTGTGTTCCGGCGAGGGTCACAAGTACCACCTGGCGGCGAAGGAGGCGGGCCAGAAGCAATACCGGCGTGCCGCGGCTTTCCTCGCCGGCGTGGCCGATCCGGCTGGAGTCGCGCCTGCGCTGCGTCCGGCCGTCGAACAGGCGAACCGCCTGGAACTGGCCGCGGCGCTGGCGGCGGCCGGGCGTCTCGGCGGAGCCGAGGCAGGCGTGCTGGAGCGGCAGATCCGGGCCCGGGTCGTGGAAATGATGACGGCGCTGCGCCTGGTGGCGACCGAGGATGCACTGCTCACCGTCTGGTACGGAGGCCGGGCCGTCACCAGCCTACGCGGTCTGCCCGAGAGCGAGGAGGCTGCGACCATCGTCGCGGCGGCGGGCAAGGCGGCAGCTGCCGCGCAGCGCATGCTGCCGGAGTGGCAGAAGAACTTCATGCGCCAGGCGGCCAAAGGAGTTGCGAACGGCGCCCTGGTGCCGCAGTTGCAGGCCTGGCGTGAAGCCGCCGGTCCGGGAACCATCGCCCAGACCATCGGCTCGATCCTCGAATGCCGATGAATTCCACGACCGCCGTGCTAAGAACGGCCACCGGATCACCAATCATGGACATGAAGCAGCTTCTCTGCGCCCTTCTCCTCGCAGGCACCCTCACGGGCGGCGAGTCTCCGGTGCTGCGCCTGGTCGACTATGGGTCAGACCACGGTTTCGGCTGGTATCGCAACACGCAGGGGGCCGCCTGGAAAGACGCCGTCGATGTCGACGGAGACGGTGACACCGCCGATGACAGCATCGGTGGCTGGCCCTTCAGTCTCGAGGTGCCCTTCAGCCCACCGGATGGCGACTACGATGCGCAGGGCCCATCGGCGGTGTTCCATGGCGGCGCCATCGGCCGGATCGCAAACCACCGCATGGGCCTGTCCGAGGGCCACACCAACGCCAACCATGAATGGCGCGACGACTTCAACCTGATGGGTCTGGTCTCCGGGGCGGAAAAGAGCGGCTTTCCGCCCGGCATGCTGCTGGCCGCGCATGGCTGCTGGTTGTGGCGCAAGGAGGGCTTCCTCGGTGGTGGTGATCGCTGGCAGGTCGGTCTCGACGCTGGTTGCCGCATCGCGGTGCACATCTCGCGCTATTGGGGCGGCCTGGACTGGGGCCGCTTCGTGGTCCAGGACGCCGACGGCATGTGGATCAGCGAGGCGTCCTTCGGCGAAGGCATGGCCGGGACCAACGGTGGAGCCAATGCGACGACGCGGCGCACGCACGCCATCGACCCGGGTCGGACGCGCTGGGCTTCCTGGAAGCCGTCGGAAAAGGATCTGGCCATCGACCTGGCCGCCGCCGTCTGGTCCGCGCGCAGCTTCAGCGATGTGCGCGCGGTGGGTTTTACCGTGTCGCGAGCCCTGTCACCGCCGGTCACGGTGACGACGGGCCTGCTCGCCAACCAGCCGTTGGCCCTCAAGTGGAACGCGGTCAGCGTCGATGCGCGCATCGCCCGGCCGGACGGGATCTGCGCGTGGCTGCCGCGCACGGTGACGACGGGCGGGCTGGTGGCGGCGGCGACCCCGATCGACCTTGCGACCTGGGAGCGGGTGCGCCGTTGGGCGGTGACCAACCAGCACACCGAGAATGATGGGCGTGGATTCAGCTTCGACCGTGACGGCCAGGCGCTCAGCGGATCCGAGGCCGTGCACACCGTCGCGTGGGCGGATGCCGCCGCATGGTGCAATGCCCTGAGCCAGCTCGATGGTCGGCGGCCGGTGTACTGGGCCGACGCCGCGCGCAGCGTCCCCTTCCGTCGCGTGGTCGAACGCGATGTCCTGGCGCAGCATGCGACTGAACCGCCGGTGTTCGCCGACCCCGCCGCGGATGGCTGGAGGCTGCCGACTCCGGCCGAGGCGGCGGTGCTGACCGGCGGTCGCTGGGTCTGGGCGCATGTGCAGGAGGCCGCTCCAGGAGCCCCGCGCCGCGCGGCTGGCGGACAAGGCTCCGCACCGGCCGTCTGGGATGGACCGGTGGCTCTGGCGATTGGTCGCGGGTGCATGCTGATCGGCGTCCAGCCGGTGCGTGGTCCGTTGGCGGCTGTCGAGGCGCCAGTCTGGGATGTGGCGACTGACGCCGTCGTGCAGCCTGCCGCACCGCTCACCGGACGCGAACTGGCGCAGCGCGTGGTCGACCGCCTCGCTCCCGTGCGTCGCGCCGGCGCCGCCTCGGCGGTCAGCGCCATCGCCGGCTACAACGGCAAGGAGCTGAAAGGCGTTGAGACCGATGGCGCCGTCGCAGGCGATCTCCTGGTGGCAGGACGTGAAACCGCCTGGGCCGACTGGTCGGTGGTGCGTGCCTGGGCCGAGGCGCACGGCTATCGCTTCGATCGCGACGGCCGCTGCGGCAGTGTCGGCTGGGGCGATCAGGTGCGCCGCCATGACCCCCTCGAGCCGGTCACCCTGGTGTCCTGGGAAGACGCCCTGGTGTGGTGCAACGCGCTGAGCGAACTCGCCGGCCTGCGCCCGGCCTACCGCACTCCCGAGGGTGAGGTGTTGCGCCAGGCCCAGCGCCTGCGCCTCGACACCTGGCAGCAGCCCGAGCCTGGAACCAAGATCCTGTGGCCGCACCGTATCGTTCTTGATGCCGCTGCCGACGGCTGGCGTCTGCCCAGCGCCGCCGAGCGTGCGCGCTTCGCCGGCCCGGTGGACGATTCCGGCTGGCGTCCGCCGCGCAGTGACGGCTCGACCCGGCCGGTGACCGCGGGCACCGCCGTCGCCGGCCTCGTCGATCTGCACGGCAACGTCGCCGAGTGGCTGTGGCAGGCTGGCCCATGCGGACTGTTCGGACGGCCGCTGGGTGTCGGTCATTACGCCAGCGTCAACCCGATCGCCACGAAGGCCTTCACCATGGTCGATGAGCATCCCCTGGCCGCCCGGCCATTCATCGGCTTCCGGATCGTACGGAGGATGCCATGAAGCGTGGCTTCACCCTGATCGAACTGCTGGTCGTGGTGGCGATCATCGCGATCCTCGCCGGCCTGCTGCTGCCGGCGATCTCGCTGGTGCGCACTGCGGCAAAGGCCTCGGCCTGCCGCAGCAGCCTGCGCCAGATCGGCATGGCCTTCATGGCCTACGCGAACGACAATGATGGACTGGTGGCACGCAGCCGACTGAACAGCGTGTATTGGCCGGTCTATATCGCACCGTATGTGGATGCGGTGAAGAACGACGCGGTCATGACCCATGCCAACCTGTCAAACGGCATCACCGTGCTGCGGGGCTGTCCCGCCTTCAGGGAATCAAGCGACTACGATCCCGCCGACACCACGAACATGGGATTCGGCATGAACCATCACCTGAAAAACCCGCAGAAGGACCCGAGCAACAAGTTCTGGAGCAACGCCATTCCCGGCGGAACCAACGAAGTCTTCTGTGAATTCCACTTTGCCGCCATCCGCAACGCCTCGTCCCGTCCACTGGTCGGCGACACCAACACGTGGCAGTTCGGGATGAGCTCGCTGTCCAGCCGCCCACCCCGCCACGGCCAGAAGGTGCAGATGGTGATGTGCGATGGCCATGTCGGCGACATCGAGGTGGCCCCTGGCGACAAGGTGTACCAGTTGGTCGCCGATCCGACCAAGTACTGAGCCATGCGCCTCCTTCCCCTTGCCGCCGCCGTCTTGTCGGCATCCCTCGTCGCCGCCGAGCGCCCCAACGTGATCTGGATCCTCGCCGACGACCTCGGCTACGGCGATCCCGGCTGCTACGGCGGCAGCATCCCCACACCGGCGATCGACCGGCTGGCGGCCGACGGCGTCCGCGCCACCGCCGCCTATGCCGCACCGGTCTGCACCCCGACCAGGGCCAGCATGCTGACCGGACGCTACGCTCACCGCTTCGGCATGGGTGGTGCACTGATGGGGCACAACGCCCCGGGCTTCGCCGGCGCCGTGACCGCCGCCGCGGTGCTGGGGCGGGCCGGCTACGCCACCGCATTGGTTGGCAAATGGCACCTCGGCTACGCAGCCCCCTGCCGGCCGACCGACATGGGCTTCGCCACCTTCTTCGGCCATCTCGGCGGCAAGATCGACTACTTCACCTACGTCGATAGCGCTCAGGGTGGCAAGCGTGATTTGTGGGACGGGACCGAGGCCGACACCACGACCACAGGCTACAGCACCGACATCTTCACCGAACGGGCCGAGCGCTTCATCGCCGCCAACGCCAAGCAGCCCTTCTTCCTCTTCCTCGCCTACAACGCTCCGCATTACGGTGGCGCATCCGGCGTGCAGGCGCGGCCCGAGGATGAGCAACGCTTCCCCAAATTGAAAAAACGTGCGACCTATGCTGCCGCTGTGGCACGCATGGATGACGGTATCGGCCGGGTCATGGCCGCCCTGACCGCCTCCGGCGCCGCCCAGCGCACCCTGGTGGTTTTCGCCAGCGACAATGGGCCGAGCGGCGGCGACGGCACGACGCCATTCGCCGGCAAAAAAGCCGGCGCCGGTGAAGGCGGCGTCCGCGTCCCGCTGGTCGCGCAGTGGCCCGGCCAGATCCCGGCTGGCACGACCTGCGACCAGCCCATCCATGCCATCGATTGGCTGCCGACCGCGTGCGCCGCGACCAGGGTTCCGCCCCCGTCCGCCCAGGACGGCGTCGATGTCCTGCCTGCCCTTTCAGGCCAGCAGAAGATCGCCGAGCGCACCCTGCTGATCGTCCCCAAGGTCGCGGTCGTGCGCGGCACCTGGAAGATGAACGAAGGTCACCTGTACGATCTCGCGAAAGACCCGCGCGAGGAACGGGACCAGGCGCCATCCAACCCCGAGATGGTGGCCATCCTGCAGCGTGACCTGCTGCGTCTCTCGGAGAAACGCTGATGCGACTGCTTCTGCCCATCCTGCTCGCCGCCGTCCTGCCCGGTCTCGAGGACGGCAAGGAGTGGCAATCGGCCGGCAGCGGCGCGATCCAGGAGGTCCTCAAGCTGCTGGCGCCCGGCACACGGCACCAGCACCTCGAGCTCGCCATGCGTGACGGGACCAACCTGCCTACCGAGGTGCTGCTGCCGCCGAACGAAGGCCGCTTCCCCGTCGCCGTGGTGCGCACGCCCTATGGCCGCCTGTCGGTCGGACGCTACGCCCGCGAAGCGCAGAGCCGCGGCTGCGCCGTGGTCCTGCAGGATACGCGCTGCATCCGTGGCGGCCCGGCTCGCGGTGGTGATCCCCTCGACATCGTGCACGAGGCCGAGGACTCCTACGACTGCGTCGAATGGGCGGCGGCCCAGCCGTGGAGCTCGGGTCGGGTCGGCATGTTCGGCGGCAGCGGCAACGGCATGGCGGCGGCGGCAGCCTACCTGGCCAAGCCGCCACATCTCGTCGCCGTGATGCCATCCAACACCGCCGCCGATGTTGCGCGTGCCTGGGCCTTCCAGAACGGCGCGCGCCGGGGCATGACCTACCGCTGGGCCGAGCACCGCGGCCTGCGCATCGCCGACTGGCCGCGGCCGACCCTGCCGCCGGACAGCGCACGGATCGAGGCCCTGATGGCGGCGGCGGCCCTGGGCAACCGCACCGTGTACCTCGCTGGCGATGGCTGGTTCAACTGCTTCCAGGATGCGTCCATCGACTGGTACCGGCGCTTCTCCGGCGGGCGGGTCTATCTCGCGGTCGCCCCGACCAGCCATCTCGGCAAACCGGTCCAGGTCCCCTTTCC
>JAIFND010000114.1 GCA_020047915.1 bacterium | reverse complement strand
ATGAATCGTGGAGTCTCGCATGCGCCTCGGCCCGAAAATCGCCCTCGGTTTCGCCTGTGTCGTCCTGATCACGGCGATGCTGGGCGGTTACGCCTACCAGCAGATGGGACGGGCCGCCGCCGGGGCGCAGCGCCTCGAAGCCGCCTATCTGGCTGAGATGAACCTGGCCATCCGGGCCGAACGGCGACAGAGCGCGATCATGTATGCCGTCCTGCAATGGAGCGGCACCGGCCAGGCCGGCTGGATGGAGCAGGTCGGCAAGGCCCAGCCCGAATTGCACCAGGCCATCGCCGACCTGGACGCCCTGGCCAGGCGCACGCCCGAGCTCGCCGACCTGCCCGCCGCCGTCGTCGTGCTGCAGCGTCAGGAGAAGGCCTACGCCGAGCTCATCCCCGAGACGGTGCGGCTGCAGGCAGAGTACCTCGCCGCCCGCGACTCCGCCGCCCTGGCTGGCCCGGCTTTCGAGGCCAGTTGCAACGCCTTCCGTGACCGCTTGCGCGTGCTCTTCGACGAGGAGCTGGCAGCCAAGGCCGCCGAGGCCGACCTGCGCCGGCGGATGGACCGCGTGTACCAGATCAATGGCATCATCGACCACGGCAATGCCATCCGTATCGCCTTCTGGCAGGCGCAGGCCAGACGTGATTCGAACGTGCTGAATGGCACCGACGAGCATTTCACCGCCATCACGCAGCCGCTCGGCGCCCTGCTGGGATCGGTGCGCGACCCAGGGCAGCGTCAGCATCTGCAGGCTGCCCTGGACAGTTCGGCGATCTACCATCAGGCCATCACCGAGGTCCGTCGCCTGCTGCAGGCAGGTGCCGAACTCGCCCAGCGCCGGATCGAGGCCGGCAATGGGTTGCTGGACGCAGCCCAGGCCCTGTTGCGTTCGGCCCGCGACCAGACCGTGGCCATCGCCAAGGCGAGCAGCGCGGACCTTGGGCGGACGCAGCACCTGACCCTGGCCGGCGTCATCGCCGCCGTCGCCTGCGCGGCCATCCTCGCCGGCCTGCTCACGGTCGGGGTGGTGCGGGTCCTCGCCCGCATCGTCGGCGCCCTGGGCGACTGCTCGACGCAGACCGCCGCGGCCTCGCAGCAGGTGGCGCAGGGTGCCCAGACCCTGGCCAACGGTACCAGCAACAACGCCGCCGTGCTCGAGGAGACCAACATGAGCCTCGAAGAGATGAACATGCAGATGCAGCAGGTGGCGCGCAGCAGCGAGAGCGCCAACCAGGCTGCTGCGCAGGCGCGGACGGCCGGCGAGCGCGGCGCGCACGCGATCAGCGAACTGACCACGGCCATCGCGGCGATCAAGGCCAACGCCGACAAGACGGCGCGCATCGTCAGGACCATCGATGAGATCGCCTTCCAGACCAACCTGCTGGCGCTCAATGCGGCAGTCGAGGCGGCGCGGGCCGGCGAGGTCGGCAAGGGCTTCGCCGTCGTCGCGGAGGAGGTCCGCAATCTCGCCCGGCGGGCCAGCGAGGCGGCCCGATCCACCGCCCAGCTGATCGAGGAAAGCGTGCACGCCTCCGACCATGGGGTGCAGCTATCGCACGGCGTCTCCGGCGTGGTCGAGGAGATGACTGGCGCCTCGCTGCGGGTCAACGAGCTGTGCAGCGAGGTGGCCACCGGCGCCAACGAGGTCGCCCAGGGGCTGTCCATGGTCACCGCCTCGATGAGCCAGATGGACCAGGCGATCCAGGCCAATGCCGCCGGAGCGCAGGAGAACAGCGCGATCGGTGAGGAGCTGAGCGCCCAGGCCGCAGCGTTGGCCCTGCAGGTGCGCGAACTCGAGTCGCTCATCCGCACGCCACGGCATGTGCCACCGCCGACGGTCGCCAAGGCGGCCACGCCTCCATGATGCCCAGAGCCCATCTGGCTCGCGCCGGTTACCCCGGGATCTGCTGAGGCCCAGGCCCGGCCAGTCCCAGCAGCACAGCCACCAGCCCTGAGGCGACGACCACGCCGGCGGAGATCACCGGGGCGTGCGATCACGCCGCAGACCGCGCCGGAGGGTGGCGACGCGAACTGCAGGACCATGCGCTCGTCGGGGTACTCGCCGAGGATCTCGACCGTGCAGCGCTGTCGCGGCCCGCTGGCCAGGACAGGGGCGGCCTGGTGATGGTGCGCGGCCCGCGGCCGCAACCGCCGCCACAGCTGGGCTCAGCGCAGGTAGCTGTTGATGATGTCGATCACCTGCTCGGCGGCATCCGCCTGCTCGGGCGTCGCCTTGGCGTCGGCGGGGATGACGTGTTCGCGGATGTGGCCCGCCATGACCTCGGCCATCAGCGAATTCAGCGCCCCACGCGCGGCCGCGATGGTCTGGAGGACGGCGGAGCAATCTGTGCGGTCGTTCTCGAGCAGCTTCGCCACGGCGGTGATCTGACCCTGGATGCGGGTCACGCGGGCGAGGAGCTTGCGGCGGTCGTGCTGGGTATGCGGCATGGAATACCATACCCCCAGTGGGTATATAGGCAACCCGGGATGGGGCAGGGACGGCGCCGCACCTTGACCGCCGGCGTATTAGTGTAATAAATACACCATAAGGAGGGGGCAGCCATGGAAGGTGCGGCACTGCTGACGGATCTGTATCAGCTGACGATGGCCTACGGCTACTGGAAGACGCGCCGGACCGACCACGAGGCCGTGTTCCATCTGCACTTCCGCAAACCGCCCTTCGCCGGCGGCTACACCATCGCCGCCGGACTCGATCCGGTCACCGATTGGCTGCAGGCCTTCCGCTTCGCCGCCGACGATCTCGCCTTCCTGGCGCGCATCCCCGGCAACGACGGCAAGCCGATCTTCGAGGAGGCCTTCCTCGACTATCTGGGACGGCTGCGGCTGGAGGTGGACATCGACGCCGTGCCCGAGGGCACGGTGGTGTTCCCGCATCAGCCGCTGCTGCGCGTGCGCGGCCCGCTCGTGCAGGGCCAGCTGCTCGAGACGGCCCTGCTGTGCCTGGTGAACTTCAACACCCTCATCGCGACCAAGGCGGCGCGCATCTGCCAGGCGGCCGGCGACGATCCGGTGCTGGAGTTCGGCCTGCGCCGGGCGCAGGGGCCCGATGGTGCGATCATGGCCAGCCGGGCCGCCCACGTCGGGGGCTGCGCTTCGACCTCGAACGTGCTTGCCGGCAAGCGCTATGGCATCCCGGTGCGCGGCACGCATGCGCACAGCTGGGTCATGTCGTTCGACGACGAGGAGGGGGCCTTCGAGGCCTACGCCCAGGCGATGCCCAACAACTGCGTGTTCCTGGTCGATACCTACGACACCCTCGCGGGCGTGCGCAAGGCGATCGCGGTCGCCCGCCGCCTGCGCGCACGCGGCCACGAACTGGTCGGCATCCGGCTCGACTCGGGCGATCTCGCCTGGCTGTCGGCCGAGGCGCGGAAGCTGCTCGATGCGGCCGGCTTCTCCCAGGCGCAGATAGTCGCCTCGAACGATCTCGACGAGCACACCATCGCCAGCATCCGCCAGCAGGGCGGGGCGATCACGGTGTGGGGCGTGGGGACCAAGTTGGTGACCGCCTACGACCAGCCGGCCCTCGGCGGAGTCTACAAGCTGGCCGCCATCCGCGCCCCGGGCGGTCCGTGGCAGCCACGGGTCAAGCTCAGCGAACAGGCGATCAAGGTGTCGAATCCCGGCATGCAGAACGTCCGTCGCTTCATCAGCGGTGGGGCGGCGGTCGGGGACGTCATCTGGGACGAACTGCACGACGTGCCCGGCACCTGGGAGATGGTGGATCCCGCCGACCCGACGCGGCGCAAGACCATGCCGGACGGACTGGATGGCCAGGATCTTCTGGTGCCGGTCCTGCGTCGTGGCGTTCTGGTCTATGACCGGCCGGTCCTCGGCGACATCCGGGCCCGGACCCGCGAGCAGCTGCGTCTCTTCCATCCCGGCATCAAGCGCCTGGACAATCCGCACCGCTATCCGGTCGGCCTGGAAAGCGGGCTGCAGGAACGCAAATTGGCGTTGATCCTGGCCGCCCGCGCCGGCACGGAGCAGGCATGAACCGGATCACCCTCGCCGCCGCCGTCCTCAACCAGACCCCGCTCGATTGGGACGGGAACCAGCAGCGCATCCTGGCCGCCATCCGTCACGCCCGCGCCGCGCAGGTCGGCCTGCTCTGCCTGCCCGAGCTGTGCATCACCGGCTATGGCTGCGAGGACGCCTTCCATGGCCCCGACGTCGTGGTGCAGGCCGAACGCGTGCTGCTCGAACTGCTGCCCGAGACGCACGGGCTGGTGGTGTGTCTCGGTCTGCCGCGCCTGCACCACCGCGCGTTGTTCAATTGCGTAGCGGTGGTCGCCGATGGACGGGTGCTGGGATGCGTGGCCAAGCAGCATCTCGCCGGCGATGGCATCCACTACGAGCCGCGCTGGTTCAAGCCCTGGCATGAAGGCAGCGCGGCCACGACATGGATCGGCGGGGTCGAGGTGCCGTTTGGCGATCTGCTCTTCGCGCTCGGACCGCAGGCGCAGGACAGCATCCGCTTCGGCTTCGAGATCTGCGAGGACGCCTGGGTGGCCCAGCGTCCGGGGGCCCGGCTCGCGGCGCATGGCGCCGACGTCATCCTCAACCCCTCGGCCAGCCACTTCGCCTTCGGCAAGCTGGCGGTGCGCCATCGCTTCGTCACCGAGGGCAGCCGCGCCTACGGCTGCGCCTACGTCTATGCCAACCTGCTGGGCAACGAGGCCGGCCGGGCGATCTACGACGGCGGCGCGCTCATCGCGGCCGGTGGCGCCATCGTCGCCCAGGGCGGGCGCCTGGGCTTCAGCGCCTGGGACCTGACCACCGCCACGGTCGATATCGCCAGCGCCCGCTCGGCCCAGGCGCGCAGCGCCAGCTTCAGCCCCGCCCTGGGCGAGCATCCCGGGCTCGTCCAGGCGACGCACGCCTGGCCGGCGGCCCGGGTGGCGACCTCGCCGGCCATCCCGGCCAGCGCGTGGGAGGCCAGCCCGACCCTCAAGGAGGAGGAGTTCACCCGCGCCGAGACGCTGGCGCTTTTCGATTACCTGCGCAAGAGCTGGGCGCAGGGCTTCGTCGTCAGCCTGAGCGGCGGCTGCGACTCGACCGCCGTGGTCAGCCTGATCGGCCTGATGGTCCGGCGTGCCCTGGCCGAACTGGGCGAGGCGGAGTTCCGCGTCCGCCTCGCCCACGTCGCTGGCCTGGACCAGGCCAGCGACGCCGCCGCGCTCACCGCCCGGCTGCTGACCACGGTGTACCAGGGCACCGCCAACAGCAGTCAGACCACGCGTGCGGCCGCGCAGCAGGTCGCAGCGGCGATCGGCGCCACGCACCGCGACCTCGAGGTGGATGGCTTCGTGCGCGGCTACACCGAGGCGGTGGGCCGGGCGCTCGGGCGCGTGCCGACCTGGGAGCAGGACGATCTGGCCCTGCAGAACATCCAGGCGCGGGCGCGGGCCCCGGGCGTGTGGATGATCGCGAACCTCGAGAACAAGCTGCTGCTGGCGACCAGCAACCGCAGCGAGGCTGCGGTCGGCTATGCCACGATGGATGGGGACACCTGCGGCGGGCTGAGTCCGATCGCCGGCATCGACAAGGCGTTCCTGCGCCAGTGGCTGGCCTGGCTGGAGCGGCACGGTCCGCTCGGGCTCGGCCCCATCCCGGCGCTGGCCTGCGTGACCACGCAGAGCTCGACCCCGGAACTGCGCCCGCTGGCCGCCGCCCAGCACAGCGAGGGCGACCTCATGCCCTTCCCGATCCTCGACCGCATCGAGCGCCTCGCCATCCGCGACAAGCTGCCGCCCAGGGACATCCTCGCGCAGCTCGTGGTCGAGCATCCGCAGCATCCCCGGGCCAGGCTCAGCGCGTGGATCCGGCATTTCACCACCCTGTGGTGCCGCAACCAGTGGAAGCGCGAGCGCTTCGCGCCGGCATTCCATCTCGATGACGAGAACCTCGACCCGAAGACCTGGTGCCGCTTCCCGATCCTCTCGGGTGGATTCAGGCGGGAGCTGGGCGAGATGGATCCCTGACCGGCGTGCCGCCGGACCTCAGCGGCGCGGCATCCCCGCCGCCGCCAGATCGCCGGCCAGGGCGTGACCGGGGTCGCGTGCCAGCACCTGGGCGAGCAGGCGCCGGCCGGCCGCAGCGCGGCCCTGCGCCAGCGCCGCCTGGGCGCGCAGGAACAGGGCGGTGGTCTGCTGGCGGGCCTGGAGGTCGTCCGCAAAGAGCAGCATGGTCGGCAACGAGGTGGCGAAGTAGTCGATGCGCGCCGTACTCGCCGCCAGCTCCTTGGCGTAGCGGGCAAGGCCGTCCAGCAGGGTGACGCCATTCTTCTGCCGACCCAGGCGGATCAGTGCCAGGGCCGACCATACGCTCATCTCGCTATAGGCGCGCACGCTCATGTCCTGGAAGTCGCCGCGGAAGGTTGCGGCCTGCGTCCAGGCGGCCCGGGCAGCGCGCCGGTCGCCTGCGGCAGCTGCGGCTTCGCCCTGCCAGAACCAGGCGTCGGACTGGTTCTGCAGCAAATGCCAGGCCTCGCCGAGATTCTCGGGCGCCTCGGTGGCGGCCACGAAGCGGCGCAGGGCTATCGCCGCATCGCCGTCAGCCAGCGCCTGCCGGCCCAGGGCCAGCTGCACGCGCTTGTGCACGGCCAGGGCCTGGCCTTCGCCGCCCTCCCAGGGCTGGAAACGGCGTGCGGCAAGCAGCGTCTCTGCATCGGCATAGCGGCCGACCTGGCACAGCAGGTTGGTATGCTCGACCGAGAGGTCGTCGCGGCGCTGGATCAGGTCGGGGCGGCGCTCAAGGGCGGCGAGGCGGCGGCTGGCCGATTCGCCCAGGCGCTTCCACAGCTGGTCGCGCTCGAACACCAGGCGTGCGTCGTCGGGCGCGGCGCGCAGTGCAGCCTCGTAGGCGGCGCGGGCCTGCCTCGGCCGACCCTGCACGTTGAAGCGGCCGATGCCCAGGTTGCGCCAGGTGACCGCATGCCCCGGCTCCAGCCTGGCCGCCTTCTCCCAGGCGGCGATGCCCTCGGCGTGGCGGCGGCGATCGTAGAGCCAATTGCCGAGGTAGTGCCAGGAGCGGGCGTTGGCCCTGTCCAGCTCCAGGCAGCGGCGCAGGATCGACTCCTCAGCCGGGCGGGCGGGGAAGCAGTAGTCGGGATCGGCGGCACGCAGCTCGGCCAGGGCGGTGCGCATGGTCTGGGTGTCGCCCAGCAGGTCGGCGATCCAGGCGCGATAGGCGGCTACCAGCGGGGCGGTGCCGCTGCGCGGTTCGGGGGTGGCGGCAGCCAGGAGGTTCTGCGCCTCGCTGTAGAGCCCGGCGCGGGCATGGTCGAGGGCCAGGTCGAGGCGCACCTGGGTGTCGCAGGCCAGGGCCTCGCCACGCAGCAGACGGCACCACCAGTCGAGGGGGTCCAGGGCGATGGTGGCGGCAAGCTGGGCTTCGGCCTCGGCGTGGCGTCCGAGACGGCGCAGGACGATGGCGCGCAGGTCGCGGGCGCGCAGCTGGTCGGTGTCGTGGCGCAGGCAGGTGTCGAGGTGCTCGAGCGCCTTCGTCCACGCTCCGGCGCGGCAGTCGAGTTCGGCGAGTACGTGCATCGCCGGCGCCACCCAGCCGGCGTTCCACGCCGCCTTGGCGCAGGCGTCGTAGGCCTCGGCGTCGCGTCCGAGATCGCGCAGGCACAGTCCGAGCTGGTACAGCGCCTCGCCATCGGCGGGATTGGGATTGCGGCGGACCTGGCGCTCTACGGCCCGGCGCAACAGGGGCTCGGCGAGTGCCAGTTCGCCGCGCCGCCGGTGCCAGCGGCCGAGCGCCAGGTTGCAGCGGCTGTCGCCTGGATCACGGCGCAGCGCTTCCTGCCAGTAGGGTACCGGCGAGCGCGTCGCATGGCGGTACTGCTCGAGATGGAGACCGGTGACGTAGAGCTCGTCGTTTCCGCCGATCTCGGCCGGTGCCGGCGGCTCGGTGGCCGCGGCCGGTACGGCGCGGCGCGTGTCGGGCTTGGCGATGCGGTAGCGCAGGCTTACACCGTCGCCCCGCAGCTGGAGGCTGAGTTCATGCGCCCGGGTGCGCGCCGGCAACGCAACCTCGGCGACCAGCGGCGCGCCAGGGGCGAGGTCGGCCGTCCACGCCTGCACCAGAGCCTCGCCGCGGCGCAGTTCGATCCGCGCGCCGGGAATCGGCTGGGCGGCGGCCACCCCTACGCGGATCTGACCGCGCGTCACGCTCAGGTGCAACGCGGCGTGCTCGTCGGCCAGATGCGCGATGCCGATCTTCTGCAACGGCCACCAGCGCTGCACGAAGGTCTTGGTCTCCCCCGGCAGCAGCCAGCTGAAGTCGGGCTGGTTGTCGGTGAAGACGCCGGCCATCAGCTCGATGTACGGGCCGTCGCCGTCGGTCAGGTTGCGGTCCCAGGCGTGGCCAAACGGATGATTGCCCCAGGTCCACTGCTTCTTGCCCGGACTGACGTGATGGTCGGCGACGTGCACCACGCCGCCGCCGGCGGCATGATCGTAGCCGCCGAAGAAGTCCTGCTGCGTGCCCAGGATCATGTAGCTGGTCGGGACCGGGATGTTGCGGTACCAGGACAGGTCGTTCTTCGCCACGCCATCGGCGTGGGTGCCGCGCCGGCTGCCGTAATCGACGCCGTAGTAGGTGCCCGCGCAGCGCGGGAAGGTGCTCATGGCCCGCTTGGCGTGGTCGGCGACGTAGCTGACCTCGGGCGGGAAGAAGGACTGGTACTGGTCGTGGACGCGGGTGGCGACGTTGGCCCACCACAGGAAGGTCTGGGCATCCTCGGTGCGGTTGTGCAGCCGCGCGACCAGCTCGACTGCCGAGCTGTCCGGCCGCAGGCGCACGCCATGCATGCCTTTCATGCGCACCATCGGATCGTGGTCGCTGCACCAGACGGTGACGCTGCCATCAGGGCTGCGCTCGATCTCGACCTCGACCGGCATGCAGGTCGCCGGCCGGTGGTGCTGCGGCCAGTTGAACTCGACCCCGCCCGAGCACCACGGCCCAGCCAGACCGACCAGGGCCGGCTTGATCACGTTCTGGCGGTAGAAGAAGTCGTAGCCGATGGTCTTGTCGTAGCCGACGTGGATGCGCCCACCGAGTTCGGGCAGGATCATCAGACGGACGTAGGCGTTCTCGAGGTGGATGGCCTGCCACGCCCGCTCGACCGGCTTTTCGGCGATGCGATCGTAGAAGGGCAGGGGATAGACCCGGCCGGTCGAGCCCTGGTACACGCGCTTTTCCAGGAACATGGGATTCCGGTCCGGCGCGGCCGGCTCGTAGGTCGGCATGGTCACGCTCTGGCGCCAAGCCTTGACGGCGACGTCGTTCTGCTCGGCGGGCGCGGCGGGGAGGGTCAGCATGCCGGCGAGGGTGGCACCGTACCGACCTCCCGCCATGGAGTGGGCAGATCGTTGACCTGGACGATCCGACTGTCTGATGGAGCCATGCCCAGCACCCGCCCCGAGGGCTTCGCCGGTCAACGCCTGGTGGTGGTGCCGCCGCCAGCGGTGGCCGAGGCCTTGCGTCGCGCTCCGACCGGAGAACTGCTGCCGACCGACTGCGGGCTTTTCCCGGCCGCGGTCGGACACGAACGGCGGCGTCCGCGGGGCTGCGACCAGTTGATCCTGATCGCCTGCCTGCGCGGGCATGGCTGGGTCGAGCTGGCCGGTCGGCGCCATGCCGTCGGCGCGGGCCGACTCGTGGCGATTCCGCCTGGCGAAGCCCACGCCTACGGCGCCGATGCCGAGCATCCCTGGACGATCCTATGGATCCATCTGGCCGGACGCCAAGTCCATCCCTGGCTGGCCCGGCTCGGCCTGACCTCCACCGCGCCGTTGCGCGACCTGCCCAACAGCGAGGTGGTGGCGGCGCGTTTTGAAGCGGTGCTGAGCGCCCTGGAACGCGGTGTCGCCGGCGACGATCTGCTCCTCGCCGCCGGGGCCGCCTGGCATCTGCTGGCGACCCTGGCCGCCGCCGGGCGCGGCGCGCAGCGCGGGATCGACGCCGCCCTCGACCTGATGCGCGAGCGGCTGGATGGCCACCTGCCGGTGGTCGAGCTGGCGGCGGTCGCCGGCCTGTCGCCCAGCCGCTTCGCCGCCCGCTTCCGCACCCAGGTCGGGTGTCCACCGCTGGAGTATCACTTGCGCCTGCGCCTGCGGCGTGCCGCCGCCCTGCTGGAATCCGGTGACGCCAGCATCGCCTCGGTCGCAGCAGCGGTGGGTTACACCGATCCCTTCTACTTCAGCCGCCGCTTCCGCGCCGTGTACGGCCTCAGTCCCAGTGCCTGGCGGGCGCAGCGCGTCTGATCAGGGAGGCGCCGCCGGAGGACCCTCGGGCAGGGGCAGGATCAGTGCGAAGGAGCTGCCCTTTCCCGGCACGGTACGGACTTCAAGGCCACCGTCGTGCTGGCGCATGCAGGCAAGGACTGATGGCAGGCCAAGGCCGCTGCCACCGGACTTGGTGGTGAAGAAGGGATCGAAGATCCGCCGCAGGACCGCCTCATCCATGCCCATCCCGGTATCGGTGAACGCTATTCGCACGTAGGTGCCGGCCTCCAGTCCCGGCGTGCAGGAGGCCGCCTCCTCACGGGAGAACACGACGATGTTCGAAGATATGCGCAGGTCCCCACCCTTCGGCATCGCGTCGCGGGCGTTGAGTGCCAGGTTGAGCAGCGCGCTATGCAGCTGGTCGGCATCGGCCTGGATCACCACCCTGGTAGCCATGAGTTCGCTTCGCACGGCGATCCGGCGATCCATCACGCGTTCCGCCATGCCGACAACCTCGCTGATCAGGGCGCCCAGATCGACTCCGGCTGCGTGGGTCACCTTGCACCTGGTCATGGTAAGGAGATTGCGATTCAGACCCGAGGCGTGGCGTCCTGCCGTGAGGATCATCTGGGACCTCTCGCGGACCTTGGCATCGGTGGTGTTCAGGGCGAGCATCTCGGCAAAACCCAGCATGGCCGTCAGATCGTTGTTGAGGTCATGAGCGAGTCCGATGGCGAGTTGGCCGAGCAGGTCGGCCCGCTCGGCTCGGCGCAGAGACGCCTCGGCCCTGCGACGGGCCGTAATGTCCTGGACCACCATCAGGTAGCCTTCTTCGCTGCCGCCGTAGAGGCTGAACGGGGAGATGGCCACTTCAAGGCATGCCGAAAGGTCTGCGATTTGACGCTGCGCGGTGATTGCCGCCCCAGCGCGCAGCCGCTGCTTGTGCTCGAGGAGGAGCCACGGATCAGCGAACAGGTCATAGGCATTGGCCGCCCCATCTTCAGGCAGCCCGATGGCGAGCCGGCCAAGCGGATTGGCGAACTCGAGGCCCCCCGAGGTGCTGAAGAGCGCGACGCCGATCGATGCGGCAGCGAAGGCCCCCTTGAACACCTCCAGGGTGCGGCGCCCGGTGATATTGATGTGGGTTACCACGGCCCCGCTCGGCGATGCGCTCCCAGTCAGCAGGGGCCGGGCATAGGTGCGGAAAAAGCGGCGATCGGTCTGGCTATGGCAGGGATACTCGAGTTCGAATCCCTGCGAGCGGCCAGCCAGAACATCGGCCAGACCATCCAGGGCCGCCGCAGCCTCGGGAGCGCCGGCGTGCAGGCTGCGCCGGCAAGCTTCCAGGTAGTTCGCCCCGTCGAGACAGGCCCTACCACCGCCGTTGCTATCACTGAACCGTCTCCAGGCTTGGTTTACCGCCACGATCACGCCGTTGCGATCAAGGACTGCGATATGCTCTGGGAGCGTATCCAGGACCGCGAGCGGCAGGGCATGGGGCAGGGTCGCTGGCTGCATCTGATGCCTCCAGAGGCGGCAGATCCGGTGGAGATCTCCAGCCCCTGCCTGACGACACTAGCGGGATTCCTGTCCCTGCGTACTGAAAAAACCGGCTGCGCCGAAGCCCCGTGGCCGAAAGACCTCGTGTGCGGCTTCGCCGGGCCGCAACGCTATCCCGAGAGATCCTCCCAGCGGAACACCAGGCGCTTGCTCAGGCCCGGGCCGGGTGGGATCAGGCAGGTGGTTGGGCGACCCAGCCAGGCGCCGCGCCGTTCGGGCGGGACCACGGCTTCGGGGATCGGTTTGGTGGACAACTCCATGCCGCGCACCCGCTCAAGGCCGTTCCATGGCGAGGCGCGACGGCTGCGGTGCTGGGTCCACAACGCCAGCCACGGCCAGTCCGCGCGCTGGAACACGCAGGTGAAGCGCCGGCCGAGGGTCCGGTTGACCGCTGTCCAGGCCGCCTCGGCCGGTCCGGTGGCGATCCGGCCGGTCAGCACATCGCCGCACGGCGCCTCGTCAGGACGCGGGAAGCGCAGCGCGGCGGCGGGATCGATGTCGAGTCCGACCGGATCGGCGGCAAAACGTTCGCCGTCATCGCGGTGGCTGGTCACCACCACGCGGTCGAGCGGGGCCGCGAAATCGACCGTGTCGAGGAAGCGCCCGCCCAGGTTGGTGTGTTCGCACCATTCGATGTCGCGCACCGCAGCGCCGTCGTGGCGCACCGTGGTGGTGAGGATGCAGGCGTCCCCATCCAGGCTGACCGCCCGGCGCACGATGAGGCCGGCCAACGCCAGGCGGCCTTCGATGGCGACCTCGGCACCGGCATCCGCGACCTGCTGCAGACGGGTACGGCAGATTTCGCCATGCACCGGCTTGTCCTCACCGGGTGGTGGGGCGCCGAAGCGGTCGCAGCACAGGTTCGAGCCGACGATGCTGGCCAGCAGCGGAGCCGCCGCAGGTCCAGCGAAGGTCGCGATCTGCGTCGCCGACAGAGCCGTGGGATCCAGGCCGGTCCAGGCCGGCTGCCACATCGGGTCGAGCTCCTCGCCACGGCGGCGCAGGCTGGCGAGCTGTCCGCCGACCAGGGTGAGGACGACCTCGAGACGGTCGCCGGTGAGGCGCAGGGCGGGCAGGTTGCGCCAGGTGCAGGGCGTGATGTGCGCGGGCATGGTGGGATTCCAGCGGGGTACAGTGGTCAGCGGCGGATGCGGCAGGCGGTTGGCGCACCGCTTGGCAATGTGATGGACAGCAGTCCCGAGTCGGCATGCCAGGCGTGCGCGAGCGGACCGTCGGCGCCGTCCACGCTGCTCGGGCGACGGGTGCACCAGACCAGCAATTCGCCGCCGTCGCGCAGGCTGACGTCGGCGGTCGCGCCATCATCGCGGCAGGCGGTGATGGCGGCACCGGGATTGAAGAGGTGCTGCAGGCCGATCAGGGCCAGGCCGGCGCGGACCGGAGCGACGGTGACGATCGCGTGACCAAGGGGCTCGAGGTGGAGATCGAGGGCAGCGTCGCGCACCAGACGGCCGTCGTGGTACAGGATGTGCTCGCCCTGGCAGCCGGGCACATCGTCCTGGGTGACCGAGGTGCGCAGGGGGGTGCCAGTGCGGCGGACATGGAACACGCCGAGCACGGCGTTGCAGGGGTTGCTGTTCCACACCGTTAGCGGGACCGCCTCGGCCAGTGGATCGGCATAGAGCGACGCGGGTCCGAGGCGGGCCGGCGCGGTGCACCGAGCCACGCTGCCGTCGCTGAGCACCAGACGGCGCAGCACGGCCGGGTCGTGGCGTCCCGGCTTGTCCGAGACATAGACCGGACCGCCGGAGATGGCGCGCGCCGCCGCATGCAGGGCAGCCTGCGGGTGCTGGGAATGGAACATGTCCCAGTCGGCGTGCTGAAACTCGCCAAACCACAGGCCGAGGGCGGCGTTGGTCCACAGGTGCGGGCCGTGGGTCTCGGGGTTCTCGGGATAGAAGTCGCCGGAGAAGCGGGTCAGGTTCGAGCCCGGCGAGAGGTACCAGGTCTCGCTGCCATGGCTCATGCAGTTGAGCAGCCGGCCGTGGAAATGGCGGGCCACCGAGGCTTCGAGGGCGGCGCGGAAGGTAGCGATCAGGCCGACCCGGCCGCCGGTGCCGGTGGCGCAGGACTCGAGCAGGCCCTGCACATCGACCTTCACGCCGTCGATGCCCTGGCCGGCGAGCAGGCGGTGCCAGGTGTCGTAGTAGGACGCAGCCCCGGCGGCCGACGGCAGGCCGATCGCCGCGCCCCAGGTATGGTTGGCCTGGCCGCTGTGGCCGAGCACCTCGGCGCCGTAGCATTTGGCCACTTCGTGCATCCCATGTCCGGCCAGGTGGCGCGGCGAGGTGCCACCCCACGAGCCGAGCAGGGCATGCCAGGCGAGCACGCAGCGCACGCCGAACTCCTCCTTGGCCATACGCGTCACCGGTGCGAAGGTGCCGGCAAACTTCCCGTTCGGCGCGAAGGCGGTCAACTGATGCCCGCCGCCAGGCATGCGCGCTGAGCTCAGCCAGCCATCGTCGATGATGAGCAGACGCGGCGGCACGCCGGCCGCGCGCAGGCTGTCGAGGCCGGCGCGGACCCCGGCCGGATCGACCTCCTGGTAGAAGGCGTCCCAGGTGCACCAGCCGAACCAGTCGATGAAGTCGGGCAGCGGCTTGTCGCGGCGCAGGCGGCAGCCGGGGAGGTGCCTGGCCACCGCCGCCGCAGCGCGCTCATGCAGGACGTAGGGGTCGTCGCCGATCGCGACGAAGGCGCCGATGCCGGCGCTGCCCGGGGTGAACGCGTCGTTGCTTTCGCCCACCAGCGCCAGGCCTGCGGCGGTGCCGTGCAGGGAGAAGCGCAGCGGATCGTCGAGCAGCGGGATGACCAGCACATGGCGGCCGTCGCTGCGCTGGAACAGCAGGCTCTGAGTCTCGCGCGGGATGGCACCACACGCCACGCCGACGCGCGGCTCCATCCAGAACGGCGAGGTGCGCGCGCAGGCCAGCCAGCGCGCCATCGCCACCGGTCGGCCCAGGCGCCAGTCCATGCGGCTGCCGGTCGCCGGCACGGCGCTCTCGCCGGCCGGACCCAGGCGGTCGCGCGCGGTCCACGGATGCACGCGCAGGAAGACGCCGGTCGCGGTCGGGTCGGCCACCACGGTCACTTCGGGCGGCAGCTGCTCGAGGATGACGTGGCCGTCGATCAGCAGTTGTTGTTCGGTGATGGTGGCGGGCATGGCCTCATCCTGCAGAAGGTTGGGCATCCGCCAGATGCGACAGGGCGCGATGCAGGGCGCGATAGGCGGCGAAGCGTTCGGCATGGGCCTGGCGATGGGCCGGACGCGGTTCGATCAGGTCGGTGACGCGGGCATAGGATCCCGCCAGGGCGGCCGGATCGCCGCCGCACACCGCTGCCCAGCCGGCCGCTGCCATGCCCAGGCAACCGGCCTCGGGTTCGGCCAGCAACGCCAGGGGCCGGTCGATGGCGTCGGCCTTCAACTGGCACAGCCGCCGGTCGCGCGCGCCGCCGCCGGTCGCACGCAGGCTGTCCACCGCCAGCCCCGACTCGCCGAGGAGATGCAGGTTGAGCCGCATCTCGTAGGCGACGCCCTCCAGCAGCCCCTGCAGCAGCTGCCCGCGCGTGGTGTCGAGGCGCAGGCCGGTGAGGGCGCCGGGTGTGCGCGCATCGAACCACGGCGTGCCGCTGGGCGTCAGATAGGGCAGCGCGAGCACCGGCGAGGGGGCTTCCGCGATTTCGCCGAGCAGGGTCGCGTAGTCAGCGCCGCCGCTGACGCTGCGGAACCAGCCCAGGGCGTTGCCGCCGGTGAGGCTGTAGGCGACCGAGGCCCAGCGCCCCGGGATCGCGGCGGCGTAGGTGCACAGGTTGGCGAGGCGCAGCCGATCGCTGAGCACCGGCGCGGCGAAGGTCGGGGTGATGCATTCGACCGTGCCGCAGCCATAGACCGCCTGGCCGGGCAGCACCGCCCCGGCCCCAAGGGCGGCGCAGCACTGGTCGTGGCCGCCCGCGACCACCACACAGCCGGCGGCCAGGCCCAGGCGCGCCGTCAGCGCCGTGGGCAGGGCTCCGACCACCGCACCGCTGGGCAGCGGACGGGCGAGCTGCGCCGGATCGACGCGGGCGGCCCGGCACAGTTCGGCATCCCAGGCCTGCCGACGCACATCGCACAGCAGGGTGCGTCCGGCCAGCGGCAGGCCCATCGCCGGTTCCAGGCCCCAACGCCGGTGCAGCAGGTCCTCGACGCAGTGGAAGCGGTGGGCGCGGGCGTGCAGCTGCGGCTGGCGCTCGGCCAGCCAGCGCAGCTTGAATAGGGTGAACAAGGCGGCCGGGGTGTGGCCGGTGCGCTCGTAGATGCGTTCGGCCGGCACCTCGGCCAGCACGGCGGCGATGACCGCGGCCGGACGGCTGTCGCTGGAGACCAGCAGCGGAGCGAGCGGCTCGCCAGCGCGGTCGACCGGTACCACCGCCTCGCCCTGGCAGCTGACGCCGACGGCCCGCGCCGTGCCTGGCGCCGCCATCGCCACCTCGGCCACCACTGCCTCGGCGGCGGCGAGCACGGTGCGCGCATCCAATTCGGCAGCGCCGGGTTCGGGCGAGGTGATGACGTAGGGGCGGGCGGCGCGCGCCAGCACGCGGCCCTCGGGGTCGACCAGCAGGGCCTTGGCGCCGCTGGTGCCGATGTCCAGGCCGATCGAGCTCATGCGGCTTTCTGCTCGCTGGCCCGGTACCATTGCTCGAGGTAGCGCGTCGCGATCGCCTTCATCCCGGTGAAGACGATCTCCTGACGCGCCGCGGTGGTGCAGTGGGCGAGCGCGGCCGCCTCGTCCACCGCGCTGGCCGGGCCGAGCAGGCCCTCGGCCTGCAGGCGGCGGGCGGTCGCCGTCCCGGCCGCACGGCCGGAGCGGCGCACCAGCTCGGTCAGCAGTGCCGGGCTGGTGTCGCGCTCGAGCGCCGTCCACAGGTTGCACTTCACCACGCCGTCGGCGAACAGGCCGGCGACCTGCTCGGCGCCGACCGAACTGGCCCCGTGCAGCACCAGGCGGCGGCCGACCGCCGCACTGATCTGGCGGGCGAGTTCGCCGCGGTAGCGCAGGCTGGCGGCGCTGGCGCGGTGCTCGGTGCCGAGGTTGGCGACCATCAGATCGACGCCGGTGGCGGCGAAGGCCTCGGCCTGGGCCACGCTCGACAGCGGCGAGTCCTCGGTTCCGCCGGCATCGACGATCTCGTCGCAGGCGCCCTCGATCACCAGTTCGCCGCCGCGCCGCTCGACGAAGCGCGTCGTGGCAGCGATGTTCCCGGCCAGCGGCAGGGTCGAGGCGTCGTACATCACCGAGCTGAACGCCGACAGGTCCCAGTCCTCGAGCAGGACGTGATCGCTGTCGTGCTGGGCATGGTCGAGGTGCAGCATGCAGTCGACGCGCGGATAGGGGCCGTCTGGCCGGGTCAGTACCTGGATGTCGGCGAGCGCCAGGCGCAGACCGGTGTCCCAGGCCCGGCTGTGGGTGTAGAGCACGGCCTGCGGCCGGTGCGCGTAGGTGATGGTCAGGGCGAGGATCAGCGGGATGCGCGGCCAGCCGCGACGCTCGGCCAGGTCCTGGGCCGCCGCCAGGCAGGCCTCGCTGGTGGTCAGGTTCTCGGTGCCGAAGCAGGGCAGCGTCCAGCCTCTGGCCGCGGCCTCGGCATACTGGCGCAGGACGGGGCTACGGCCGGTCACCAGGCTCATGCGAACCTCGTCACGCTGTAGCCGAGGTAGCCGCCCATCGCCTCGACCATGGCGTCGCGCGCACGGCCCGGGGCGAGGGCGACATGGTGGCGGTGCCCTTGGCGGGCGATGGTCAGCAGGACCTCCTGCAGATCGGGGATGCGCGCCACCCCGGCGCAGCCGAAGAAGTCGGCCGGCACCGGATCGGCGGTGAAGGCACCCTCGCCCAGATAGACCTCGACCCGGCCGCGATCGGTGACCAGGCCGCCGTAGGTGAAGTCGAAAGGCCGGATCCGTCCGGTGTTGCAGCCGTAGCTGCAGCCCTCGCCCAGCACCGGCTGCAGCAGCACATGGTCGGTCACCGTGCCGCGGCCCAGCATCAGGCCCTGCGGCACAGGGCCGCAGTGGAACAGGATCACCCGGTCGGGATCGTCGCCGTAGTTGTTGTTCCAGTCGAGCAGGGTGGTCTGCCCGCCGGTCGCGGCCTTGAGCGCGCGCATGACCACGGCGTTGCCGACATCGACCTCGCAGGCCGCGGGCAGGCCGCGATCGTTGAGTTCGGAGAGCAGGACGCAGGGCGAGATGCCCAGCTCCTTCTGCAGTTCGATCCAGCAGCGCAGGGCGATGGCATCGCAGCCCAGCTCCTGGGAGATCTGGTCCAGGGCCACGCCCAGCTTGCACAGGGCGAGGAAGGGTCTGCCCGGGACCTGGGTGAAGTCGGTGTAGCCGCGCAGGCGTTCCGCCTTGGCCAGGACATCGCCGTCCTGGTCGGCCAGGGCGCGGACGCGGGCCATGACATCGGCGAGGTCGGTCGCCTCGACCGTCACGCCGACCGACTGCAGGGCCACCTCGTCCACGCGGACGGTCTTGAAGGCGGTGGTCCGTGCGCCGATCGCCCCGATGGTGCAGCGGCGCAGGCCCTTCACCACCCGGCAGACGGCGGCGAAGTGCGCGAGGTTGGCCTGGAAGGCGGCGCTGGCCGGATGCACCACATGCGGCTTCAGGGCGGTGAAGCGGATGCCGACCTGGCGGAAGACGTCCATCACGCTCATCTTGCCGCAGAAGGCGTCGCGGCGCGTGGCCGGGGCCATCTGCGTCAGCTCGTCGGGATAGGCGTGGACCAGGATCGGCACGCCGGCGTCCTGCATCGCCGCGACTGCGCCGTTCTCATCGCCGAAGTTGGGCAGGCACAGGATCACGCCGTCGACCTCGTGGCGGTGCGCGGCGAACCAGCGCGCCCACGCCCGGCCCTCGGCGGCGGTCTCGACCGCGCCATGGCGCATGCCGTCCTCGGGTGCGATCAGGGCGCGATGGCCGCCGGCGGCCAGGGCGGCGACCAGCTCGGTGCGCGCGGCGGCGATGCACGAGGAGGGGAAGAAGCCGCGATTGCCGAGGAAGAGGGCGAAGGTGCAGGCGGCGGGGGCTGGATCGGTGAGGGTCATGCTGGCCATGCTCGCGCTCCGGCGCAACCCGGCGATGGACGCCGTGGCATGGTCATGGATGATCCGGCACGCATGCCAGAGCATCCGGAGATCCCGCCCGGTCTGCTGCGCCAGGCCAGCCCCGAGCTGGCCTCGGCGCTCGGCCTGCTGCGCCGCCTCTTCGATGTGCGCGTGACCTTCTTCGACCTCGACGGGGTCGAGGCCGACGGCTTCGAGGTCAAGCCGATCAGCGCCTACTGCGCCACCCGTCGGCGCGATGCGGCCTTCGCCGCCCGCTGCCTTGCCTGCGACCGCCGGCATCTCGAGGAGGCCAAGCGCGGCCGGCAGATCCGCATCTACCGCTGCCACGACGGCCTGGTCGAAGGCGTCATCCCGCTCTACGGACGCGACGGCGCCTACCTCGGCGCCATCATGTTCGGCCAGTTGCGCCCTGGCGACGACCCGCCCGCCGACCGCCCGGCGCGCTTCCAGGCGCTGCGTCTGCGCCTGCCCCTGGCCGACGCGGTGCGGCTGCGCGATCTCGCCGACCTGCTCAAGTGGCTGACCGAGCATCTCGCCGCGAATGCGGCGCTACGCGTGCCGCAACTGCCCTGGGCCGAGGCTGCGCGCCGGCACATCCAGGCCCACCTTGGCGACAAGCTCAGCCTCGCCGGCGTGGCGCGGGCGGTCGGGCGCTCGCCATCATTCCTCAGCCACCGCTTCCCGGCCGCCTTCGGCACCAGCTTCGCCCGCTATGTCCGCGGCCTCCGCCTGGAGGCGGCGCGACGTCGGCTGGCCCAGGGCGCGACCCTGCCGCAGGTCGCCGCCGAACTCGGCTTCTGCGACCGCTACTATGTGTCGCGGGCCTACCGCCGTCATTTCGGCCGTTCGCCCCATCTATCAGACCAGCGGAAGGGCTGAGCGACAGGTGCATTTCATCCCTGATGTTCGGCATCCCTCCGTTCGCTGCGCCGCCAGGCTGCCGGCGACCTGCCGAAACGAGCGTGGAAACGGCGGTAGAACTGTGCCGGACTGCCGAAGCCGCAGGCGTCCGCGATGTCAATCATGCTGTCGTCGGTGTGGCGAAGCAGCCGGCAGGCCTGGTCGGTACGCGCCTCGGCGACTAGTTCGCCGGGCGAGCGCTGGCGATAGCGCCGGCAGGCGCGCGCCAGGTGCTCGCGCGAGACCCCGGCGCGACGCACCAGTCCGGGTATACCCTGGGCGCATACTGTCGGATCACGTAGCGCGGCCAGGGTGGTACGCAACCATACCGGTGCGGCATCGCGCATCGTGCCCCGTTGTGGCAGCACCAGGCGCAGCACATCGAGGATGAAACCCTCGGTGGCGAGGCGATCGGGGGCCTGCGGCCAGAGCGCTTCGAACCAGCCTCCGAGTTGGGCCAGGTCCTGGGCACCGAGTCGTAGGGTGCGCGGAGCGCCTTGTCGGGGCCAGGCCCAGCGCCAGGCTTGGCCGTGGCGTTCCTCGAGATCGGCAGCCCAGGCCGGATTCAGCGTGATGTTGCAGATGGTGAAGGATCCGGCGTCGGCGCGCAGTTGATGGACATCCGTTGCCCGGATGAAGACCAACGACCCGGTTGGCAGGTCGGTACGTGATCCGCCCACGAGATGGCTGCAGACCCCGCGCTCGACCCAGAACAGCTCGGGGAAGTCATGGTCGTGCGCCGTCAGCAGCGCGCCCGAGGCGCAGGACAGCCGGACCAGTTCGTGGCCTTCATGGCGCCGGGCGCGGCCTGCCCAGGTGAGGTGCATGAGATCACAGGATGAGAGAAACAGGTTCCAAGGCGAGTGGAAAGGCGTCCGTCAGTGGACTACCGTGCAGCGCGGAGACCTACACCATGCGCGTCCTGCTTCTCGGCGGCACCGGCAACATCAGCGCCTCGCTCACCCGCCAGCTCGTGGAGGCCGGCCATGAGACCTGGCTGGTCAACCGCGGCAAGCGCAACCCCATTCCCGGTACCCGGCAGGTCAGTTGCGATGCCAGGGATGAGGCCGCCCTCGTCGCCGCGACCGCCGGCACCACCTTCGATGCCGTGCTCGATTTCATCGCCTTCAAGCCCGAGGATGTCGCGCGTGATGCGCGCGTCTTCGCCGGGCGCACGGCGCAGTACATCTTTGTTTCCTCGGCGTCGGTGTATCAGAAACCGCTCGCCCGTTACCTCGTGACCGAGTCCACTCCGCTGATCAACCCGTACTGGGACTACTCGCGCGACAAGATCGCCTGCGAGGAGCAGTGCCTGGAGCTGCTCTGCAAGCAGGGCTTCCCCACCGTCATCATCCGGCCCTCGCTGACCTATGACACCGTCATCCCGACTGCGCTTGGCGGCTGGACGGACTACACCCTGGTCGATCGCGTGAAGCGCGGCGTGCCGGTGGTGGCGCATGGGGACGGCACGTCGCTATGGACCATCACCCACGCCGAGGACTTCTGCCGGGCACTCTACGGTCTGCTCGGCAATCCGGCGGCGGTCGGCGAGGCCTTTCACATCACCAGCGACGAGGTGCTGACCTGGGATGAGATCTACCGCGAGATCGGTCGCGCGGTCGGAGTGCCGACACGCATCGTGCATGTGCCGAGCGATCTGGTGGCGGCGGTCGAGCCCTGGCACCGGGGCAATCTGCATGGCGACAAGGCCGCCTCCGCAGTGTTCGACAACAGCAAGATCAAGGCCTTCGTCCCCGGCTGGCAGGCGCGCATCCCCTGGCGCGAAGGCATCCGTCGCACCATCGCCTGGTACGAGGCCGACCCGGCCCGCCAGGTGGTCGAGGCGGGCAACAACGCCTTCCTCGACCGCTGTATCGCCGCGATGACCGCCGCCTACACCGCGATCGGCAAGCCCCTGCCGGTCGTCGCCTGACCTCACAGATCAAGGAACCCACCATGAGCACCAACCTCAACCTCGCGATCTTCGGCTGCGGCGACTTCCTGCGCTGGCAGGCCGGCGACCTCAAGGCCTCGAAGCGCACCACCGTCGCCGCCCTCTACGACCCCGACCGCGTCCGCGCTGAGAAGTGGGCGAAGGAACTGGGCGGCCGCGTCCTGGCCACGCCCGAGGAGGCCTTCGCCGACCCCACGATCAACGCCGTCGCCCTCTTCGTGCCGCCGCAGGTGCGACGTGGGCTGGTCGAGCAGGCCGCAGCCGCCGGCAAGGCGATCATCGCGACCAAGCCTCTGGCCAGCGACGAGGCCGAATGCGCCGCGATCGCCAAGGCCACCGCCCAGATCCCCTTCGGCGTGATCTACTCGCGCAGCGGCAACGCCGCGGTCGAGGCGCTGAAGGACCTCTTCGATGGCGGCACGCTCGGCAGGCTGGCGCTCTACAAGCAGGACTGGATCCACCACTATCCGCAGTGGAACAGCTGGGCCACCGATCCGCAGGCCAACGGCGGCCCCTTCCTGGATGCGATGGTCCATAACCTCAATGCGGCGCGCTACCTGATGGGTCGCGTGGCGGTACGCGGCACGTTGTTCGCCGACACCCACAGCCACCCCGAGCTGGCCTGCAAGGACACCGAATTTCTCAAGCTCGACTTCGTTGGCGGCGGTTCGGCCCACCTCTTCATCACCTGGGCCGCCGACCTGCAGGTGTGGAGCACCGCGGGCAACGAGCGCGAGCACATCGACCAGTTCTTCCTGGTCACCGACCAGGGCTGGCGCCTGACCCTGGGCGAGGGCGGCATCCACGCTTCGCGCAAGGGCGAGAAGAAGATCATCCCGGTGCCGGCTTTCGCCCGCACCCAGTATGATGAGTTCTCCGACACGGTACTGGACGGCAAGCCGCTGCCGCGGCGTCTGGTGAGCGTGGCCGACGCAGCCCTCGACATCGCCATCGTGCGCCGCGGCATGGCCGCCGCCGGGCGGACAGTGGAGTACGTTGCGGCGGCCCAGGCACGCTGACGGGACGAACCAGAGCATCCCGCTGTGGGGATGGCGATCTGCAGCCGCGTCTCGAGGTGTGGCAGGGGGCATCAAGGTCGGTGAAGCGCCCTTTGCCGCTGGCCGGCCGATAAAAACTGGCGGCCGGCTGATGTCCGGTATCTGCATCAAGGTCAGTGCCGACCTCTCGGCCATCCCGGCGCTGCGCCGTCTGGCCAGCCCGGTGGAGCTGCGCATCGTCTTCGCCGGTCTGGAGGCGAATGGCGGCGTCTTTGGCGTGGGCAAGCTCGGAGCGCAGGCCGACGACCTGGTGGTGCTGGGTCTGGTCAGCCGTCGCTGAACACGCGCCGGCTCAGCCCAGGGCGCGGGCGTCGGCCAGCAGCGCGTCGATCCACGCCGGCTGGCAGTCCCAGCCGCAGACGAAGCGCGCGCCACCGCCACCGAGGAAGTCGTAGAAGCGCCAGCCACGTTCGCGCAGTCCGGCCGCCAGCGGCGGTGGCAGGCGGGCGAAGACGGCGTTGGCCTGCACCGGATGCAGCAGTTCGACCCCGGGAAGCGTCGCCAGCGCGGCGCCCAGGCGGGCGGCGTTGGCGTTGGCGTTGCCGGCGTGGCGTAGCCAGGCGCCATCGGCCAGCAACGCCGGCCAGGGTGCGGTCAGGTAGCGCATCTTCGAGGCCAACTGGCCGGCCTGCTTGCAGCGCCAGGCGAAATCGGCCGAGAGGCCACGGTCGAAGAACACCACCGCTTCGCCCACCGGCATGCCCTGCTTGGTGCCGCCGAAGCACAGCACATCGACGCCAGCCTTCCAGGTGAGTTCCGCCGGATCGCAGCCGAGGGCGGCGACGGCGTTGGCGAAGCGCGCGCCGTCCATGTGCAGCTTGAGGTCGTGCCGCGCGGCCACCTCGTGCAGGGCGCGGACCTCGTCGGGAGTGTAGATGGTGCCGGCCTCCGTGGTCTGGGTGATGCTCAGCACACGCGGCTTGGGGAAGTGGATGTCGCGCCGCCGCGTCGCCAGCTCGGCGACCGCTGCGGGCGCGACCTTGCCGTGCTCACTGCGCGCGCATAGCAGCTTCGATCCATTGGAGAAGAATTCCGGGGCGCCGCACTCGTCGGTCTCGACATGCGCGCTATCCGGGCAGATCACGCTGTGGTAGCTCTGGCACAGCGCCGCCAGGGCCAGCGAGTTGGCGGCGGTGCCGTTGAAGACGAAATACACATCGCAGTCGCAGCCGAAGAGCTGGGCGATGGCGCGGCAGGCGGCCTCGGTAAGGAGATCGCATGCCCGGCATTGGCCGCGGCCAGGGCCGCCCAGGCCTCGGGGCAGGTGCCGGCATAATTGTCGCTGGCGAAGCAGGTGCGGGGGATGCTGTTCATGGGATGTCGACCTGGACGATGGTGATGCCGGCGGGGTCGAGGGCGATCGCGGCCGAGGCGGCGGGGTCGGGATCGAGGAAGACCTCGGCGCAGCCTCGGCCGTGCAGCACTGCCTCGTGCCAGCCCGGGGTCAGCAGCATCGACGGCACGGTGAAGACCGCAACCTGGTGCACGTGGCGCTGCGGCTGCCGGCCGATGGAACTCAGCGCGACCCTCAGCCCCATCACCTCACCTGCTCGACGCCGGTGTCGGGCAGCCGGCCACGTGCTACCAGATCCTCATCCAGGTAGATCAGGATGTCATCATCTGCATGGTCATCGGCCAGGCGCAGCAGGTTTCCCGCTCCGACGGCTCGGGACATGCCCAGGCCACCCTGGACATGGCCGGCCGGCCACCGGCTGGCATGCTGCCTCCGCCCGCCGCTGCCCATGACCGTACCGCCCCCGCTGCCGACCCACCCCGACGCCGACGACCGCCAGGACACCGCCGTGCTGCGCCTCGCCTGCGGCCTGGAGACCGCGTGGCATGATGGCCATGGACGCCGCTGGGAGGCCGGCGCGGATCCGTCCGGCCACTGCTGGATCCGCACCGGCGGCGCGCTCGCCGCCCGCGATCCCGACCTGCCGCTGCATCCCGCCTGGCTGGCGCCGGTGCTGCGCCGCGAATGCCACGGGCTGGAGTCTTGCCTGCTGCCGCTGCCGCCTGGTCGCTACCGGGTGCGCCTGCTGGTCGCCGAGACGCACCAGGCGCTGGCCGTGCTCGAACGCCGCTTCACGGTCGGCAATGGCGCGTGGACCTCGCCGCCGATCACCCCGGCCCAGCTCGCCGGCGGCTTCGCCCGCGCCGCGTGGATCGACCTGAGCGGCCTGGTCGCCGAAGCCGACGGCCTGCGCCTGCGCTTCTCCGCTGGCGCGGCACTGTACGCGATCGAGGTGCATCGCGATGCGGCGGATCGCGAGCCGGCCATGGCCCACCACGCGTTGGCCTCCCCCGGCATGCCGGTGGAACCACCGGCTGCACCGCAGGCGCAGCGCCGTCGGCTGCTCTTCGTCGGCCACAGCGGCGTCTTCTACTGGGCCATTCCGCAGACCCTGGCGCGCATGGTGGCGATGCACCACGACCACCTGCGCCTGGAGACCGACCAGCTCTGCTTCGGCGGCAAGGACATCGCCCATCTCGCGGCGCACCCCGCCGTCGCGACGCGCATCGCCACCGGTGGATGCGATGCCGTGGCGCTGACCGACAGCTCGGCGGGTCCACTGGAGCGCCCGGAGTCCTTCGCCGCGCACCTGCCGGACCTGATCGGGCGGGTGCGCGCTGCCGGGGCCGTGCCGCTGCTCTACGCCTACAGCGCCCCGGCACGCCACACGCCCGACGACCGGCTGCGCATCCAGGAGGCCTACGACCGCATCGGGGCGGAACACGGCGCCGCCGTGGTGCCATGGGCCGCGACCCTGGCCCTGGCCGAGCGGCGCTGGCCGGACCGCTGCTGGCAGGATCCCGATCGCCACCACCTCGGCTACCGTGCCGGCTATCTCAACGCCTGCCTGTGGTACCGCGCCCTCACCGGCGCCAGCGCCGCCGCGCAGCGCGAGCGCCAGGTGCTCGCCGGCTGGTGCCCGGTCGATGAGGCCGTGGGCGCGCCGCTGGCCGCCCTGGCCGACGAGATGATGGCGGGCCGCCTGGCCCTGTGGCCAGGCCTCGCGTCGTAGTCCATCCTTGTCCGGCGCCGACATGGCCCTGGCAGGTCGGGACATGGAGTCCGCACCAGGCGCGGCACGATGCCGGCATGACCAGCGTCCTCGTCGATGTCACCGCCGCGCCCTACCACTGCGATCCGACCGGCGCCCGCGACTGCACCGCCGCGTTGCGGCAGGCGCTGGATGACGCCCTGGCTGACGACCGCGCGCTGCAGTTGGCCGCGATCGCGCGCATGGCGGCGCCCGGCGCGCAGGCCGAAGGGCCGGAGACCCGGCCGCAGGGCGTGCATTTCCACCGCGACGCGCCGCCGGCGCGGATCCTCTACCTGCCCGCCGGGGTGTACCGCGTCAGTGGCACGATCGGCTACGGCTGGGGCGACCATGTGAACAGCCGCAACGGCGACCACCTGGCGCGCGGCATCCACTGGCAGGGTGCCGGACCCGGGCGCACCGTCATCCGCCTGGACGACCGCTGCCCCGCCTTCGCCACCCCGGATGGCCGGGCGGTGATCGAGGTGCTGCGCGGCCTGAAGAGCGCGGTGTGCATGCAGAACACCATCGAGGGCCTGACGGTGGACACCGGCTGCGGCAATCCGGGGGCGGTCGGGATCGATTTCTACTGCAACAACACCGGGGCGGTGCGCGAGGTCGAGGTGCGCTCGGGTGACGGCGCCGGCCTCGCCGGCATCGCCATCCGCAAATGGAACAGCAGCTGCGCCCTGATCCAGCGCGTGCGGGTCAGCGGCTTCCGCCACGGCCTGCAGTTCCTGCACCACCGGCTGTACAGCGTGGTCGAGGACGCCGAGCTGACCGGCCAGGCCGAGGCCGGCGTCTTCTGCCGCGACCACAACCTCGCCCTGCACCGCATCGTCGTCAGCGGCGCCGCGCCGGCCCTGGTGGTGGCGGGGACCGCCGCCCATGTCGTCGCCCTCGGCCTCACCGCCCGGGATCCCGGCCCGCGCCCGGCGGTGGAGGTGCGCGATGGCGCCTGCCTGGTGCGCGACCTGTCCTGTCCGCAACGCGCCGTCGCCATCGCCCATCGCGAGGGTGGTGACGAACCCGGCCCCGCAGTGGCGGAATGGAGCAGCCACGCGCCGATCCGCCTCTTCCCCGACCAGCCGGCGGCGACCCTGCGCCTGCCGGTCGAGGATCCGCCGGCCGTGCCGCTGGCCGACGCCGACTGGGTCGAGGTGGCGGCGCCCGGCGACGGGCTCACCGACGCCGGCCCGGCCATCGCCGCGGCCTGCGCCAGCGGCGCGCGTGGGCTGCGCTTCGGGCGCGGGCGCTTCCGGCTCGACGCGCCGATCCGCATCCCGGCGCAGGTCGAGCGCCTCGATTTCGCCTTCGCCGACCTCGAAGCCGGGCCGGCCCTGCATCAGCGGCGTGACCGCGGCGTGCTGCTGGTGGGCGACGGCCCGCGCCCGCTGCTCATCGAACGCCTGTTCACCATGACCGGCTTCCATGGCCCCTTCCGGCTGATCGAACACGACGGCGTGCGCGACCTGGTGCTGCGCGACCTGCACACCCAGTACTGCGCGCTGTACGCCAACACCATCCCCGGCTCGCGCGTGTTCATCGACAACTGCGCCTGCACCTGCGAGGGCCACGAGGATCTGCCCGGCTTCCGCTTCCGCGGCCAGCGCGTGTGGGCGCGTCAGCTCAACCCGGAACGCGCCCACGAACAAGTGGTCAACGACGGCGGCGACCTGTGGGTGCTTGGCTTCAAGACCGAGAACCCCTCGACCGCCTTCCTCACCCGCGGTGGCGGCCGCAGCGAGATCCTCGGCGGCATCTTCAACCAGGTGCGGCAGTACCACGCCGGCGGTGCGACCCGGCCCACCGTGCTCAACGAGGACTCCTCGGTCAGCGTCTCGGCCTCGACCACCGACTGGAAGGCCAACCGCTCGTTCGAGGGCCCGGCGCATGTGCTGGTGCGCGAGATCTGCGGCGGCCAGCGGCGCGATCTGGTGTGGGAGGTGCTGCCGCTACGGCAACAGCATCTGGTGACGCTGCCGCTGTATGCCGGTCGCAGCTGACTGCCGCTCAGCGGAAGCGCGTCGGCGGCACCCCGGCCCAGCGCGAGAAGGCCTTCGAGAAGGTGAAGCCGTCGGCATAGCCGACCTGCCGGGCGACCTCGGCCACCGTCATGCCGGGCTGGCGCAGCAGACCGGCCGCGTGCGCCAGGCGCGCCTGCAGGTGGTAGGCCTGCGGCGTCAGGCCCCAGGCGGCGACGAAGCAGCGCGAGAACTGGCGCACCGACATGCCCTGGTCGCGGGCCAGCACGGCAAGGTCGATGTGGCGGTCGAGGTGCTGGTCGAGGTGGCTGCGCGCCCACCACATGCGGCGGTCGTCGTTGGCAGCACCGGCACCGCGATGGAGCTGGCGCACCAGGATGGCGAGATGGCAGCACAGGATGTCCGCGTCCGGCTGCCGCTGGCTGGACAGCTCCAGCGCCAGACCGTTCAGGCACAGCGCTGCCGCGCCGGGCTGCGGCAGGGGCAGGGGCGTCAGCAGCGGCAGCGGGCAGGCTGCCAGCAGACCGTCCCACATGCTGCCGGTGACCAGCACCCACGAATGCGACCACGGCTGCCGCAGATGTCCGTACCAGGCCGGACGTTGCGTCAGCGACCACAGCACCGCCGATTGCGCCGGCACCTCCACCTCGGGGCACCCGGCTGCTGACAGGCGCACCGGATCGTGGAAGATCATAAGCTGCCAGCAGCGATGCCGGCCGCGATAGGTGAAGCCGCCCGCCGGCATGTCCTTGCGCACGCCGATGGCCTGGATGTGCAGGCGCGGGTCGGCGGCGCGGCGGTACCAGGTGGCCGTATAGACGGTGCCACCAGCCGGGCGGACAGGCTGCGATGCGGGCATACGGGCAGCATGCCGGGCTGCCCACCCCAGGGCAACGGCCGCGCGTTCAGCGCGGCAGCCGCGCCTCGACCAGGAACAGGTTGGCCGGTTCCAGGACGATGGCGCCGGCGTCGGCCGGGGTGATCGGCCGCGACACGATGGCGACGCGGGCGGCTCCGCGATTGGTGTCCTTGGGTCCGCCCGAGAGGGTGTGCAGGGTCAGCGTCGTCGGGGTCGCGGGCAGGACCAGGGCGACGGTGCAGGCCTGGTCGAAGCTGCGGTTGACCAGCAGGGTGGTCAGGCGGTCGCCATCGCGCCTGGCGTAGGCGCCGACCTGCGGATGGACCAGCCGTTCGCCGGGGATGCGCTTGGGCGGATTCTTGCCGCGCTGCTTCACCTGGTCGGGCTTCTGCAACACCACCTCGGGGGCCCCGGCCACGGCGACACGCAGCACATCACCCTCGCCCATGGTGCGGTTCAGCAGGCTCATCGCCAGCCAGCCCGGGTCGGGGCGGAATCCATCGCTGAGCGGGCTGAACTGCGACCACTTGATGCCTTGGCCGAAGTTGAGGCTGGTCTGCCAGACCCAGCCGGCCTCCCACGAGCTGGCGAAGATGTCGGCCACCGCGACGGCGCTGGCCCGGCTGCGCCCGATCTGCTCGCTGGGGTGGTCGGGATCGCTGTTGTCGGTCATGAAGCCCGAGGGCCCGCCCTCATAGCCGGCGATGCGCACGGTGGTGCCGAGGGCGCGGTTGTTCGCCTCCAGCGCGGTGCGGTAGTCGGCCAGGCGCTCGCGGCCCTCGATGCCGGACAGCAGGTAGCTGCGGTAGGCGTCGTCGGCGATGGTGTCGCTGGCCGCCTCGCCCAGCTCCCACTTCGGCCCGACATAGTTGGCGTGCGTCTCGTAGTCGTGCAGGCCGCAGGCGGAGGTCGCCTGCGGGCCGTAGCCCTCGACCTTGCCGTCAGGTCCGATCCCGGCCGTGTAGTTGCCGTTGATGGCGATGCGGATGCGGCCGCCGGCCGCCGCCCAGTGCGGCGAGGCGCGGATCGCGGTGATCAGGTAGCGGGCGAACAGTCCGTAATCGTGGCCGAAGCTGTGCACGGCGTTGTAGCGGCCGATGCCGATGTAGCCGGCGCCCCGGTTGTGCCAGCTCTCATTGCCCAACTCGAGGACGATCTCGCGGAAGTCGGCGGTCCACGGCCGGCCGTGGCCGCGCTGCGCGGCCCGGCGCGCGGCGTAGGGCTTGCTGGCGGCCGTGTCGCTGGCGGGATCCCACGGCGCGGCGAGGAACTCGATCATGCCGTGCAGCTCGGCCTCGCTGTGGCTCAGCTGGACATTCACCCACGGCACCATGCGGTCGTCGGCCGAACGGCCGGTCGCCTCGGCGATGGTCAGGCATTTCGGCAGGCTGGGATAGCTGCGGTCGCCGGCCTGCCAGGCCAGGTTGTCGAGCATCGTGTTCTCGTTCATCGCCGCCCAGGTGCGCAGCGTGCCCTTGCGGCCCGCCGGCTGGCTGGCGAGCAGGGCGGCCATCATGGTGCGGTTTATGACGAAGGGGCGCTCGGCGTCCCCCGCCTCGTACACCGGCTGCAGGCGGACATCGTCCAGCTCCAGCGTGCCGCCGGAGAAGACGATGGCGGCCCCATGCATCGCGGTCTTGCCGGTTGGCCGCTCCGGGGCGGTGAACTCAACGCTGTGGCGCCGCCAGGTGCCGTCCGGGGTCACCTCGCCGCCGAGCGGGGTGCCGAAATAGCTGCCCGCCTGCGGCGGCTTGCCGCCCTCGCTCGCGGTGGCGAAGGTCAGGCGCACCGCGCCGCTGCCCTCGGGACGGCGCATCCACGCCGAGAAGGCGTAGCGCACCCCCGGCTCGAGCTGGCCGTAGAAGGACATCTTGTCCGGACCGCGGAAGCCGATGTGCAGCGCCGTCGCCTCGCCGCTGGCGACCAGGCGCAGGTGGCTGTCGCCGGCGTCCATGCCCGCGGGGATGGCGCCGCTGTGCGCCACCTGGGTGGCGGTGGCCCCGGGAAACTGCCAGAAGCGGGCGATGCGCGCCTCGGCCGCCTTGCGCGGATGGTAGATCGTGGCGGGCAGCTGCGTCTCGCGGCGGGCGAACATCACCACATCATCGACGCGCAGGGCCTCGGGCCCGTCGTAGTACACCAGGCATTGCTCTTCGAGGCGGTCTTTGGCTGCGCCGTCGAGCTTGCGGTAGGCGGCGTAGTCGTCGGGCATCGGCGCCAGCCAGCCGCCCTGCGGCAGTCCGGGCGACTCGGCGGCCGGGATGGTGAAGGCGCCCAGCGGGCGGGCGGCGGTGGCCGCAGTGCCCTTCAGGGAGCCGTCCGTGCCCTCCAGGCGGTAGGCGCGGAAGCTTGTGCCGCTGAAGGCGCCGCTGGCCCACTGCAGGTAGTTGGAGGTGCCGCCCTCGTCGATGCGGATGAAGCGTCGGCCGTCCTGCTCGCCGACCGACACCACGCGGCGCACGGCCCGGACCTCCTGCGGCTCGAAGCCGGCATCCAGCAGCAGGTTGCCGGCGAAGTAGTTGATCGGCCCCTGCGATCCCCAGCCGTGCACGCCGACCGGATTGATCGCGCTGGCCGGCACGGTCACCTCGCCGGTCACGGTGACGATGGTGCCCTCGGCGGCCGGGCAGAAGGAGGTCAGGCCCACGAGCAGGGCCGCAAGGGCCGGACGGAGGGCAGGGACGGTTGGCGTCTGGCGCATGCGCAGGTACTCCATCATCCATCCTGGGCATCGTGCCTGCCGTCGCCATGTCATGGACGGTTACGACCTGTCCGCGCTGACCGTGGACGACGATCCCAGCGGCCCGCCGGGACATGCCGCCGCACCGGCCTGACATGTTCGGTCCAGGCCCGGACCATAGGCTGGACGCAGCGCAGGCATCGCCGTCGCCGCGCTGAGCACTGAAAGGCCCCATGACCATCCGACCGCTCCTCCCGACCCTGCTGGCCGCGGCCGCCCTGGCCGCCGATCCGGCGCCGGTCCGCCCCAACATTGTGTACATCTTCACCGACCAGCAGACGGCTGCGGCGATGGGCCACCTCGCCCCCGGACGCCTGGCCACGCCAGGGATGGACCGGTTGGCGCGCGAAGGCGTGCGCTTCGATGCCGCCTACTGCACCTACCCGCTGTGCACGCCCTCGCGCGCCAGCATGTTCAGCGGCCGCATGCCGCATGCCGTCGGCGTCATGGGCAACGGGTTGGGCCTGCCCGCATCCGGCCGCCAGCAGGAGATGGGCTGGGTCTTCCGCAATGCCGGCTATGCCACCGCCTATGCCGGCAAATGGCACCTGCCCAAGCAGACCATGCCCGAGGGCCACGGCTTCGAGGTGATCGCCCCGATGGGCGACGAGCAGGCCACCGTCGCCAGTATCGACTACCTCAAGCGGTCCCACGACAGGCCGTTCCTCCTCGTCACCTCGCTGTTCCAGCCGCATTCCTGCTGCGTGCTGCATCGCCACGAGGATCCGCGCGACGACCCCCAGCTGCCCTGGCCGGCCGACGCCCGCACCCCGGACTTTATCGCCCGCTGCCCGCCGCTGCCGGCGAACTTCGGACCGTCCTCGGCGACTCCGGAGGTGGTCGGCGCCCTGCAGCGCAAGGCCAAGGATCCGAGCACGATCCCGCCGCATGTCCGCAAGGTCTGGGGCGAGAAGCAGAACTACAACGCCGCCCGCTCCTGGACCCCGGACCAGCATCGCGCCTACCTGTGGGGCTACGACCGCTGGGTCGAGAAGGCCGACAGCTGCGTCAACCGCATCCTGGACGCCATCGACCAGGCCGGTCTCGCCGGCAACACCCTGGTGGTGTTCTCCAGCGACCACGGCGACATGGTCTCGGCCCATGCCATGACCGCCAAGGTGTACCAGTACGAGGAGTCGGTGCGCATCCCGTTCATCATGCGCCTGCCCGGCCGCATCCAGGCCGGCATCAGCACGGCGCACCTGGTCAGCAACGGCCTGGACCTGCTGCCGACCCTGTGCGACTACGCCGGCATCGCCCCGCCATCCGACCTGCCCGGCCGTTCGCTGCGCCCGCTGGCCGAGGGCGCGTCCCCGGCGGAGTGGCGGCGCGACCTGGTCATCCAGAGCGGCGGCGACCTCGGGGACGCCCGCCTGCTGCGCACCACCACCCATGCCTATATGCGCTACGGCGACGAACTGGGCGGCGTGGTCGCCGAGGAGCTGTACGACCAGCGCAGCGATCCCGGCCAGCTGCACAACCTCGTCGCCGATCCAGCCAGCGCCGTGATCCTCGCCGCGTGCCGCGAACGCCTCGCCACCTGGCGCCGCGAGAACGCCGACCACCCCCGCACGGCCGCCGAGATGGGCAATACGGAATGAACAGGTTCAGCCCCCGTGCCTCCTCCCCGTTGCCTGGGCGGGGCTGCCTCACCCACCGAGTAGCCGGGCACCGGCGTTGCAACCCCGAAGGAAACACATGCGCCGCCTGACCATCCTCTGGCTTCTGTCCGGCTGCTTCCTCGTAGCAGCTACTGGTGAATCGTCGCAACCTACGGGGGAGGAGGTTGTCGCCTGGACGAGGTTGAATCAATTGCGCACGGATTACCGGCGTGGGCAAATCGTCATCTTGGAGTCGATCCGTTCTGGTGGCGTCCGACTCCGTGAAGGCACCTGGGCGAGAAGCGCCAAAGGCAAAATCAAGCAGACGATTCCCCCGCCAGTGCTCCTCAATCCGACGCTGAGCCTCGCCGCCGGGAAAATACTCGATCTGGGCACGAAGCTGCCTGAGGCAGCACTGTTGGACGCCAGCCAAACCCTGCGAGAGGTCGCCTATCCTGATCCCACCGGCGCCCTGGTCCTGATGGCCCGGGATGCACCAGACATAATCACCGCATATGCCAGGGCTTGTACGGTGGTCATCCGTATCACCGAGACGAAAAGATCCCCGGTGATTGAATTGGCCGGTCACGAGGCCTGCCTGCCCACGTGGCAGGAGATCGGCGTGGCGGTCCGCAGCAGTTCCTCCGGGACCAGCCTGTGCATAGTCCTGGGCAAAGGGCCAGACATGTACCGTGCTGGCGGCGTGGTCTATCGAGATGGGAATCGGAATGGGCAGTATGATGCAGGAGAGGGCGTCGCCGGAGTCGTGGCCAAGGTCTTCGGCCAGTCGGCAACCACTGGGCCGTCCGGGGCCTGGCAGGTCGCGACACGGCAATCGAGCGAATCGCTCATCCTCTCGATTGACGGAAATACACAGTTCCGGCCTTTGACCAACGGCATGAAAAACGTTCTCGTGGACTGGAACGCCCCAGGCGCTGACATCGTCAAGCGCATCGACCAACTCATCATCGAGGCAGAGAAGGCGCCTGCAGATACCGACAAGCGGACCATGGCGCAGGCTTCGTTGCTGTTGGCCGCACGCCTGCTGTCGCTCGATGACGCCAGAGCCGCACGGGTGAAGGCGTTGACCGAACCTGTATTCTATCGCTACGAGACGACCCGGGAAAAGATCTTGGAGACCATGGGCGAATCCGTCACCGACGCCACCAAGCTGATCACCGCCAGGCGGAAGGAGTGGGGCGGCGCCATGCCGGAATTCTTCAAGGAGGCGGCGGCCCTACCCAAGCTGCGCGAAGCCGTGGCGTCCTGCTGCAGGATGGAGCCGGCCGCCGCGACAAAGCAGGGGCTGGCCATCCAGGCGCAACTGACGAAAGCCATGGCATCCAGCGTCGAACCAGCCTTTCTCGTACTCTACCGCGACTGGTACGACCAGATCGCCACGCATCTGTCCTCGGACGCAGCAGCGGAAGCCAAGGAGCAGAAGAATTAGCCGTTTCACGGTCGTTCACCGCCTACGCCAACTGACCGGATCCGATCACGCGGTGGCGGTACGCATTATGCAGCGGCTCGCCGAGGTCTGAGTCCGCACTGCACTGGCCTGCCTGCCGCATCCTGGTTCAACGGTGCCGCATTCCCCGCCTTGTCCCGAACCGTCTCCGGGCTGGAATACGAAGCGACGCCGACACAGGAGCCTGGCATGCACACCTCCGGGATGAGGCCGCTACGCGGCGACGCCAAGGTTGAATTCCGCTGGCGCGTGAACGGCATCGGCATGGATGCCACCGACCCCGTCGTGGTCGAGGACGGCCAGCGCGGCGTCCAGGGCTGGCATCCCGGGTCCTACTGGTCCGGCGCCTACACGGACTGGCATGGGAACCAGGCCCATGGCGCCAACCTCCTGTTCCGCGGCGGCACGCCCAACGGGCGCGCCGTGCGTTGCCTGAGCGAGATCGTGCCGCTGGAGCGGGCCGCCAGCGCGGTGACCTTCGCCATACCTCTGCATGTCGGGCTCGGCACAGCGGAACGCCTCGCGGTCGCGCTCAAGGTGGCGGGCCAGGGCGAGGAGATCGTCGTCCTCGAGCTGGACCCGCGCCGGGAGCTCCGCTGCTCCAGCGGCCGCTTCACGGCCGTTTTCCACCTGCTGCGGGTCGACCAGGCCCCTGCGGACGCGCCCGGCCTCGGCTTCACCGGCATCCTCCACCTTCGCGTCTATCCGTCGCTGCTCTGCGCCGGCGGCCGCATGGCCTTCGAGTTCCATGCGCGGACCGGCCACATGGATCGCGAGGCCAGCCTGCTGGTGGGGTCGCTGTGGAGCGATCTCAGCGCCGTCGTGCCGCGCGAGGAGTCGTCGCGCTCGGGGCTCGATGAGGCCGCCCTTGCCGCCGCACGCACTGACGTGCGGCGGCGTCTCGACGCATGGCGCGACCAGGCGCAGGGGCTATCCCGCCGTCTGCTCGGCGCGGACGGCCGGGTGGAGGTCTCCCTCGCAGCCGATTCCCGCGCGTGGGACCGGGGCGAGCTGCGGGTGCAGGCCTACACCGGCAATCCGGCGAAGGATGTCGTGAGCGGGCAGCCGAACCGCCAGTGCGTGCGCATGGCCGAGGCCCTGACGGCCGCGCTGGGACGCCGGTTCTCCCTTTTCCGCTACCAGCAATGGACGCCCGTGGTGAAGGCGGATGATCCGCGCGAACTCGAACCGCAGGGCTGGGGCATGCTCGAGCAATGGCTGCTGGCGGCCGAGGCTTCGGCCGAGCAGGTGATGCTCGCCTTCTACCTCGACGCGTTCCTCGCCGCCTACCTCCAGTCCACCAGGCGCGGCACCGTGCCCCTGCCCCCGGAGGGCGTGCCCGGGCACACCTGGGAACACCTGCGCCTCGGCTATCTCACGGCCATCCGCGCCGCGCTGCGCGTCTGCCCGCGCCTGCGCATCATCCAGATGCACTACGAGTTCGACAACTTCTCGGACGCCGCATGCCATCGCGACGCCCACTACCGCCTGTTCCGCACGCTCTATGAGGCCGTGCATGAGCTCAACGCGGACCTGCCGCCCGAGCGCCAGCTCGCGGTCGCCGGCCTCGGCATCAACACGCCGGAGCAGCGTTGGGATTTCATCGACGGATTCCTCGGCCGCTATGCCGCCGACCCCGATCCGCGCAAGCGGCTCGACTACCTCACCTGGCACACCTACCTCTTCCCCGGATCGACGCCCGCCATAGCCCGCGGCTTCGGTGCGCGCCTGCGGACCCTGCTGGAGAAGCACCGCCTGCCCACTGACCTGCCCGTCATCGTCGATGAGGTCGGCTTGGCCGAGCCGTCCACCATTGAAGACCTGTCCGGTCTCGACGGTGCCGCGCGCAAGGAGGCCGCCATGGCCTGCTTCACGGCGGCCCTGCACCATGCATACCTGCGCGAGCCCGGCCGCTTCGTGCCGATCTCCGGCGGCGGCTGGCATTTCGGCTGCCTCACCTATGGCCGACAGAGCGCCCTCTCGCCCTACGCCAAGGGCATGTGGCTGCGCAGCCGCCTGGCCGACCGGTGCCTCGACGCCACCGTGTCGCCCCAGGATCCGCAGACCGGCTACGGCCTGCACGGTTTCGTGACGATGGACGAGACGAGCGTGCGCGCGCTGCTGTGGACCGCGTCGCCCACCATCTTCATGCAGGATGCGCTGCCGCTGCGCTATCCCCGCGCCGAACTGGTCCTGCGCGACCTGCCCGCCGCCTATCGCGATCGCCCGGTGCGCGTGACCGTGCAGACCTCCGATCCGGAGGATGCGGCGGTGCAGGCCATCCTCGGCGCCCCCGCATGCCAGACCCTGCCGATCACGCGCGGGGCCGGCGAGCGCTATCTGATCGACTTCACCGCCGAGGAGGTCGCCGCGCTCGACGCCATCCCGAGCTGCGACTTCGCCCTCGCCGCGCACGACGGCATCCTGCGCGTGCCGGTCGCCGTCGGCGAGCATTGCATGGTGCTCGTCACCGTGACCAGGACCCCATGAAGACCTACTGCAATCCCCTGCCGCTTCCGGACTACCCACGCGGGATGAGCACCTACGGCAAGGAGCAGGACACCTCCTGGTGGCGGCGTTCCGGCAGACGCGACTTCCGTGAGACCGCCGACCCCAGCGTGCTCTACCATGATGGCGCGTGGTACCTCTACCCGTCCTGCGGCATCGCCTATGTCTCCACGGATTTCGCGACCTGGACGCACCATCCGATCGAGCCGCGCAACCCCGGCTACGCTCCCACGATCGCCAAGCATCGTGGCGCCTTCCTGCTGACCGCCTGCAATTCTCCGCTGTGGCGCGCCCCGCATCCGCTCGGGCCCTTCGAGCGGCTGGGCGGATTCCGCAAGCCTGACGGCAGCAGGCTGGAGGGCTGGCTCGATCCGATGATCTTCCCGGACGAGGACGGTCGGCTGTACCTGTATTGGGGGATCAGCGCTCCCGGCATCTTCGGTGCCGAGTTGGACCCGGAGGATCCGACCCAGCTGATCACCGAGCCGAAGATCCTCTTCTCCCACGATCCGGCGCACCCGTGGGAGCGTTCCGGCGATTGGAATGAGGACTGGGACATGAACTTCAACGAGGGCGCCTGGATGTTCAAGCGCGGCGGGGTCTATTACCTCACCTACGCCGGCCCGGGCACCCAGTGGACCACCTACTGCATGGCGGCCTACGTGTCCGACGGGCCGCTCGGCCCCTTCCTGCCGCAACGGAAGAACCCGTTCCTCGCCACCCGCCATGGACTCGTCAATGCCCCTGGGCACGGCTGCGTGGTCGAGGGCCCCGGCGGCTCGCTGTGGGCCTTCTACACCTGCCTGGTCAACGTGAACCACATGTTCGAACGGCGCATCGGCATGGATCCCGTCTGGATCGACCAGGACGGCGATCTCGCCTCGCATGGCGCCAGCGAGCTGCCCGGCCTCCTGCCCGGCGCCAACGCCGAGCCGTGGAAAGGCAACCACGCCGGCCTGCTGCCCGTCACCATCAACCGCAACTGCCGCGCCAGCTCCGAGGCCCCGGGCCGCGATGCGTTCTATGCCCTCGACAACTCGATGCGGACATGGTGGCAGCCCGCCGAGGGTGACCCGGAGCCCTGCCTGGAGATCAATCTGCAGCGGAATTTCAGCGTCTCCTGCGCCCGCATCATCTGGACCGACGAGGGCCTCGATTACGACCGGGGCGTCCTGCCCGGTCCCGTCCGCTATGTCCTCGAGGCCGCGCTGGCGGAGGGCGGCCCGTGGACCCCGCTCTGCGACCGCAGCGCCAGCCAGCAGGACATGCTCATCGACTACGTGGAGTTCGCCCCCGCGACCGCCAGGCGTCTGCGCCTGCGCATCCTGGGCTGGCCAGCCGGCCTGCGCCCGGCGCTCGTCTCGTTGACCGTCTTCGGCATATCCACCGCGCACCCCGCGATGCGGCGCGAGGCACAGACCGGACCATCAACATGAACGCCACCCTGCTCTTCCGCCTCGCCGTCCACGATGACCGCCGCGTCCGCATCCGGACGCTCGATCTCGCGGTCGTGCCGGGGCGCGAGCTGCGCGCCGATTTCGCCGGGGCCCGCTGGCTGCTGCGCCTCGATGTGGCCGAGACCGCTCCCGGCGTGCGCTCGGCCCGCTTCACCGCCACGGTCGAGGCGGGCTGCGCCGAGCGGGTCGCCGCCGGGCTGGTCTGGTCGTGCCGGCCCTGGTCGGCGGAGAACTATGTCCTCATCCCCGGCGCCGCCTACGCCGGCAACCGCTTCGATGCCCAGCGCCGTCCCTATCCGCCGAGAATCCGCGACCTCGGCCAGAAGCCGGGCGAACTGCGCCTCGACATCGGCGACATCCCCCGCCTGTCCGACCGTCCCGGTCCTTCGCTTCTCGACCAGACCTCGCTAGACGCCGCCACGCCTGCACTCGGCGTCCGCTGCGCCGCGACCTCCTCGGCGCTGCTCCTGCTCACGCCGCGTACCGCCGGCGGCCACGCCGTGGGCCTGGAGGTGTGCGAAAGCGAGGCGCGCGACGCCGCCGAACTGATCCTGCTCTGCCCGGGTTTCCTGCATCCGGTCGGGGAGGACGACCCGATGGGGAGCATCGGCAACCAGACCGCCGGCCACCGCCATCCCGAGAACCCACGTCCGGCGACCCTCCAGGCCGGTGAGGCGCTCGGCTTCGCGGTCGAATGGCATGAGTTCCCTTGCCCGGATGTGCCAGCGCTGTTCGCCCGGCTGTTTGCCCGGCGCACCGCGATGTTCCCGGAAGCCGCCCTGCCGCTGCCGGAGGTCCTGCCTTTCTCTGAGGCCTGGCGCCTGCTGGAGGAGAAGCACAACGCGGGGAACTGGAATGAGGCCGCTGGGCTCTATCAGGTCGGCCTGCCCTGGCTCGCCGACCAGCACTCCGACCAGTCCTCGCAGTTCTGGCAGAACGGCTGGTGCGGCGGCGGCATCGCCGCGTTCGCCTTCGATCACGCCGGTGGAGAGCTCTCCTCCGCTCGCGCGGCCCGGAACCTGGATTTCCTGCTCACGCACGGGGTCGCCGGCAGCGGGTTGTTCAAGGCCGTCATGTCGTCGCAGGGCGTGTGGAGGGGCGACGGCTGCGGGATGAGCGGCGAAGGGATACCTGAGGTGCTGACCCGCCGCCAAGGCGACACCTTGTTCTTCGTCCTCCGTCAGCTCCAACTCCGCCGGCAGCGCTGTCAGACGACGCCGCCGGCGTGGAACGCGGCCGCACGCCGCTGCGCCCACGCCCTCTGCGACCTCTGGGAGCGCGAGGGATCCTTCGGCTTCCTCATCGATTACGACCACGCCCGCGTCGCCATCCACGGCACCACCTCTGGAGCGTTGATCCCGGCCGCGCTGGTGCAGGCCGCGGACTACTTCGCCGAGCCGCGCTTCCTCGCCGTGGCGCGGACCGCCGCCGCGCAGTACCGCGATCACGACCTCGCGTGGGGCGTGACCACCGGCGGTCCGGGCGATGCCGTGCAGGCGCCCGATGGCGAATCCATCTTCGGCCTGATCGAGAGCTTCATCGCCCTGCACCACGCGACCGGCGAACCCGGCTGGCTGGAGGCGGCCGTCCAGGCCTGCCACCAGGCCGCCTCATGGGTCATCTCGTTCCCGGTCGCGTTCCCGCCCGGATCGGCGCTGGCCGGACTCGGCATGGATGCACGCGGCACCATGGTCGCCAACGCCCAGAACAAATGCGGGGTTCCCGGCATCTGCACGCTGTCGGGCGACGGCATCCTCAAGACCTTCCGCGCCTCCGGCGATGCGCGCCTGCTCGACCTGATCCGCGAGATCGCCCACGCGCTGCCGCAGTTCGTCTCGCGCGCCGACCGGCCCATCCCGGCCCGCATCACCTGGGGGCATCCGCTCCCCGCGCTGCCGCCGGGCTGGATCTGCGAACGGGTCAACATCACGCCGTCGTGGCCCGAGCCGCTCGGCGAGCAGGCCGCCTACTCCTGCTGGTGCGAGGTGGCGATGATGCTCACCTGGTGCGAATTGCCCGGCATCTATGCGCAGCCCGACACCGGGCTGATCCGCTGCCTCGACCATGTGCGGGCCGAGTGGAGCGACGCCTCGCGTCGCACCCTGCGCGTCGCCAATCCGACATCGTTCCCCGCCCGCGTCCGCGTGCTGGTCGAGACCGTCCCGGCCGCCGCCACGCCCCTGCCGCCCCATTTCGCCGCCGCCTTGCCGACGCTGGAGATCCCGGCCGGAGCGACGCGGCTGTTCGTCGCCTGAACCACTGCCGGAGCCGCCCATGACCGCCATCGAACTGCGTACCAGCATCCCCGTCCGCGAGGAGGTCGATGTCTTCGTCGCTGGAGGCGGTCCCGCCGGCTTGGCCGCGGCCTGGGCTGCAGCGCGGCAGGGCGCCAGGGTGTTCCTGGCCGAAGCCTCGGCCTGCTTCGGCGGCATGGGCACCGCCGGCGGCCTGCCGATGTTCTGCTTCCTCACCGACGGCGTGAACTTCGTCTCCTCCGGCTTCGGCACCCTGGTGTACGAGCGGGCCTGGGAGGCAGGCGCGGTGGCGCCCGGTTCGCGCCGCGAGCACCCGCACGGAGCGGTGCTCTACAACGGCGAGATCCTCAAGCGCTGCTACGACGGCATTGCTCAGGAGGCGGGCTTCGGCTTCAGCTTCTGCACCAGCCTGGTCGAGGTGGTAGCAGAGGGAGGCCGGGTGTCGGCGGCGGTCTGCCACGGCAAGAGCGGCCTCTTCGCGGTGCGGGCCGCCGTCTTCATCGACGCCACCGGCGATGGCGACCTCTGCGTGCGCGCGGGCGCCGCCTGCGAGAAGGGCGACGCGGACGGCGCGATGCAGCCCGGCACCCTGTGCAGCCTCTGGGCGGGCATCGACTGGGAGCGCGCCAATGCCGCCGGCCACGCCTGGTGGGGCCAGTCCAGGCACCTGCCGGCCGCCTTCGGCAGCGGAATCTTCAGCGTCGATGACCCGCACATGCCGGGCCTTTGCCAGATCACCGATTCGGCCGGCTGGGGCAACATCGGGCACGCCTTCGGCGTCGATGGCACCGACGAACGCTCGCTGACCGCCGCCATCCTGCACAGCCGCCGCATCCTGCCCGAGTACGAGCGCTTCTTCAAAGAGCGCCTGAGCGGCTTCGAGCGCATGAGCCTGGTCGGCACCGGCGCGCTGATGGGCGTGCGCGAGACCCGCCGCATCATCGGCGACTACCGCCTGTGCGTCGAGGACTTCACGCGCCGCGCCGTCTTCCCCGACGAGATCGGCCGCTTCGCCTACCCCGTGGACCTGCATCCGACCAAGCCGTCGGCAGAGAAGCTCGCGGCCTTCGAGGAGGAGTTCCAGCGCCTGCGCTACCAGCCCGGCGAGAGCTACGGGGTGCCACTGCGCTGCCTGCTGCCGCGCGACCTGGCCAATGTGCTGGTCGCCGGCCGCTGCGTCAGCTGCGACCGCCCGATCCAGGGCTCGATCCGCGTCATGCCCGGCTGCTTCATCACCGGCCAGGCCGCCGGCACCGCCGCGGCGCTGGCCGCGGCCGGCGCCACCGATCCACGCGCCCTCGCCCCCGCGGCCGTCCAGGCCGGGCTCAAGCGCCTCGGCGCCTACCTGCCCAACGCCTGAGCAGCGTGGCTCCGCCTCAGCCCGGGTGCGACCACACCAGGCGGACCTCGATCCGGCTGCCGGTGAAGGCCACCGGCAGGCGCAGCACCCGGGCGCCAGCCTGATGCACGGCGACGGGCGCCCCATCGGCCGTGGCTGAGGCCGGCAGGCCGCACGGGGTGGCGATCCACACCTGGCCGGTGACGCCGGCCGGGCGTTCGAGGACCAGGGTCAGGGTGCGGGTGTCCGCGCGCCAGACCTCGTCGCGCAGCTCGACGGAACCGCCGAGGATGTGCAGATCGGTGCCCAGCAGCCGCGGGCGGTCAGCCAGTTCGACGAGATGGACGATGCGACTCGACAGCGGGGCGAGGTCGGCGCTGTGGCGTCCATCGACCAGGGGCAGGACGACGCCGCTCCACAGTTCCACCGCGACCACGGCCGCCGGATCGCAGCCGGGCAGCACCTCGCGGACGTCCAGGGTCTGGCGTGCGCCGGTCGCAGGCGCGAAGGCGAACAGGCCGACCACGCCGCGCCGGCCCCAGGTGCGATCCAGCGTCAGGCCCCAGCGGCCGGGGGCGGTGTCATCACCGGCGGTGAACAGGTCGAGGGGACGGGCGGCCTGGTCGCTGGGCGGCACGAGTTGCTTGAACAGATCCCAGCCCGGCTGCCACAGGGTGTCCACCGGATCATCGAGCATCACCGTGCCGCCGCTCAGGGCGACCACGGCGGCGCGCATGCGGGCGGACTCCAGGCCACCGGCCTCGCCGAGGCAGGCGGCGTCGGGATCGCTGATGAAGAAGCGCCGGTGCATGAACCAGCGCGCACCGATGGTGCCGGCGCGGCGGGCGTAGTGGCGGTTGCCCGACGGCGAGTTCGCCTCGATGTCCCAGCCGATGCGGCAGCTTTCCGCCACGCCCACCGAGGCCGGCAGGTTCTGGCAGCAGGCCTGCAGGGCGATGCCCGGGCCGAGGCCCTGGCGGGCGACCTGGAAGAAGCGGCGGTACACCTCGTAGCCTGGCACCACGGCCGGATCGTGGTGCTGGACGGTGGGCCGGACCATGTGCTCGGTGAAGTCGTTCTTGGTGTAGCCCACGCCCCAGGCGGCGAAAGCACGGTACACGCGGCGGATCTCCTCGGCGGCTGCGGGATGGGTGGGGTCGAGGTTGTAGATGTCCAGCAGACCACCATCCCAATGCTGCGGCGAGGGCCGGCCATCCGCGTCGCGCAGCAGCCACTCGGGATGCTGCTGCGCGATGGCATGTCCGCGGTACTGGGTGGCCAGGCTGCTCCACAGGCCGAAGGTGAAGCCGAGGCGCGCCAGGTCGGCCCCCAGCGGGGCCAGCCCCTCGGGGAAGCGCTGGTTGGTGGTGGTCCAGTCCTCGACGCTGATGCGCTCCTCGCGGTTGCCCCAGCCGTCGTCCACCAGGATGTGGGTGACGGGGAAGCCCGGCAGCCTGGCGCGCACCGTCTCGGCGGCGTGGCGGATGGTGGAGGGGTCGATCTTGCGGCAGTGCGCGAACCAGGTCATCCAGCCGACCGGCGTGGGTGGCAGCGGCAGGTCGCGCAGCCCGCCCACGGCGCGGCCGAAGGCGTCCAGGCCGTCGAGCGCATCCGTGCCCAGTTGCAGCCAGGCGATCTCCGAGCGCAGCGTGGCGCCCGGCGCCAGGCGCATGCCGCCGGCATCGCACACCGCCTCGACCACGGTGCTGCGCTGGCGGTTGAAGCGCACCGAGAAGCGCATGCGCATGCGCTCATGGGTCAGCGAGCCTGCCACCAGCGCGCCGCCGGTGGCGGGGTTGGCGATCGCGATGTGGCCTTCGCTGAGGTGCTCGTCCTCGGCCTCGGCGAGGCGCCACAGACCCTGCTCCTCGACTTCGAGGCGGCGGCGGTGGCCGACATCGAGCAGCGGCCGCACGCGGGCGAACCACAGGTTGGCGGTATCGACCAGGATGCGGTGCCCGGTCTGTTCGCCGCCCAGATCCACCGCCGGGGCCGCGTCGGCCTCGGCGCGGCGGACCGCCGGCAGCAGGCGGTCGATCTGCACCGCGGTGGTGGAATCGTTGGCGACCTCGATCCAGGCCAGTCCGTCACGATGGTCCAGGTGCAGGCCAGTCCGCCCAGGCGGCCGACCGCGCGCCAGCCGGAGCGCTCGCCGACCACGGTGGCGAAGGTGCCGGCGGTGGGCGTGGCACCGAAAACCAGACTGCGGCCATCGGCGACGACCCCGGCGCTGATGGGGCCGAAGGCGAGCCGGCCGTTGGCGAGGGTGATGCCGGCGGGTCCGGCGCGGAGCGTGCAGGGGGAATGATTCATGGGGTAAACACCAGGATATCTTGTCACGGGAGCCGGCCATCCCCCGGATGCGTCAAGCGGCATCCGGGTTGCGTCACGGCGGCCTCCATGGCGCATGTATGCCGGACGGTGACGCATCCGAGTCGTGCGCAGGCTCCGCGGCCAGCTATGCTCGCCGCCATGCATCCCAGCCACCCGGCTTCGGCCTTCACCCTGATCGAGCTGCTGGTGGTCGTGGCGATCATCGCCATCCTCGCTGGGTTGCTGCTGCCGGCCATCAACCTGGTGCGTGGGGCGGCCCAGGCCCGTTCCTGCGGCAACAATATGCGCCAGGTGCTGACCGCGATGCTCGGCTATGCCAATGACTGGGACGGGACGCTGCCGCAGCCGCGGGCGGTGGTCGGAAGCCAAGGATGCTACTGGGAGGAATCGCTGCAGGAGTATGTCGATACCACCAAGGTGTTCTTGTGCCCGACCAACACGACGGCCCAGAGCAACAGCAAGTCCTGGAATGGGGTGACCTACACCGGGAAGAGGTCCTACAGCCTCGTAACCTGCGCCAGTTCAAACCCAACCTTCATGCGCAAAGCGGTATTCATCTATCTGGCCAGCTATAATGGAGTTACCAACTACACCTCGGCCATGCCGCTGGCCCGCATCCGCAGCGCCTCGACCACGGCGTTACTGCTGGAACGCCACGACGGCACCGTCAGGGCCGATGGAACCGCGCTGAGCAATCAATACGGTGGGCTCACCGGTGCTCTGACCTTCGGTACGACCGACGTTTCCGTCCCACATCGCAATCTGGGGAACTGGGCCTTTGCCGATGGGCATGTCGGAGCGCACAGCCTGACCGAGTCGTGGGGCACGGGGACGGCGGGTGGCGGGGTCATGCAGGCCAAGGGCTTCTGGACCACCGATCCCAACGACTGATGCGTCCGACCCCTGGCCGGCGAGCCCGGAGGCCATACCCTCCGGGCATGGCCCAGCCGATCCGGGTCGCTGTCATCATCCACCCGACCTGGCATGTGCATCGCGAAGCGCTGCTCGGCGTGGCCGAGGTAGCCCATGCCGGTCTGGGCTGGCAGCTCGACGAGCACTGGCCCGACCGCATGGGTGCAGATGCCCTCGCCGGCTGCGCCGGGATCATCTGCGGGACCTTCGATCACCGCCAGGTGTCGGCAGCCGTGGCCGCCTCCCGTCTGCCGACCGTCGGCTGGAGCCGGACCTATGCCAAGCAGGCCTCCTGCGTGGTGGTTCCGGATGACGAGGCCATCGGCCAGGTCGCCGCCGACCACCTTCTGGCGCAGGGCTATACCCGCTTCGCCTTCCTGGGCGAGATGGGATGGAGCAGCGCGGATGACCGCCGCCGTGGGCTGACCAGGCGGCTGCGCGAGCATGGCCATGCGGCGGAGCAGGGTGTGTGGAGCGAGGATGCCGCGAGCGCGGCAGGCTGGCTGCTGGGACTGCCCAGCGGCACCGGCCTGCTGTTGAGCAGTGATAGTCTGGCCCGGGCGGTGGTGGATCAGATCGAGGGGGCGGGGCGTTGCCTGGGCACCGACCTCGGCGTGCTGGGCGTGAATGCCGATCCCTTCGCCAACG
>JAIFND010000201.1 GCA_020047915.1 bacterium | reverse complement strand
TCGAGGACCATGTTCCAATAGACGTAGCCCACCGCGTCGTTGATCAGGTAGTGCTGGATGAGGTCGGCCACGTACCAGGCGTGCTGCCAGGTGTTGTTGCCGTCGCCGCATTCGTTCTCGCTCTGGATGAGCGGCAGTTCGGGGTGTGCCAGGCGGGTCGCCTGCACCGCATGCTTGCCGGCCCACTGGTAGGCGATGCCGCGGATGTGGCGGGCCGCGTCGCGATCCTCGAGCACCAGACCGGCGTAGTGGTGGTAGGTCGTCCACCACTTGCGTTCGTCGGTCTCGGGGCCGTTCAGCGTCCCCAGCCAGATCTCGGTCGGCAGGCCGGCCCGATCAAGGGCGGGTCCGAGGTGCTGGCCGATGAAACGCGCCAACTCGGCGCCGGTCATGACGCACGAGGGGAACTTCTGGGTCGAGACCGGCTCGTTCTGCGGATGGACCTGGCTGATGGCGACGCCTTCGGCGGCGTAGGCCTGGATGAAGCGGACGAAGTAGGCGGCATAGGCGTCGTAGTGCCGGTCGTCGGCGATCAGGGTGCCGTAGTTGCATACCGGCGGCTGCTTGAGCCAGGTCGGCGGGCTCCATGGCGAGGCGAAGAAGGCGAGATCCGGCTGCCGCGCCAGGGCCGCGTGGATGTAGGGCAGCAGATGTTGGCGGTCGCGCGCGATGCTGAAGCGCTCCATGGCGAAGTCGCCCGGCTGCTCGTCGTGGCTGTACCAGTCCAGGCTGTAGTCGTTGGCGCCGATCGGCACGCGGCAGAAGGTGAAGTCGAGATCGCTGCCGGCCCCGAACAGACGGTCGAGCACGGCGGCGCGATCCGACGCCGTCAGATGGGCGAGGGCGGTCCAGCCCAGCTCGTTGAAGCAGCCACCCCAGCCGCGCCAGGACCCACCTGTCTCGTCGCCGAGATGCAGGTCGGGAGTGACGTCCGCGGCAGCCGGAGTGACGGGGTGCGGCTGCCAGTGGCGATCGGCGGTGGTGAGGATGCAGGTGGGCATGGCGGCCATGGTGGATGGAGCTCCAGGGTAGGGCAAGGGGCGTCGGCAAACGGCTGATGGATCGGCCACCAGTGCCATGCGTACAAATCGCACCTTTTTGAAGCAAGAAATGACGCATCACGCTGCCTGCTGGATGGCGTTCACTAGGCGAACACCCTGGAGTCCCCCATGCGTCGCATCCTGCCCGTTCTCGTCCTCGCCGCCTCCCTGGCCGCTGCCGACAACCTGGTCATCAACGGCGACTTCGCCTCGACCGAGAAGGCGACCAGCGGGGCGTTCTACGGCTGGAACGAAGGCGATCCGGCGCACATCACCCTGGCCAGCGAGAAGAACCAGACCTTCGCGCGCAATGCCGACGGCGTGCACATCAACACCTATCAGGACATCGCCATCCGGCCGGAGTGGAAGGCGCTGAACGTCTCGGCCAAGATCCGGGTCAAGGGGCTCGAGCGCACCGGCAGCGAGATCTGGATGGTGCCCTGCCTGCAGTTCCTCGCCCGCAACGCCTCGGGCGAGGTGGTCGGCGAGCCCAAGTGGACCAAGTTCATGATCACCGCCGATCAGGACTGGACGACGCATACGGCGGTGAAGACGATCAGTGCGGATATGACGACGGTGCGCATCTCGATCGAGACCTTCGCCGCCAAGGGCGTGTTCGACTTCGACGACATCACGGTGACGCCGGTCCTGAAGTGACGGCCTGAACCCCACCTACCAGCAGGAATCACCATGCTCTGCCGCCGCCCTCTTGTCCTCCTGATCGCCATGCTGCCGTTGTCCGCGGCGGAATACGTGGTCGCGCCACAGGGCGATGACGCGGCGGCCGGCACCATCGCCGCTCCGCTGCGCACCATCGGCGCGGCCGCCAAGCGCGCCGGCCCCGGCGACACGGTAACGATCCGGGCCGGCACCTACCGCGAGACGGTGGTGCCGGCGCGCTCGGGTGAACCGGGTCGGCCGATCACCTTCCGCGGCGCGGCCGGCGAGAAGGTGGTCATCGACGGGTCCGATCCGGTCACCGGCTGGAAGCCGTGGAAGGACGGCAGCGAGCAGGCGCCGATGCCGGGCGATTGGTTCAGCTGCGCGACCCCGGGCGATGGCGTCAACCTCTACGACGCGGCGGTGCTCAACAACGCCGACCAGGTCTTCGTCGACAACGTGATGGCGGTGCAGGCGCGCTGGCCCAACAGTCCGACCCTTGATCCGTCCTTCCCGGCCAAGGCGGTGACCGAGAAGTTCATCACCAAGTCGCGCGACAAGCAGAACTGGACGACCGGCATCCTTGAGGATGCCCAGTTCACCCTGACCACAGATCAGGCGGTCGGGGCGCAGATCATGCTGCAGCCGAATTTCGGGGCGTGGGCCTGGCTGCTCACCGGGCGCATCGCCGCGGTCGAGGGCAAGCGCTTCACCTACATCTCGCGCAGCGATTCGGGCAAGGACTTCTCGCAGGACAAGCTCGACGACAAGTCGCGCTACTACCTGTTCGACAAGCTCGAACTGCTCGATGCCCCGGGCGAATGGCACCACGACAAGCAGGCCGGCGTCCTCTACCTCAAGTCTCCGGACGGGAAGCCGCTGGGCACGCGGGTGGCCGCCAAGAAGCGCCTCTTCGCCTTCGATCTCAGCGAGCGTAGCCACATCGTCATCCGCGATCTGGCGGTCCACGCCTGCACCATCACCACCGACCGCGACGGCGGCGGCGACAACATCCCCACCAATCCCGACGGCAGCACGCGCTATCCGTGGCGCAACGCGGCGCATGGCCTGCCCGCCGAACCCTACCACCAGCCTGACAAGTTCCGCGATGCGCCGAGCAGCGACGTGGTGATCGAGAACCTCGATGCCACCTACATCTCGCACTTCACCGATGTCAGCGGGCACTTCTTCTGCCAGTGGGGCCAGTCCTCGGGCATCGTGCTGTCGGGCCGCAACCATCGCATCGCCGGCAGTCGCATCCGCTATAGCGCCGGCAACGGTATCACCCTGCTCGGCCGCGAGCATCGCGCCCTGGGCAACCTGATCGAGGATACCGGCTACGCCGCCAACGACTGCACCGCGGTGCATACCGGCGGCACCGACCGTATCTCCAGTGATCATGAGATCGCCTGGAACACCATCCGGCGCACCGGCCGGTCGGGCCTGCTGCCGCGCTATTTCTACCGCAGCGAGGCGGCCGGCGACAGCGACTGGAAAGGACGCATCCACCACAACGACATCAGCCAGTTCGGCATCCAGGACTGGGATGTCGGCGGCGTCTATGGAGCCGGCCCCGGGCGCTACCTGCGCTTCGACCACAACTGGATCCATGACGCCTACGAGCACGTCGATGACCTCGGCCAGGGCGCCTTCACCGCCAGCGGCATCTATCCCGACTACGGTTCGACCTGGGTGATCGACCACAACGTCATCTGGAACGTCGAGTGGGGCATCCACCTGCAGAACCAGACCGACAAGGCCAAGCCGGCCGGCTATCTGGTGTTCAACAACACCGTCGCGGTGCGCATGCTGGGCGGCCAGAAGTCGATGCACGGGCCCTACGGCGTGGTGCGCAATAGTGACGCGCCCAACCAGGAGACGCGCATCGAGGACAACATCCTGGTGCTGCTCGACCAGAGCGCGCGCTACAAGCCGGTCGATTTCGCCAGCGACGCAGCGGTGCAGCGCGTCGTGGATGGCAACATCAGCGTGAAGGGTCTGGCTTCTGGCGAACTGGCGGGCGGCACGGACTTCCCCGCCTGCCTGGTGCCGGTCGCCAGCGCGAGCGAGATCGTCGGACGCGCCGGCAAGCGCGAACAGCGCACGGCGGCGGGCCTGCCGTTGCCGCCCATCGACAGCAGTCCGGATCGCGGCGCCCTCGCCGCCGGCTCTGTGCCCTGGCGTCCCGGCCACGAGGCCTGGCCCGGTCGTCCGGTGCCTCCGGCCCAGGTGGTGGCCACCACGAAGGCCCAGCCGAGGGAGGCCGAGCCAACGACCCGTCAACCGGACGCTCCTGCGACGGAACCTGCCACCGCGCCGCAGCCAGCAGCCGAGTCTTCTTCCACGCCGATGCTCCTGGGGCTGCTGGGTGCTGCGATGGCGATCGTGGTCATCGTCCTCCTGGCGCGCCGCCGGCCGGCCGGTCGTCGCAACACCAGGCAGTGATCGGCCGCTCTACCCCGCCTTTTTCGCCGCCGCCGGCCGCAGCTTGGCCTTGTCGGTCGCCTCGGCGTTGCGCTGGCTGTTCACGCGGTCGGCGCGCATCTCGTCGATCGTCTTGGTGTGCAGCCGGGCGGCGCCGGCGTAGCCGGTCCGGGTCGGGATCGCCTTGCCCTGGGCCAGCCGAGCCTTCGCGGCGGCGATCGCGTCCGCGTACTGCGGCAGCCATGCCTCGCCGGCGACCAGCATCTCATCGACCATCTGCCAGATCTCGGGCGGGGTGCACACCGCACCGACCAGCGGGTCCATGAGGAAGGCCTGACGCAGCAGGCGGTCGTCGCCGGTCACGGCGGCGTGCACCGCAAGGCGCTGCACGCTGATCGACTGGTTGCACACCGCAGCGCAGCCGAGCGGCAGGTCGCCGACCCGTGGGATGTTCAGGCCGTTGCGATCGACGTAACCTGGCACCTCGACCACCGCATCGGGTGGCAGGTTGGTGATGGTCGAGCCGTTGATGACATTGAAGTGGCCGCGGTAGATGCGTCCGGTCTCCAGGCCCTCGATGATGTACGAGCCATGCTCCCCGCTGCGCTCGCTGGCGGCGAAGCTCTTGGGTGCTTCGGCCAACCACTGCGGGAACTCGGTCTCGAACCAGTTGCGGCCTTCGGTGCAGACGCGCAGGTAGCCGCCGGTCTCGCCGTTGATCCAGCTGCCGGTGTCGATCCAGCGCGCGATCTCTTCGGGGCGCTTGCGGTACCAGGCGACGTATTCGCTGAGATGGCCGTTGGATTCGGTCGAGTAGTAGCCGAATCGGCGCAGCACGTCGATGCGCACCTTCTCGGTAACGGGGTACTCGTGATGACCCTCGAACAGTTCGAGCATGCGCGGGACGAGGTCGATGCCGCGCCACTCCGCCTTGATGTACCAGGTCTGGTGGTTGATGCCGGCGCAGATGATATCCACGTCCTGCCTGCTCACCTTTTCGTCGGGAGCGATCAGGCCCTGCTTGCGCGCCCAGATCTCGGTGCACCAGGAGATCTGGCCGTGTCCTCCCTCCACCCCGTGGCACAGGCCGATGGTCGGTACCTTGCCGTGGACGTTGGCGGCCCAGGTCAGCATCGCCATCGGGTTGGCGTAGTTGAACAGCCGGCAGCCGGGCTTGGCGACCTCGCGGATGTCCTTGCAGAAGCCGAGGATCGCGGCGATGCCGCGCTGGCCGTACATGATCCCTCCGGCACACAGGGTGTCGCCGACACACTGGTCGATGCCGTAGGTCAGCGGGATGTCCACGTCGGAGGCGAAGGCGGCGAGTCCGCCGACGCGCACGACGCAGAAGACATAATCCGCATCGGTCAGCGCGGCCCGGCGGTCCGTGGTCGCCTGGATGCGCATCGCCACGCCGTTGTGGTCGAGGTCGCGCTGGCACAGCTGGCGCACCATGTCGAGGTTGCGCGCGTCGATGTCGGTGAAGGCGACGTCGAGACGCTCGCGCAATTCGGGCACGGTCATCAGGTCGCGCAGCAGGGTGCGCGTGAAGCCGATCGAGCCGGCGCCGATGAAGGTGATCTTGGTGCGGCGGGCGGTGGTCATTGTGGGTACTCCTGGTCTTATCCTAGCATTGCACAGCAGCGTGTAATTGGACGATGTTCGCATGCATGGTACTTCTGTGCTAAGACGGCTGGATACACTCGAGCGTCGTTCCGGCCCCTGCGTCTTCGCCCGGGGCGGTCCAGCCCTGCCGGCCGAGCTGACCGGCTGGGGCCACGAGGAACGCACCTCGACCACCTACGACTGGCATGGTCTCAAGCGTGGTTCGGCCGAGTTCTGCCTGCTGCAGTACACCCTCGCCGGTCGCGGCCAGCTCGCCTGGGAGGGTCGGCGCTACACCGTACAACCAGGGCAGGCCATGCTGCTGTGGTTCCCGCAGGACAACCGTTACTGGCTGGCGCACGGCGACCGCTGGCGCCATGTCTATCTCTGCCTGTCCGGGCACGAGGTACTGCGCGCCTTCCGTACGGTGGTCGCCCGGCGCGGGCCGCTGGTCGGACTGGAGGCCGATTCACCGACCCTCGTCGCCCTGGCCGACACGGTGGCCGCCTGCCAGTCCAACGCGATGCGCGACCGCTTCACCGCCTCCGCGGCCGCCTACCGCGTGGCGATGACGCTGTCGGCCGAACTGCTCGCCGATCTCGCTCCGGCGACCCGCCAGCCGGCGGTCGAGGCGGCGAAGCGTTTGGCGGGGCGCGACTTCGCCAGTGGCCTCGGCGTCGCCGAACTGGCCCTCGCCGCCGGCCTCAGCCGGCACCACTTCTCGCGCATCTTCCAGGCCAGCGAGGGTGTGCCGCCGGCGCGCTGGCTGGCCGACCTGCGCGCCCGCGAGGCGGCCCGTCTGCTGCGCTCGACCACGCTCACCGTCGCCGAGGTCGGCGCGCGCTGCGGCTACGCCGACGCGGCCTATTTCTGCCGCGCCTTCCGCCGCATGCTCGGCGTCAGCCCGGGCGAGTTCCGCACCTCGGGGATGTATTGAACCTAGACGCTGGTGTTCACACAGAGGCCCAGAGCTACCAGAGGTCAAGGCAAGGCTTAGTACGATTTCTCGGACTCACCGGGTCGGTGCATGCCGATACACCGTGCAACGGGTTTCCCTCTGGTTTCTCTGGTCCTCTGTGTGAAAAGGACGGGTCTATTTCGTCTGGCGCAGCGCCCGCACCTGTTCGGCGAAGGCACGGTCGGCACCGCGGATGTGGCCTTGCAGCCAGGCGGCGAGGAAGCCGAGCAGGGTGGTTCCGGCGGCGAGATCGCCGCGCGCCACCGCGCCCTCGAGCTCGTCGAGGCGGCGGTTGAAGCTGCGGTGCAGCAGGCGGTGCTCCTCCAGGCCCGGCCAGGCGATCAGCGCCAGGACGCGCTCCTCATCGGCGAAGTGCACCTGGGCGTAGAGTCGCAGGAAGGGGGCGGCCTCGGCGACGCGGCCCGGATCGCCGGCCGCCAGAGCGTCTTCGAGGTCGCTCATCGCATCGATCAGTTGATGGTGCTGGAAGTCGATCTGCGAGTCGTCGATGATCAGGTCATCGCTCCAGCGGATGGTAGCCATGATCAGGACCCCTTCGGACGATAGGCCGGCAGTTTGCAACTGCTGCGCAGGAAGGCGACGTAGGCCTTGTCCGAGACCATGATGTGGTTGACCAGCCAGCTGCCGAGGAACTGCGCCATGCCATGGCCGAGTCCCGCCCCGCCGTCGCCAAGCTGGCCGCGGAAGGACTGCAGTTGCTCGATGAACTGGCGGTGCTGGCGACGGTGCTGTTCAAGGCGCGGATAGCTGGCTTCCTCAAGCATCAGTTCCTCGGTGGCGAAGTGCACCTCGCTGTAGCGTTCGAGGGTGCCGAGGGTGGCTTCGACCAGTTCGGCCTCACGGCTCTGGGCCACGGCCTCGTGCAGGGCGTTGATCGCATCGACCAGGCCATGATGCTGCCCATCGATGGCGCCACCATCGATCGCGAGCATGTCGGACCACTGCATGAAAGCCATTGGCCGGAGTATAAGCCATGCGGGGGATATCCGCAACCCGGGGCTGCGAGCGGAAGAAATCCAGGCCCATGGAGCCCCATCGCGTGCGTTGGGGCGGGCGCCGAGCAACGATGGCGGCATAGAATCGGCGCAGCCGATGCCGCCACGATTCAGGAGGCTTGCCGACAGAATCGAGTTGCGACAAAGCCCGGGGGGCAGGCCCTTCAGGGCCGCGGGGGCGAAGCCCAATGGCGTAAAGGTAAGCCGGGGGTATGTGGTTCTGCGTCGAAATCCGTAGGTTGGATGGAATCAAGGCGGAAGGAGGAAGGCGGA
>JAIFND010000207.1 GCA_020047915.1 bacterium | reverse complement strand
CCCGTCGCCGCTGGCGCGGCTCTGGGCTGGCGCCCCACACCAAGACAACCGCTCGCGTGGCACGGGCGTCCCGCCCGTGAGGGGCAATGGGTGAAGCCCGCCAAGGCAGCTTTCCGCTAGCCTCCAGCGGCCAGCGGCCAGCCTGCAGCGTCATGACGACCTTGACCATGGATCCTGCTCCGGGCGGGCGGGTGCTGCGCTTCGTGGGCGACCGGGTGCGCTTCTTCCTCGCCTGCAGCGGGGCGGTGCCACAGGGCTGGAGCGCGCGGCTGCGCACCAACCTGGGGCGGGCGGCCATGCTGCGCGACGACATCGTCGCCACCCGGGCCGGAGGACGGACCTTCGCCGGGGCGGCGTGGCGCGATGTGGCGATGCGCCAGGTCGAGGGCGGCTGGGTGTGCGAGATGCCGCTCGCCGAGGTCGGCTGGTTCCGCGCCAAGGCCTACGCGGTCGATGCCAAGGGGCGTCAACACTGGCCGCATGGCGACGACATCGGCGTGGCGGTGCATCCCGATGCCGGGCGCAGCGGCAATACCATCTACTGCGCCTTCCCGCGCATGTTCGGGCCGAACAAGGCGCGCAGCGCGACCCGCGACGGGCTGCTCGAGGATCAACTCGCAGCGCTCGACAAGCACGGCTGGACGGTCATCCCGCCCTCGGGCAAGCTGCGCGATCTGGCGCGCGAACTGCCGCATATCGTCGGCAAGCTCGGCTGCCGCATCCTGCACCTGCTGCCGGTCACCCCGACGCCGACCACCTATGCGCGCATGGGCCGCTTCGGCAGCCCCTATGCCGCCCAGGACCTGGTCGCCATCGATCCCGCCCTGGTCGAGTTCGACCGCCGCACCACCGGGGTGGACCAGTTCCGCGAGCTGACCTACGCCACGCATCTGCTGGGCGCGCGCGTCGTGCTCGACATCGCGATCAACCACACCGGCTGGGGCGCGACGCTGCTTGAACGCCATCCCGAGTGGTTCCACCGCAATGCCGACGGGTCGTTCAAGAGCCCCGGGGCGTGGGGCACGACCTGGGAGGATCTGGTCGAGCTCGATCATGGCGACGCCGATCTGTGGGAGGAGCTGTCGGAGGCCTTCCTGACCTGGTGCCGGCGTGGGGTGGACGGCTTCCGCTGCGATGCTGGCTACATGGTGCCGATGCCGGCCTGGCGCTACATCACGGCGCGGGTGCGGCGCGAATTCCCCGACACCGTGTTCCTGCTCGAAGGCCTGGGCGGGGCGTGGGAGGCGACCGAGGCGCTGCTCACCGAGGGCGGCATGCAGTGGGCCTACTCCGAGCTGTTCCAGAACTACGACGGGGCGCAGGTCGGCAGCTACCTCGACCATGCGCTGCGCCAGTCCGAACGTGTCGGTCTGCTCGTCCACTACAGCGAGACGCACGACAACGCCCGGCTCGCGGCCAAGAGCGCGGCCTGGAGCCTGCAACGCAACCGCCTGTGCGCCCTGACTGCGCCGGGTGGCGCCTTCGGTTTCACCTGCGGCGTCGAATGGCTGGCGGGCGAGAAGCTCGAGGTGCATCAGGCGCGCGGCCTGGCCTGGGGAGCCACGCCCAATCTGGTCGAGGAGCTGGCGCGGCTCAACCGCCTGGTCTCCGACCATCCCTGCTTCCACGGCGACGCGCGCATCACGCGCCTGTCGCCCGACGGCTCGCCGCTGCTCGCGCTGCGCCGCGACAGCTCGGGCGAGACCGGCCAGCGCGAGAGCGTGCTGGTGCTGGTGAACCTCGACCTCGCCGCCAAGCAGGCGCTGGTCCTGAGTGGCAACGAACTGCGCGACATGGGCTCGCCGTCGGTCGATCTGCTCGGCCAGAACTCCCCCGCGATCATTCCGCAGGGCGACGACCGCTTCACCATCGGGATCGGACCCGGCGAATCGTTCTGCCTCGCGGCCGGAGCCGAACCATCCGGACTGTCGGGTGACGCCTACCGTGCCGCCCGGGCCCAGGCCGCCTTCGCGGTCCGCGCCATCACCGCCGCCATCCCGCCCGAGGACTGCGGCCCGGCCGCCTGGTCCGAACTCGCCGCACGCGTCGCCGCCGACCCGCTGCGTTTCCTCGCCGCCGCCCAGCGCCTGACCTCCGAGGCGGCGCGCCGCGACCTGCTCGCGGCGATCGACGCGGCGGCACAGGTCGCTGACCTGCCGCGCGTCACCGCGGTCTCGGTGCGCGATCTCACCCGCACTGTGATGGTGCCGCCTGGTGACTGGCTGCTGGTGCGCGATGCCGCGCCCTTCGCCGCCGCCCTGCATCGCGCCGGCTCCGAGCGCGCCGAACGGCAGCGTTCGATCCCGGTGGGTGATGGTCATGTCGCCGCCTTTCCGCCGGGCACGGCCTATGGCGAGGCTGGTCTGACCCTGGAGCGCTTCGTCGCTGCCGAGGGCGCCCAGGCGCGCATGCATCTGATCTTCCTGCCCATCGTCCCCGATGCGGCGGTATGCGATGCCGCCAAGGGGCTGGTGCTGCTGACCAATGGGCGCGGGGCGATGTGCCGCATGCACGTCGATCTCGGGCGCATCGCCAGCAAGTACGACGCGCTGCTTGCCGCCAACCTGCATGCCGGCGCGCCATGCGACCGCCATGTCCTGGTCAAACGGCTGCGTGCGTGGATCGACGCCGACGGCTTCATCACCCCGCTCGATGCCACCTGCCTGGGTGGTTTCGAAGCCGGCCCGCCGGCGGTGTGGGACTTCGTCGCGCCGGCCGGCGATGGCCGCACTGTCGAACTGCGCCTGGCGGTGGAACTGCTGCAGGAGCGCAACGCCGTGGTCGTGCGCTTCGAACGTCCGGCCGGAGCGCCGCGCTGGGGCGAGGCGCTGCCGGCCTCGACCCGCGTCTCGGTGACCGTGCGCCTCGACATCGAGGACCGTTCGTTCCACTCCGAGACCAGACGTTCACCTGCGGCCGAGGCGCATCTGCACGGCGCGACCACCACGCAGGCGCGTGGTTTCACCTGCGCCTTCGCCGCTGACCGCCGACTGCGCGTCCACGCCGATGCCGGCGCCTTCCACGCCGAGGCCGAATGGTGCGAAGGCATCGGCCATCCGGTCGAGTCGGGCCGTGGCATGGCCGGGGCGGGCGACGCCTGGAGTCCCGGCTGGTTCGCCCTGCCGATGGCTGCGGGCGGTTCTGCCACCCTGCTGGTGCAGGCCGATGCCGACGAGGCGCCGGAACGCGAACGTGCCGATTGTTTCGCCACCCGGCGTTCCCGCCTCGCCGACGCGGTGGCGCAGGCCAACCTCGCCGGTCACGACGAGCTTGGCCGCCGGCTCGCCGCCGCCCTGCAGGCCTTCGTCGTCCGCCGGGGCCAGGGCAGCACGGTGATCGCCGGCTATCCCTGGTTCCTCGATTGGGGGCGCGACACCTTCATCGCTGCACGCGGCATGCTGGCTGCCGGCCTCGATGCCGAGGTGCGCGGCCTGCTCACCGCCTTCGGACGCTTTGTCGAGCGCGGCACCCTGCCGAATCTGCTCAACGGCGACGACGCTTCCAACCGCGACACCAGCGATGCTCCACTGTGGTACGCGCTCGCCGCCGAGGAATGGGTCGCGCGCAACGCCAAGCCGGGCTGGAAGCTGGAGGTCGCCTCGGGGCGCAGCCTGCGCGATGCGTTGGCCGACATCGCGGTGGGCTGGCTCGACGGCACGCCCAACGGGATCCGCGTCGATCATGCCAGCGGCCTGGCCTGGAGCCCACCGCATTTCACCTGGATGGACACCAACTATCCGGCTTGCACGCCACGCACCGGCTATCCGATCGAGATCCAGGCGCTGTGGATCAGGCTGCTGCGCCAGCTGGATCGCGCCGATGCCCCGGCGCCGCGTGGTGCGTGGCGGACCTGGGCGGATCGCGCCCAGGCTTCGCTGGAGCGCTTCTGGCTCGAAGGCGAGGGCTGGCTGGCCGACTGCCTGCTGGCCGGATCCGGCCAGCCTGCGGCCGAGGCGGTGCCGGACCGCAGCCTGCGGCCGAACCAGCTCTTCGCCGTCGCCCTCGGCCAGGTCGAAGCGGGGCGCGCGCGGCGCATCTGCGCCGCCACCGAACGCTTCCTGCTGGTGCCGGGCGCGCTGCGCACGCTCGCCCCGCTGCCGGTCGAGCCGCCGCTCGAGATCCGCGCTGACGATGGCCGCATGCTCGCCGATCCGCTGCGTCCCTATCAGGGCCGCTACGAGGGCGACGAGGACACGCGGCGCAAGCCGGCCTACCACAACGGCACCGCGTGGCCGTGGCTGCTGCCGACCTTCTGCGAGGCCATGGAGCTGGCCTGGAACGGCGCGCCCGCCGCCACTGCGGCGGCCCGCGCCTGGCTCGGTTCGGTGGATTACCTGATGGACTCCGGCTGCATCGGCCATCTACCCGAGATCATCGACGGCGATGCGCCGCACACCCAGCGCGGCTGCGACGCCCAGGCGTGGAGCGTCAGCGAAGCGCTACGCGTGTGGAAGCGCCTGCACGAGCCGCAGCGCCCCTGAGGCGGGATCTCAGGGCCTGGGGATCAGCATGGCGTTGATCAGTTCGCGTTCGAGCGCGTTCCGATCCACCGGTTTCACCAGATAGGCCTCGCATTGGTCGCGGAACGCGGCGAAGACGCTGCGAGGATTGTTCTGGGCGGTGACCATGAACACCTTCGTGGTGCTCAGTCCATGGCGACCGTGCTGCGCTTCCAGGGCGCGCAGCCGGCGCAGGGTCTCATGGCCATCGATGCCTGGCATCTCGACATCGAGGCAGACGAGGTCGAAGGGCACGGCGTTGTCGAGAGCGAAGCTGATGGCCTCGAGTGCCTGCTCGCCCGAGGACACGGCTTCGGTCTCGGCATAGCCCTGCAGATATTGCTGGAGGATGCGGCGGCTGACAAACTGGTCATCGACGACGAGGGCGCGCATGGTTAACCTTGCTCCTTGAGGACGGCTGCATGGAAACACGGACCTCTGGCCGGTCAGCTGACCGGTTTTCCGAGGTCCGCAGCCAAGGCGTCGAGATGACGGATGACCGAAGTGGAACGACGATGGAATTCGCCGGATTCGACAGCGGCTTTGGCCGCCACGGCATCGCCACGGGTCGCATGGTCGAGCACTTCGCGGATCGAAGCGTGGAAGGAACGGTGTTCTTCGACCAGATGGGAAAACGTGGTGCGGTCGCCATGGGCACGACCACCAGGCCCATCGATCCAGCAGCCGAGATCGCAGCGGTGCGGGTCACAGGCCCGATCTCCATCGATTCTCGCCCCGGAGGCGATGGCATCGATCAGGCGCTGGCGCCAGGCCTTATGCAGGTCCTTGGCCGCGACGAGGAAGTCCGCGGTGCGGAAGTGGCCGACCGAGGTGCGCAGCTTCTGCGCCAGCCGGTCGAGTTCCTGCACCGCCTGGTCGGCCTGGGCCACGCCCTGGGCCAGTTCGCTCGCCTGGTCTGATACGCGTTGCACGCCCCGCAGGATCTCGGCGAGACCTTGGCCGGTTTCAGCCAGACCGCGTGCCATCTCAGTGGTTGTCGCCGATTGCTCCTCGACCGCGGCGGCGATGCCTTGCGCTGCACCTTGCGAGGAACGCATTCCCTCATCCAGGCTGGAGATGCGGCCCGTCAGCTCCACGACGGTGCGCTGGATGTCAGCGGCGGCAGAGGCGGCCTGCTGGGCCAACCCCTTGACCTCGCCGGCGACCACGGCGAATCCGCGCCCCGCTTCGCCCGCCCGGGCCGCCTCGATGGTCGCATTCAGGGCCAGTAGGTTGGTCTGTCCTGCGATCCCGCTGATGGTCTCGGCAATGCCGCCGATCGCCCCCGACGCTTTGGTCATGGCTTCGGCCAGGGCGGCGACCTCGGTGATGCGCCCCGCCATCTGCTGGCCGTTGCTGGCGACCTCGCGCACGCTGGATGACAGCTCATCGGCGCTGGCGACCAGGCTTTGAACCTGGGTGACGCCTTCGGTCGCGGCTGCCGCTGCACTGCCAGAGGCCGAGCGGGTCACCTCGGCTCCACCATTCAACTGCTTGGTGGTGGCGGCAAGCTCGGTGGTGGCGGCCGATAGCGACTGGGTTACGCTGGCCACCTCGCCGATGGTCTGGTTCAGGCTGCTGGTCATGCGCACGAAGGCGTTGCCGAGTTCGTCGTCCGATCCGCGAGCCTCGATGCGGGCTGACAGGTCGCCTCCAGCGAGGGCCTGGGCGGCGACGGCGATGCGCGCCAGATACTCTTCGGCCCCTGCCAGATCACGGCCGAGATCGCCGAGCTCATCGCGCCGGCTGGCGAGGCGGCTGATCGACTTGGGTGGCAGGCTGCTGCTTGAGAGGCGGCCTTGCGCCACTTCTGCCAGGCGACGCGCGGCGATGCGCAGGCCGCGGTTGAGACCGAGAACCAGCCAGATCGCGACCACCGCGGTCAGTATGAGGCCGCCGGCGAAGATGGCGGTCTCGTGCCTCAGTGCGGTATGCGCCTCCTCGACCATGCCTTTCGAGCGGCCTGCCGCCCGCTGCGCTTCCTCGTCGATCACCGTGCCGAGACCCTTGGTAAGCGTCGACACCGAGGAGAACACCGCCTTGGCCTCGAGGCCGTAGCCGCCGGTGGCACGCTTGTTGCCGATGAGATCGAAGACGCGCGCCAGCTCGGCGCGCGCCGGGGAGGCGTCCAAGGCGCGTAGGCGCTGCATCGCCGTCTTGTCGATCGGCAGGTCGTAGGCGGCCAACAACGACCATACCTGGCTCAGGCTGCTGAGCAGGGCGCGGTAGTCCGGTTCGTCGACCGGTTGGTCGGTGGTGGCCAGCAAGGTGAGTCCGGCGCGCAGGCGTCCGGCATGCTCTTTCGCGTATTCGATGGTTGCCACTGCTGCCAGCACCTTGCCGATGCCTCGGGTGGTCTGGGCGTTGCCGATGCTGAACTGGACGCTGATCAGCCGGTCTATCTCGCTGTTGTAGGCGGCGCGCAGGGCGGCTGGTTTAGGCGGCGCTGCGCGCGCTGCGACCATCGCCTGCCGCAGCGCCTCGGGGGCTGGGGCCGGGGGGAAACCTGCGATCGCATACGGCTGACCGTAACCTTCGATTGCCTCGTCCGTCCGTTGGCGCAGGACGGCAAGGTCGGCGACGATGGCCCCTGCCGCTGCTGCTATGCTCGCGCCCCGCTCGGCCTGCATCGCGTCGATCATGCGCGCGTTGGCCAGCATCAATTCGGAACGCCGCGCCTGTCCAACCGATATCGTGGCCTCTTGGCGCAGCCCACCAAGTCGCGAGCCACCGACCCACAGCAGCAGGCCGACCGGAATCAGGACCAGGCACGATATCTGGATGGCGAACGGGATGCGCATGGCTGAAGGTAGCCCGACCTGGATCGCGATGCAATCCCCGACCGCCAGGTGCGTCAACCCCGGAGTCAGCCCACCGAGGCGCCGGGGCGCCAGGCGACATCGCCGCGCCCGTCATCGTTGGCGCGGCGCGCCCAGGCGAAGCACAGGTCGCTGAGGCGGTTGAGGTAGCGCAGCAGGTTGTGGTTCCAATCGCGGCCGGGATCGGCCTCGATGGCCTGGGTCAGCTCACGTTCGGCGCGGCGTACCACGGTGCGTGCCACGTGCAGCCAGGCTGCCCCGGGGCTGCCGCCGGGCAGCACGAAGGAGGTGAGGGGTGGGACGCGGGCGACACTGGCGGCGACCAGTTCTTCAAGGCGCAGGATCTGCGCGTCGGTGATCCGCCGGACATGCTCCTCGTGCGGGCCGCCGGGTGGCACCGCCAGGTCGGCGCCCAGGTCGAAGAGATCGTTCTGCACGCTGGGCAGCGCGGCGGCGAGATCGTCGGGCAGGGCGCAGGTGCGCACCACGCCGAGCAGGCTGTTGGCCTCATCCACCGCCCCGATGGCAGCGATGATCGGACTGTGCTTGGCGACCCGACGGCCGTCGGCGAGGGCGGTCATGCCGTTGTCGCCGGTGCGGGTGATGAGGCGGTCGAGGCGGATCATGCGCGGACGGTCGGGGCTTGTCGCCGGGTGCAAGCCCGCACCCTCTCAGCCTTGCATCAATGGCGTTGCGTTAAGGACTCTTGGGGACGCAAGGCGGAAGGCGGAAGGCGGAAGGCGGAAGAGTTGCTGAATCGAACTGGGCCGGCAGTCCAATCCGCATTTCTTCCGCCTTCCGCCTTCCGACTTCCGCCTTTCCAAGGTCAGTGCCCTTAACGCAACGCCATTGAGCCTTGCATGGCGGGTCGATGATTTACGACCACGTCATGACCCCCATCGCCCCGGCCCAGCTCCTCGACACCCTGCAGTGGCGCTACGCCACCAAGGTCTTCGATGCCACCCGCACCATCCCCGCCGCCACCTGGGATGCGCTCGAGCGTTCGCTGGTGCTGACGCCCAGCTCCTACGGCCTGCAGCCGTGGAAGTTCATCGTCATTACCGACAAGGCGCTGCGCGAGCAGCTCAAGCCGGTGAGCTGGAACCAGGCGCAGGTCACCGACTGCAGCCATCATGTGGTGTTCTGCGGCCGTACCGAGATGCAGGAGCAGGACGTACAGCGTCAGATCGATGCGATCGTGGCGCAACGCGGCGTTCCTGCGGCGGCGATCGACGGCTACAAGGGCATGATGCTGAAGGACGTGGTGCACGGCCCGCGCGGCAAGATCGCTGCCGAATGGGCGGCGCGCCAGTGTTACATCGCGCTCGGCCAGTTCATGCTCGCGTGCGCCGATCTCGGCGTCGATGCCTGTCCGATGGAGGGCATCGATCCGGCCAAGTACGACCAGATCCTCGGCCTTGCCGGCACCGGCTACCGCACCGTCGTCGCCTGCCCGGCCGGCTACCGCGCGACCAGCGACAAGTACGCCCAGCTCGCCAAGGTGCGCTTTCCCGTTTCGGAAGTCGTCGAGCGACGCTGAACCGGCCGCTTCCCTCGGCGTTGACTCTGGCTTATGCTGGGCTCCATGCGCCGTTGGCTGATCCTTGCTGTCATGATCCTGCTGATGGGCTGGGCGGGTGGGCAGGTCCTCCCGGATCTGCTGCGCCCTGGCCAGGATCGCTCTGCGACGGATGCGGTCATCGAGCAGGTCGAACCGGACTTGGCCGGCAAGCCGGTCGCAGCGCAGCGCGGTGCGGCGGTAGCCGAGGATCCGCCTCCGTCCGTTCGACCCGTGCTTCCGGCTGCGCCCACCAGCACGACGCGGGCAACCGACACGCCTGCTTCGCCGTCCGATCAGCGACCGCGCACAGCCAGCCAGGCGCTGCGCGACCTGCGTCGCCAGCTGACCGAGGCGGCGCAGCTCGGGCGCGCGGCGCAGGCCGGTGATGCCGCTGCGCAGGCGGAACGCGACCGTCGTCGCGCCGCCGAGCCCGATCCGCGCGTGCGTGCCGCCCTGGGCGAGGGCGTGGTGCCGGACCTGGGACGGTGGCGCCCGAGTGCACCGAGCCTGCCGTCGGCCGCCGCGCCGGCCCCGGTCGGCGAGGTCAAGGCCTACTGGTTGACGCCGGGCGAGAACGGTGACGGCACCTACGAAAGCGCCATCCAGGTCGATGAGCAGGGCCGGGCCACGATCGAGACGGTGTACGAACCGACCGAGGGCGTGCGCTGGCGGGTGCGTTACAACGCCTGGGCCTACCGCGACGGCGACGGCAACACGGTGATCGACGCGCGTGGCCAGGAGGTAGATGTCATCGAGCGCCCACCGTGGGGCTGGTGGTCACCCGACAGCATGGTGGTGAAGCCGGACGGCCTGGTCGATCTGATCGACGACAAGCACGACCCCGGCCAGGGCACCACCGGGGCACGCGGCCCGGGCTGATTGGCGGTTACCTCTTCATCCACGACTCGACGCCGCGCACGTCCTTGGGGATGGCGCGGGTCAGTTCCTCGCAGCCGTCGCGGGTGATCAGCAGGTCATCCTCGATGCGGATGCCGAAGCCCTCGTCGGGCAGATACACGCCAGGTTCGTTGCTGATGATCATGCCCGGGGCCAGGGGCAGGCTGCGGTCGCCGGGATCGTGCACATCGAGGCCGATGTGGTGCGACAGGCCGTGGTGCTTGGTGAAGCCGGCGGCGATGATCGGGGCCCACGCCAGCTTGTTCAGTTCCTCGAAGGTGATCCCGGGCTTGGCGTGCTTGCGGCCCAGCGCGTTGGCTTGCAGTACGATCTCATAGACCTCGCGGAAACGCTTGTCGTCGAAGCGGCCGTGCTGCGGGAGGGTGCGCGTGACGTCGGCGCAGTAGCCGCCGGCGGTGGCGCCTGAGTCGATGAGCAGCGGCTTGCCGCGCTGCAGCGGCTGGTCGTTGAACGGATAGTGCAGGGTCGCGCCGTTGGCCGCCGAGCCGACGATGGGCGGGAAGGCGAGGGGGCCGTAGGCCGCCTTGCGGTAGTGCATGGTCAGCAGCGCTGCGACTTCGGCCTCGTTGGTGAGGGTCGGGATCTGCGGCAGCACGGTCTTCAATCCGGCGGCGGTGAGGGCGATCGCCTTGCGGTGCCACGCCACCTCGTCGGCATCCTTGATCAGGCGCATCGCCGCCAGCGGGTCCTCGGCGTTGAGCAGCGTGACGCGCGAGCCCAGCTTGGCCTTCCAGCGCTCGAAGGCGGCGGCCTGGCCGCCCGGTTCGCGCGCGCGGTGGCACATCGCCAGCAGGCCACCCGAGCGGTGCAGGGCCAGGGCGACCGCGTCGTCGAGGCGCTTGTGGTTGGCCACCGCATCGACGCCGTGCGCCCGGCGTGCCTTCTCATCCGGTCCCAGGCGGGCCCCGTCCCAGATCACCCGTGACGGATCTCCCGGGTCGAGGAACAACGTGTCGTGCGGGCTGCGCGTCGGGTCGAGCAGCAGCGCCGCTTCGGGCTCGGCGCAGCCGCAGAAGTAGTCGAACCAGGGATCCTGGCGGTCGCGGCGCAGGGCCGTCTCATCGTTGCCGATGAGCAGCAGCGGCACGCGCTCGCCGAAGGCGGCGTGCAGGCGCTTGAGCGCTTCGCGGCGGCGGCGGCGATAGGTGGCGACGGGCAGGGCGAGACCGCGGATGGGCATGGCGGCAGCATCGCAGGGTGCCGGAACGACTCCACCGGGAATCGATGTGGGGTTCGGCGTTCGGCGTTCGGCGTTGCGAACACCACAACATCGCTGACGAATCAGGTGGGCACCCTCACCCCCCCACGCTGGTCTTGCGGGACGTCGAACGCCGAACGCCGAACATCGAACGACTGGACGCGCGCGTGCGCCTGCTGCAGCAGGTCGAGGTCGCGCGCCAGGTCGAGGCAGCGCAGGGCGCACAGGCCGTGCTGGCGTTCGCCGAGCAGTTCGCCGGG
>JAIFND010000185.1 GCA_020047915.1 bacterium | reverse complement strand
TCGGGCGTGAAGAACAAGGTCAAGTACATGGTCGGCACCATGATCGAGATCCCGCGCGCCGCCCTCCTGGCGAACGAGATCGCTGAAGAAGCCGAGTTCTTCAGCTGCGGCACCAACGACCTGACCCAGATGACCCTGGGCCTGAGCCGTGACGACGCCGGCCGCTTCCTGCCCGACTACTGCATGAGCGAGAAGGATGGCGGCAAGGCCATCTTCGGCGACGACCCCTTCCAGTCGCTCGACCAGTCGGGCGTCGGCATGCTGGTCAAGATGGCGATCGAGAAGGGCCGTCAGACCCGTCCGGGCCTGAAGGTCGGCATCTGCGGCGAGCACGGCGGCGAGTCGAAGAGCGTGAAGTTCTGCGTCCGCGCCGGCATGAACTACGTCAGCTGCAGCCCCTACCGCGTGCCGATCGCCCGCCTCGCCGCGGCCCAGGCCGTGGTCGAGGACGCCGCGAAGAAGCCCGCCAAGGCCGCCAAGAAGGCGCCCAAGGCCAAGCTGAAGGCCGCCAAGGCCCGCTGAGCTGTCCGCGCAGGCATCAGCCTGCACCAGTCACGAACCCCGCGGCCATGCCGCGGGGTTCGTCTGTTTCACGAGGGTCGCAGCTCAGAGCCGTTCGCGCACCAGGAAGCGCAGACGCTCCTGGTCGAGCCCGGCCGGCGGCGCGTGGCGGTCGGCGCCCAGCTGGCGCACCGCCAGGGTCGGGATGTGGCGCAGGAATTCAGCGGCGAGGCCGGCGAGGCGTTCTTCGCACTGCCGGTCGAGGGGCGAGACCAGGCTGATCACGACGGCATCGGCGGGATAGCCGGGCACCGGCCGCTGCAGCCGCCAGGCGGTCAGGGATTCGACGCGCACCGGATCGCCGGGCGTCGGGCTGATGCGCAGGTGCGCCTCGCCGCGCCGTGCGGTCACCACGATCCAGCGCCAGGTGCGCATCGGCATCTCGGCGGGGGGCGCGAGGTCGGCCCAGGCCGGCGCGGCGGCGATCGGCGCGTTGCGCTCGCGCACCATCGGTACGACGGCGACGGCGATCAGCGCCAGCACCACCACGGCGACGAGGATGCGCACGCCGCGCTCGCCCTGCCCGGTCGGCGGCGCGCTCGGTTCCAGCGACGCGGTCGCATGGCGCATCAGGCGCACATCCAAGGCAAGTTCGGCGTTCGGCGTTCGGCGTTCGGCGTTCCGCAGGAGGGGTCACAGAACGGCGGGGCGATACTAAGCGGCTGTCTCGCAACGGCGAACGGCGAACGGCGAACGGCGAACGGGTGCATTCGTGATCACTGATCGAGGAAGACGGCGACCTCGGCCGAGGGCAGCAGGTTGCCGTCGGCGAGCTGCTGGCGGCGCAGGCGCACGCGCCAGTACGGGCGCAGGCGGTGGCCCAGCGCCTTGCCGTGGTCGGCGAGGCGGCGCCAGGTCTGGCCGAGCAGACGCACCGGGCCGTGATGCACCAGGGTCAGGGCGTTCAGTTGGCGGTAGTCCTCGATCATCAGGCGCTCGCCGCTGGCGGTGACTCCACCCGGTTTCGGCATGCCGGTGACGGCGCAGCCGACATGGCACTCCCAGGCGGCCGGCGGTTCGTCGTCGGGGGCGCCGGCGAGCAGGATCTGCACCGCGCCATAGGGGCTGCCGCCCTGGGCGGCGGCGAGACTGCGGACCTCGGCGGCGACGGCGAGGGGATCATGCGGCCAGCCGAGCCCGGCGACGCAGGCCAGGCGCAGATTGCCTTCGCGGGAGAGCTTGGGATCGGGCACGGCGCCGAGGCTGGGGCGGCGAGGCGATTTTGCCACAGGCGACCCTGGCAGCCTTCCTCCTTGCCCCGGCGCGGGTCCAGATAGACTTCAAGGCTACGACAGTGGTGACTTTGCGCATCTTCAACTGTAAGAGGCCAGGTTTGTTGAGCGTCAACCAGCAGACGTCCTGTGCTCCACCCGCTGTCTTCACCGGGACGTCAGCACCCGCCGCTTGTCGCGGCCATCAGCACTAAGAGGAGGCCCCATGCCTACTGGAACCGTTGTCCGTTTCGACCGTCGCCGTGGCTACGGATTCATCCAGCCCGATGACCAGGGCGAGGATGTCTTCGTCCACCAGAACAACATCCAGATGGAAGGCTTCCGCTTCCTCGATGTCGGCGAGCGCGTGCAGTTCGAGATGGAAGTCGGCGACAAGGGCATGAAGGCGGTCGGCGTCTCCCTGACCGAGCCGCGCAAGCCGCGCCCCGAGGGCGACTTCGGCGGCCAGCAGGACCAGGGCGGCTACGACCAGGGCGGCGGCTACGACCGTCCGGCCCCGCGTGAGCGCCGCGAATACCGTCCGCGCGACGCCGCCCCCCCGCGCGCCGCCGCCCCGGCCGCCGGTGGTGACGACCGCGTCCGCCGCAAGCTCGAGCGTCTGATCTCGATCCTGGTCGAGAAGGGCGTTATCGCCCCCGGCGAGATCGACGGCGTCGATGCGGCTGCGGCCGCCGCCGAAGCCAAGGCGTAAGGTAGCGCCGACTTCAGTCGGCCCGGCTGGTCGGCTTCAGCCGACCGATGATCGAGAACAGCAGCGCGGCTCTTCGAGCCGCGCTGCTGTCATGTCGGGCCTGAGCGTCGCTCCAGCCGCCCATCCGCGAAGCCCTCGACCCAATGTCCACGCCCCGGTGGCCAGTGGCCGACCAGGATCAGATCGACCCCGCCGACGTTGCGGCGCCAGCTTTCGTGGATGTGCCCGGCCAGCAGCACATCGGCGCCGCGTGCGGCAGCGCGCACCCGGCGCGGATCAAGGAAGATGCGCCGGCGCCCGGCCTGCTGCGGGCGGTTGCCGCGCGAGGTGCGGCGCAGCACGCCGGCCACCATCTCCTGCAGCACGGCGGGATGCAGGCGCTGCCACGCCTGGAAGAAGAACGAGCGGCTGAGCGCGGCCCACGCACGGTAACCGGGATCGTGCACCAGACGGTCGCCATGCACGATGCGCACCACGCGGCCACCAAGGACGACATCGAGACGCGGCCAGCGCAGGCGGCAGCCGCACGCGACCTCGAAGGCGCGCCCGGCGACCTGTTCGCGGTTGCCGCGCACCACCTCCACCGTCCAGCCGCGCGCGCGCAGGGCGCGCAGCCGGGCCAGCACCGGTTCGTGACGCGCGCTGCTGCCGCCATCATCGACCCACCACTCGACCAGATCGCCGAGGATCACCAGCCGCGCCGGCGGGCGGGCCGCCAGGGCGTCGAGCCAGTGTGCGAATCCGTCATCGCTGCCATCGTGATGGACGTCGCCGGCGACGTAGAGGACGGGATCGGGCACGCCGGCATCGTGTGGCGCGGCGGCCGGGCGGAATAGCGTGCTGCCATGCCCCGCTACGCGCTGCTCCTGGCCTACGACGGCACCGGCTTCGCCGGCTGGTGGCGCCAGCCCGGGTTGCGCACGGTGGCCGGTGAGCTGGATGCGGCATGCGGGCGCATCGGCGAGCCCGAGGCGGAAGCGGTCGGTGCCTCGCGCACCGACGCCGGGGTGCACGCGCTCGGCCAGTTGGCACACCTCGACACGCGGCGGACGTGGGCACCCGAGCGTCTCGCCACCGCGCTGGCCCGCCAGTTGCCGCCCGATCTCGCCCTGCGCGGCGTCGCGGCGGTCGCCGCGGACTGGCACGCGGTGCACGGCGTGCGCCGCAAGACCTATCGCTACCGCCTTGATGCCGCTGCCGTGCCCGACCCTTTCGCGGCGCGCTACGCTTGGCGCCAGGGTGGCCTCGATCCGGCGCGGCTGCGCGCGGCGGCGCGGCTGGTGGCGGGGCGGCGCGACTGGGCCGCCTTCGTGCGTCGGGGCGAGCATCGCGCCGACACCGTCTGCCGGGTGACGGCCTGCCGCTGGCTGGGGAGCGGCGCCGACCTGCGCTGCGAGATCACCGCTGACGCCTTCATCTACCGCCTGGTGCGTTCGCTGGTCGGCGGCATGGCGCTGATCGGACGCGGTGCGGCCGACCTGGACGCCTGGCAGGCCGCCCTCGACGGCCGGCCCAGCGAGGCGGCGCGGCAGCAGGCCCCGGCCCACGGCCTGACCCTGCTGCGCGTGGTGCACCGCGCACCGCCGCGCTGGGTTTAGTTGCCCAACAGGTAATGTGGCATCGGCCGCTCGGGCGGCAGCACCGTCACCTGCGCGGTGGAGACCGCCGCGCCATCGAGGATCGCGCCGAGGTCGATCGTGCGCCAGGCGCCCAGGGCGGCCGGGGTCAGGCCCTCGGCCAGGGCCAGCTCCAGGCGGCGGTGGCGCGGGTCGATGACCATCGCCTGAGCGTTGAGCATCGGCATGTAGCTGGCCGACACCACGCGGCGGAACCACGCTGCGTCAGGCGTCGTGGTCTGCGCCGCACAGACACGCAGCAGGCAGCCGCCGCGCAGATCGTCGTCGCGCGGCGCGCCGCCTGCACGGATCCAGTTGCTGGCCACCAGCCAGCCGTCGGCGCCCGGGCGGTCCACCCGCAGACCCTCCGGCGTCCACCACGCCAGGGCGCAGTCGCGGCCGTCGGCGAGCAGCACGTAGTGCCGCGAACCGACCGGCGCGGCGCGCATCGCCGCGATGCCGTCCGCAACGGTCGCGCAGTCCTGCAGGATGGCGCGCACGCGCAGCGGCAGCGGCTCGCCGGGCGGCGGCTCGGCGCCCTTCCAGTTCAGCAGGATGCACGCCGACAGGCCGGCGTCGTTGAGACCGCTGATCACCCCGAACATCGCCGGCCAGCCGACCGCGACGAAGCTGCGCCGGCCAGGTTCGCGCACCACCTGCAGGACCGTCGCCTGGCCGAGCGGTCCGGGCGGCAGGAAGTCCATGTTGCGCGCCACCACCCCGCTGCCGGCATGCACCACCGCACTGCACATCGTCTCGATGGTCGCGTTGGCGAGGATCAGGTCGTGCTCGGACAGGCCGGTGGCGGTGGCGAAGGCGGCGATCTCGGCGCGGTCGGAGGGGCGCATCGCCGCGAGATCGGCGGGCAGGCGCGGTCCGCGCGCCGCGATCGCCGGCTTGGGATTGAAGCGCATCACCGCGAGCAGGTCGCCGGCCTGGCGGCCGACCAGCGCCGCGGCCTGACGGCCACGCTGCTCGGGCGTGCCGCTGAGTTCAAGCAGGGCGAGTCCGTCGCGCACCGCCAAGCCCTCGCGCTCGACCCAGCGCGGCAGGCCGGCGTGGTGCAGCAGCGGCAGGAAGGCGAGCAGGACCGCGACCAGGAGGGTGCCGGCCAGCAGGATGGCGGCGAGGGTGACGCGGATGGCGCTCATCGCCGCACCGTGCGCAGGCGGATGAGCGGCGCCACTACCGACAGGGCCAGGGGCAGGGCGATGGCCAGGGCCCAGGCGGCCTCGGCGTCGCCATGGCGCGCGACCAGGCGGTTGCCCCAGGTGTCATTCTGCGACGCGGGATCGGCCGTGATCAGGTGGCCGAAGAGCGTGGCGAGCAACAGGGGGATGGCGGCCTGCGCCAGGCGGGTGAGCTGGGCGCCGGGCAGCGCCGGGTCCGCGCGCCAGGCCGCGCGCGCCCACCACGCGCACCAGGCGATCGCCGCCGCCGTGGTCGAGAGCGCGGCCACCGGTCGCCAGCCGCGCGCCGCGCCGGCCGCGTCGAGCACCGCGACCCAGGCGAACCACAGCAGGGCACCGAGCAGCGCCGCGCTCAGCGCGGTGGCGGCGAGCATCCCGCCGCGTCCGACCTGTTCGCCGCGCGCCAGGCGCAGCGGCAGCCACAGCATCAGCGCGGCCCACGCGCTGTAGCCCAGCCACTGGCCCCACAGCAGGGTCTGGCCGTAGCCGGGGCCGCTCCAGCCGGCGTGCAGTGCGCACAGCGGATGCAGCGCCAGCGGCAGCAGCAGCAGCGCCCCGGCCACCGCACCCAGCCAGAGCAGGCCGGCGCCGCTGAACGGCCCGAGGAAGCCGCCTTCGGGCGGCGCCGCGAGGGGGGCGGCATGGAGCGCGCCGGTCGCGCCGGTCAGGCGGGCGTGCGCGGCGCGGCTGGCGGCGGCCAGCTCGGCCGGGGTCTGGAAGCGCTCCTCGCGTCGCTTGGCCATGGCGCGGGCGACGATCGCGGCGACCTCGGCCGGCAGATCGGGGCGCACCGCGCGCGGATCGGGCACCGGGTCGTTGACCACGGCGTTGACCACCGCCCACGGCGTCGCGCCGGTGAAGGGGATGCGCCGGGTCAGCAGGGTGTAGAGCGTGCCGCCGAGGGCGTGGATGTCGGCGCGCACATCGATGCCGGGATCGCCGTTGGCCTGCTCAGGCGCCATGTAGGCCGGCGTGCCCATGCCCACGCCGGTCATGGTCAGGCGGTCGGCGCCGCCGGCATCGCGCGCCAGGCCGAAATCGCCGAGCTTGGGCCGCCCGTGCCGGTCGAGGAAGATGTTGTGCGGCTTGATGTCGCGGTGGACCAGGCCCGCCTCGTGCAGTGCCTGCAGGCCGTCGGCGCAGCCGGCGATCAGTTCGAGGGCGCGGGCCGGGGCCAGCGCTCCGTCGCGCGCCAGGACCGCGTCGAGGTCGCCGCCGGGCACGAACTCGAAGGCCAGGAAGGTACGGCCATCGACCTCGCCGGCGTCGTGGATGGCGACCAGGTTCTGGTGGTTGACCGCGGCGGCGGCGCGCGCCTCGCGCAGGAAGCGGTCGAGGCAGGCGCGGTCGGCGGCGATCTCGGGACGCATCACCTTCAGCGCCACGGCGCGCATCAGCACCGCGTGTTCGGCCTTCAGCACCACGCCCATGCCGCCCTCGCCCAGGCGGCCACCGAGCAGGTAGGGGCCGATGCGCGATCCCGGTGCCAGAGGGTCATCGCCCAGCGCGACCGTTATGCCCTCCACGGCACCTGCTTGCGCTGTGAGGTTGCGAAGGACCAGCGCCCACCGCGCACGCTCAGCCGGGCCTGGCGGCCGGTCGGCAGCACCAGGTGGTCGTCGAGGTGGCCGAAGGGCAGGCGGTCGAGGGCCGGCACGCGCAGGCGTTCGGCCCAGGACGCCAGCACCTGATCGACCTGTGGGCCGGTGTAATCGGACTTCTCGGCGTAGGTGAAGAAGCCGCCGACCAGCGCACGCACGCCGCGCAGCGCGCCGGCGAGGTGCAGCTGGCGCAGCGCGAAATCGACCGAGTAGGGCTTCTCGTCGATGTCCTCGATGCACAGGATGGCGCCGCGCAGGTCGGGCTGCAGCGGGGTGCCGGCGAGGTGCGCGAGCACGCTCAGGCAGCCGACGAAAAGGCGGCCCTCGGCCGTGCCGTCGCGTAGCGCTCGGGTCACCGGTTCGCTGGCCTCGTCGCGCTGCAGCACCTCGCCGCGCAGCAGCGTGAGCAGCGAGGCGTGATGGCGGCTGCGTGGACTGCGCGGTGGGCGGCCGCAGTAGAAGGCGTCCTCCCAACCGCGCTGCCACCACAGCGCATGCAGCACGGTGTTGTCGCTGTAGCCGGCGAAGGCCGGGCGTTTGGCGGTACGCAGGCGCAGCGCCTCGGGCAGCAGCTGGATGCAGCCGAAGCCGCCGCGCAGCGACCACACGAATTCATGGCGCAGGGCCTGGCGCAGATCGGCGAGGCGGGCGGCGGGATCGCTCCACGCGCCGTGCCCGGCGTGCGGCCGGCGCACCAGGTCGCTGAGACGCAGATCCCAGCCCAGTTCGTCGGCGAAGGGGCGCAGCGCCGCCTCGATGTCGTCAGCCTCGGTCGGCGCGCGCGGCGGCCAACTCGGCGCGGTGACGTAGCAGACCGGTTTGCGAGGCATCACTTCTGCTTGTTGTGGCCGGGGGCGTTCTCGGAATTGCCCGGGCCATCGGCGTGCTTGGCCTTGCCCGGCGGATTATTGTCGCGGACGACCAGCTCGCAGCCCGAGAGGGCGAAGCCGAGGATGACGAGGAGGGGGAGGGCGTACCGCATCGCGACAGATTGGTCGGCGGCGCCCGGCGGTCCAGCCCTCGCCCTACCCCTCGGTCTGGAAGATGTCGTAGCCGCCGACGCGGGCCTTGAGGCGCTTTTTGACGCCCTATTGAACGGACCGAAGGCCCTCTGAGCATCACCCAGCACACGGATCAGGATCCCCGTCCGGTAGGCGGACAGGGGTCCTCATTGAAGAAAGCTCAGTAGGGGAGGTAGCTGCGAGGCGTCCGGCCGGTTACCCTGCGGAACATCCGCGTGAAATGGCCGCTGTCTGAGCAACCGAT
>JAIFND010000198.1 GCA_020047915.1 bacterium | reverse complement strand
TCCGCAGCTCTCAGGTAGGGATCCCCTCCTACTCGGCGAGCACCTCGCCCCGCAGCGGTGTCCAGCCCGATGCACGCGGCATGGTGCTGTGCCCCTTCTGCTCCAAAACCTTCCCCTACAGCGTCGCCCTACTGAACCGGCAGTTGCGCTGCAATGGCTGTCGTTCCATCTTCCGGGTTGCTGAGGATCGGCGCAGTTTCCGTATCCAGCCGGCATCCGGCAAGCTGGCCCCCGATTCCGGATCGCTCAGCAAGGCCACCAGGTCCGCCATCCAGCAGGCCAATGCCAGCCTCAACGAAGCCGCGGCCGAGGCCTTGCGCGTCGTAAGCCGGCAGGAGCGAGGGGCACCTCCGGGTTCAGGTTCGGCCATACGGCCTCGGTCGGCAGCTGCGCCCCCGCCCGCAAAGCCGACCATACCACGTAAGCGCAGCGAAGCGATCCTGACTGGTGAAGGCGTCGCGGGCGGACAACGGTTGCGCCTGGTGGTCATCTCCGTGTCCCTTCTGGTCGCAATGGCCTGCGGATTGGGCCTCTGGCTGTTCCGCAGTGATCCGCAGCGTGATGCGCTCTGGTCTTTCCAAGGCCACGCCGCTGCTGCGCAGAACTGGTCGGCCGCAGTGGCGGCTCTGCGCCAGGCTGCCATCGGCGCCGAGGTAGCTCCGATCGTCGGCATCGACCGGGCCGTCTTCGGCGAGGTCGTGACGATCGACATGGAGCAGACACGTAAGACCCTTGGCCAGTTGCGCACGGTTGGCCGTCAAGGCGTCTGGGTCGAACAGGGACGGCTTGGCGAGGCCAAGGCGTTGATTGGCAAGCATGACCTTTCGACCCAGGCTGGCGCCAATGCCTTCGTGGCTGTCTGCCGCAAAGCCGGCATTGCCGCCCGCACTTGGCAGGATGCGATTGCAGAGGCTGGGGCCGGATCTCCAGCCGGCACCAGCGAGGTGCTATCGCTGCTGCTGTCACGCCCCGCTCCGCGTGGAGAAGGCGTCGATCCCGCAATGCTCTTCGGCGAAGGTCGTTTCCCGACCTCCATAGAGGTCCTGCTCTTTTCGGGGACGGACGGATCACTCCTGCAGACGTCGGGTCCGGCCAAGTCGCCTATAGCGTATCAAGGCAGGTTGATCCGCTTCCGCGGTGAAGGCTGGCCTGAAGGATGGCTAGTGCTCGATCTGCGTAGCGCTGCCACCCACTGAACTCGATACGACGAGCTGCCCTACAGACCCACAGGGATCACCACCCCTGATCCCATTCCAGCACCATCCCACCGCCCTTCCCGTCCAGGCAGACGGACCAGTTACCACCAGACAACTGCGCAAGGCGACCGCCGTCGCGGGGGAGCGCTATATAGCCGCGATAGGGCATACCTGGGGTCGGTGCGATGAATGCGGGCGTCCTCCCCAGGTCGTCCACGAGACGACCCTCGTTCAAGGACACGCCGATCCATAATGGGCGATCCACTCCGGCAGACTCATTCGCCATCAACTCGTTCTGTTGAGCATCGGCTGGGATGTTGAGCCGGGCGCCGGCAGCCTTGGCCAGACGCTGGGCAGCCTCGGCATCAAGGAGGACGCTACTCAGGAAAGGAACGACCCGGGTGCGTCCGTAGGGCATGGCCACGGCTTTGAGGATGCTCAGATCGCCCCGCCGCTCGGCGAGGATCGAGGCCCCCTGCCACACCAGGTTCGGTCTCCCCAGTCTGCGACCGGCAGCAATGAGCGAGGCGCATGCCGCATCACTCAAGGGATTGCCGAGCAGCAGGATGCTGGTGGGCAGATGGGGCGATTCGAGGAGTCCACCCAACTCGACGATGCGGTTGTCGCGCAGGTCGAGGCGGTCCAATCCAGCGGCAAGCAGGTTGGCATCGAAGGTCCGCAGGCCGCATCCGCGCAGATGGAGCAGTTTGAGCGCCGGTGCCTGGGCCAATCCGGACAGATCCTCAAGCGGGCAGCCGTTCAGGTTGAGCTCGATGAGTTCAGGGGCCGCGATGGTCGGCCAAGTGGTCAATCGACCACCGCTCGCATTCAGCATGGTGAGCTGCGCCATGTATGCTTCGATGCCGCCAAGATGGTTCGCCGAGGTCTCGCGCAGGTACACACGACGCAGGGCTGGCAGCTTCGGCACAGTGGTCAGATCGACCTGCCGGCATTGACTCAGATTCAACTCGGAGATCGGCAGCCCGTCCAACGGCGCCAGGTCACGAACCGGTGTCGCCGACAGGTCCAGCCTGGCCAAATGACGCGCCGCGCGCAGAGCCTGTAGATCGCCAACCTGGGTACCAGCTATCGCAAGGTAGGTGAGCTGAGCCAGAGGCAGTCCATCGAGTGTATCCAACGGATTGCTTCCGACGGTGCGCAATGTGGGATTTGCCTGCCGCAAAGTGTCCAGGCTGTCGCCAATGAATCCCAGGGTGAGTTCACTGACCTGTGCAGGTATGCCCTCCAGGCTGCGGATCTCGTTACCGGCCAGGCTGAGTTGACGCAGGCCGCCCAGGTGTGCGAGGGGGCGAAGGTCCGATATCTGGTTGCCCGTGAGATAGAGGCCGGTGAGTTCCTTCATCGAAGCGAGTGGGCGCAAGTCGGTGATGAGATTGGCCGGGGCGTTCAGGCCGGTACAGCCGCTGCCGATCAATGGAGCAAGGTCACTGATGCGATTGTTGGCGATATTGACACTCCAGGCCCGACGGCCGCGGATCGGAGCCAGATCGGTGATACCGAGATCGGCCAGGGCCAAGCTGCCGATCCTGGGCGCGGCAACAAGAAGTTTCAGGACATCGTCGCCACACGCCTGGTCGATCTGCCAGGTGCGATCGGTCAGGAAGGCGAGGATCGGATTGAGATCAGTCCGCCGTGCAACCAGGTCCCGGGCGACTCCGACGGCGCGGGCGGATTCTCCGCGCGACCACAAGGATATGGCGCGGATATGGTCTGCCTGGTCGAGCAGAACCGGATCCTCACGCCGCCGCACCTCCTGGTACAGATCCTCCTGGATACCGGGTTCGGAATTGCTGTGCATCGAGGCCGTGGCGTAGGCGCGCAGCAACGCTTGGCTGCCAATCACCGAGGAGGCATGGTCGGTGGCGAGCAGGCGGTATTCCGCGAGCGCAGCTTCGCGCAGGCCGTGCCGCAGCAGGGCGTCCGGCCCGACGAGCGGTGAGACGAGTTCTGCCTGGGCCAACCGCTCGATGCGCATGTGGGTCAGCCTGACCTCAGGACTGAACCAGCGCAGACCGATGCCGCGGTGGTCGTTGCCCCCCAGGGCCAATGGTTCGGTAATCACCACAGGCGGGCAGCCGGGCACCTGCACGATCAGGGTCGTGTCGGTGACCTCGACATTGACCGCAAACCGGCTGCCCGTGCCTTGAGGTCGCTCGAGCAGATAGCCGGGATTGGCTGGCAAAGGGCCTGGCCGGTCAAGGTAGGCTGCCGAAACTGTAAATTGCTCTGCAACCTGGATCTTCACCGCCCAGCCCGATGGATGATGCCACCAATCGTTGGGCGGTCTGCGCGAGGCATCGATGACGAGTTCGATGGCATCCTTCACGGGTAGATCGAATTCCAGTTCTACCCGTGAACTGCCACGCAGGCCAGGGCGTTCCAACCACCACCAACCCGACAATCCGACTGCGGCCGGCACCTCCGCCAGGGCCAAGCCGCGCTCGTCGGGGGCCTGCGTCGATTCGACCACCTGCAGTTTGCCATTGAGCACCTGCAATCCGGATGGCATCACGTCGTGCTGGAGATTGGCGCTGACCACCATCGTCCAGGTCGCCCACCGACGCACCTGCTCGACCGCGGCGTAGCCGAGGAATCCCAGGCCAAGGAGGATGACGGCAGCCCCCAGCGTCCACGGCAGGGGATGACGCCTAGCGCGGCGATGGATCCGGCCGATGAATCCCGGCAGCCGGACCCGGACGCGGCCACCGGCTGCGAAGGTCTCGAGATCCGCAGCCAGGGCGTCCATGTCGGGATAGCGGTCGACCGGATCGCGCTGCAGGCAGCGCAGGGCGATGCGCTCCAGGGCTATGGGGGCATCGGGAGCATGGACCCGGGGCCTGACCACCTCGGTCTCGTTGATGGCGGTAAAGATCTCGTGGGTGCTGCCGCCTTCGAAAGGAGGACGCCCGGTCAACGCCTGGTACAGCACCCCACCCATGCCCCAGATGTCAGACTGGACGGTCAGAACCCCCCTGGTGCCCAGGGTCTGCTCGGGGGACATGTAGGGCGGGGTGCCGACCGTCGCGCCTGAAACCGTCAGGACCTCGTCCGAGGACAGGTCGCGGGCCAGGCCGAAGTCCATGATCACCGGCGAACCGTCGCGCAAGACCATGATGTTCGCCGGATTCAGGTCACGATGGATGATGCCCTGGCGATGGGCATGGGCGACGGCACGGCAGGCCTGGCCAAGCAGGTCGGCGACCAGCACCCAGGAGGGGCTGTCCTCCTTCTTCCACTGATGGAAGGCCCGGCCATCGATGAAGTCCATCACGAACCAGGCGACGGATCCATCCTGACCAAAGTCGCGCAGGCGACTGAGATGCGGGTGGTGCAGACGGAGCAAGGCCCCGATCTCGCCCATGAAACGCCGACGCTCCTCGTCAGTGGCATGGGTGCCGCTAGAGATGATCTTGATCGCCAAGCGGGCGTCGGAACCGTCGCGATGGCACTCATAGACCGTACCCATGCCACCGCGCCCGATGCGCTGGCCGATGGTATAGCCGGCAAGACGCGGGCGCTGCCCGGAACCGGAGTCATCCTTGAGAATACGGGATGAGCCGTCGCCCTCCTCCGCCTGGCGTGCAAGCCACGCCTTGCTGCGCTCAGACAGCAGGTCGTCCACGAACGGCAGGATACCGTCCGGTTCCGGTGGCGAAGAAGGTATCGGTTCAGGACCGGTCGGGTCTGACATCCACTTGGATCATCATCATCCCCTGCCCCAATGCCAGGGGATGTCCGGCGTGCATGGGAATGAAACCGGCCTGCGTCATGGGGCAACAGAGGATAGGTCACGTATGGGGATCAGCCCCGTAATCTTGCGACGGACGACGGACTTGCGATTGCCAAGCCTGACGCGCGAGGGACACTGCCGTGCCTTCCCGCCACTGGCCAACGACGTGATCCGTACCCACCCCACCCAGCCCATGCCCACCCCCTCTGACATCACCAGGAGCATGGACCGCGTGCCGGCCGTCGGAGCCGCCCGGTGACGCCGATCGAGGTCCGCGAGCAGACCCGGCTTTCGCCGGCCCGTATCCTCAACCTGTGCCTCAAAGGCATCCGACACCGCCTCTTCCGTTCGCTGCTGACCACCACGGTCATCATCCTGGCGGTCGCGTTCTTCATGGTCCTACTGGCCGACAGCGTGATCGCCCGCTCTGTCGGCCACGGGGTGCAAACCGAGATCAAGCAGGCCCGCCGTCCGGCGATCGTCGTCGATCTGTGGTTCGGCCACCCGAGTCCGACGGTGCTGGCCGGGCGCATCTCCGCTCCAGAAGCCCCCCTGGCCGCCTACGCCGGTCTGGCGGGCTGGGAGCCAGCGCGTCTCGGCCAACTCGCCGCCGCCTGCGCCCGCGAACGCACGATCCTCGCCTGGCTGGAAGACCTGGATGCAGGCACCCGGTCGATCCTGGTCGGCGTCGAGCGTCCTGACGAAGGCCTGGCGCGGCTCGCCCAGGAGGACGGATGGCGCAGCTTCCAGAGTGAATCGGCGAGCATGCGTGCCCTGCGCCTGCCCTTGCCGAGCGAAGACATCCGCACCACCGCCCTGGCGCAGGAGGCGACGGCCCGGGGCTGCGACGAACTGGCGCAGGATTGGAACCGTGGCGTCGAGCGCATCGCCCAGGCGCTGCGCAGCCATGGCGCGGGCGCCGACCAGCGGGCCTGGCTGGCGTGGCTGGCTTCCGCCGAGCGGAAGGATCTGGACGCATTCGCCGCCATCCTCGCCCAGAATGGCCTGGCTACGTTGTTTCCGACCAGCGAACTGCTGCTGCTCCAGGAAGCCCTGCGGCGCGAAGCGCACCGCGATGCGGTGATCGAACGCCTGAAATCCGACGCCGGCCGGGCCGCCTGGCTCAAGGCCTTCGCCAGCCAGCCGGGCGTTGACGAGAAGCTCCTGCTGATTGCCGACCCACGCGCCGATGCGGTCTTTGGCGAGACCATCCCGCGCAGCGGGCGTGAGGCGGTCCAGGCGGCGGTCCTCGCGGAACGCGATCTGGCTGCCAAGGAACGCAGTCTTGCCGGCAAGCTCAGCGATGACGGTTCGCTGGTATCGGTGCGCCAGGCCTTCCTCATCGGCATCAGCCTGCTGGTGTGCATGGTCGGCATCGCGAACGCCATGTTGATGGCCATCACCGAACGTTTCCGTGAGATCGCGACCATGAAATGCCTCGGCGCCACCGACGGCTTCATCCTCACCCAGTTCCTGATGGAGGCCGGCATCCAAGGGGCGGCGGGCGGGGCGCTGGGCATGCTGATCGGCGTGCTGTTCAGCGTGATCAAGGGCGGCTGGCTGTTCGGCCTGCATCTCGCCTGGTATTTCCCGGCCACCGGCCTGCTGATCGCCGGAGTGTCCTGCATCGTCATCGGACTCCTGCTGGCGACCATCGCCTCGATCTACCCCTCATGGGTCGCCTCGCGTATGGCGCCCATGGAAGCGATGCGGGTGGAATGATGGACATCATTGCCACTTCGATGGGCTGGAAGCTGGAAGCTGGAAGCTGGAGGCTCACTCCATCCAGGTCGTCGGCTGGCCAGCCTTCAGCCTCCAGCCTCCAGCCTCCAGCGGGGGCAATCCGATGACTGCCTTCGACGCCGTCGCCTACGCCCAGGGCAAGCACATCCTGGTGCGCGCCCAGGGCGTGAAGAAGACCTACCAGCGCGGGGCCGAGACCACGCACGCGCTGAAGGGCATCGATCTCGAGATCTACCGTGGCGAGTACATCTGCGTGATGGGACCGTCGGGCTCGGGCAAATCGACCTTCTTCAACATGGTCGGCGGCCTCGACTCGCCGAGCGCCGGGCGCGTGTTCATCGACGAGGTGGACATGGCGCAGCTCAACGCGCAGGAACTCGCCTTCCTGCGCTGCCGCAAGATCGGCTACGTGTTCCAGAGCTACAATCTGAACTCGGTGATGACCGCGCTGGAGAACGTCACCCTGCCGATGACCTTCGCCGGCATGCACGCCGACGAGGCGCGCGCGCGCGGCATGAAGCTGCTGGAAATGGTCGGCCTGGGCGACCGCTGGAACCACCGGCCGAAGCAGATGTCGGGCGGCCAGCAGCAGCGCACCGCGATCGCGCGCGCGCTGGCCAACCAGCCAACGCTGCTGCTGTGCGACGAGCCGACCGCGAACCTCGACTTCGCCTCGGGCAAGGAGGTGCACCGCATCCTGCGCGAGCTCAACGACAAGGGCGTGACGATCATCTGCGCAACCCACGACCACGAGATGCTGGCGGTGTCGAGCCGCATGGTGTGGATCGCCGGCGGACTGATCGAGCGCGTCGTGGTGACCAAGGACGTGACGATCGAGAAGGCCAGCCTGGGAGATGAAGACCATGGGTAGGGGCTGGGAAAGCAGTTCGGCGTTCGACGTTCGGCGTTCGACGTTTCGAACCGGCAACGCCGTGACCGATCGGATGGCGATGACAGACGAATCGATGTCCGATCCCCTGGTGCACCCTGCGGGACGCCGAACGCCGAACGCCGAACGTCGAACCATGTCGTCTGCCACCCGCATCCTCCTCGCCCTGCTACTGGCACTGGCCACTAGCATGACTGCCGAAGGCGACGCCTACCGCACGGTCATGCAGGCGATGCAGGATCACCCGCACCGCCAGCCGGGTTCCCCCGGCTATCTCGCGGCCCAGGCCGGGGTCGAAGCGGCCTTGCGCTCGGCGGGCCTGACCGTCAACCGCCAGCGCTACCAGACCCTGGCCGTGCACAGTCCCGAAGCCCGTCTCAGCGTCGATGGACGCGAGATCCCCGGCCTTCTCGCCATGGCCCCCAACGGTGCGGCCCCCTCCACGACCTGGGGCCGCGACCTGGAAGGTCCGCTGGTCTGGCTGGGCGACAGCATCGCCCTCATCCGTCTCGGCAGCCCGCATCTGCCCACGGTGTTCTCGCAGGGTGCGATCGCGGTCATCGCGCTCGATGATGGCAGCGCCGATCAATGGCAGACCTCGCGCATGTTCACCGAGGCGGTGGTCTCCTCGCCACGCGCCTATCTGCCGCAGGCGGTCGCCGAGCAGCATGGTCTGCTCGGGCCACAGCCCAAGCGCGGCGTGCTGCGCCTGCGCTCTCTCTGGACAGACGCCGACGCCACGACCCTGTGGACCCTGATCCCCGCCGCACCGGGCAGCGACCCCGCGCGGGCCAGGCAGGTCGTTGTGCTGAGCGCCGAGCTGGCCACCTCCGGTGCCGTGCCGGACCGCGCTCCGGGAGGCCGGCAGGCCGCCAACGCGGCCCTGCTCGCCGAACTGGCGACCCGCCTGGCTGCGGCGCCGGTGGACCGCTCCGTGCTGGTCGCCTTCCTGGGCAGCCATTGCGCCGCCCAGGACGGGGCCCGTCACCTCTACTGGGCGATCAACCGTTCCCAGCAGATCATCAAGGAGAAGGAGACGCTCGCCGCGCGCCTCGGCTGGATCCGCAGCCGCCTGGCCGTGTGCGAGCGCCAGCTGACCCTGCTGCAGGATGACGGGGTGTTCTCCGCCTCCGGAGACGAAGCCTTCCAACTGCGCAACCAGTTGCGCCGCATCGTCACGGGCCGGGCCAACGAGCTCAACTACCGCAAGCGCGAGGTGAACCTGCGCCTCTCCGAGGCCGAGAAGACCGGCTCGGCCGACGCGGTGGCGCAGTTGACGGCCGCGCAGGCCGCACTGAAGGCCGAGGTGGCCATCGTGAA
>JAIFND010000183.1 GCA_020047915.1 bacterium | reverse complement strand
AGGATCGTCGCACGGGCGGCTTCGGCGGCGCTCGATGCCGTCGTGGCGGCATCGCGCTGCTGGCTGGCCTTGCGCAGGGTCTCGACAGCGGCCGTCGCGGCGGCGGCGGCGGCGGTGAGGGCCTCCTGCTTCTGCTCGGCCAGGCGCCGCAGGTCAGCCAACTGGCGGGTGCGTTCGCGCTGCTGGACCAGCGCCTCGCGGGCTGGGATCAGGGCCTCGTCGGACAACGCGGCCATCCGTGCGACCGCCTGGGCAGCCTCGGCGGCGGCGCGGTGGGCGGCATTCATCTGCGCAGCCGCCGCGACCAACGCTTCGGCACTGCGCTGGAGTTCTGCCTCGGTGCGCTGCTGCGCGAGCACGGCGGTGGTCTGCTGCCGCTGCGCTGTGCTGGCCTGCGTGCGCGCGGCATCCAGGCGCGTGAGTTCCGCCTGCACCTGCAGGGCCGCCTCGGCAGCGGCGAGGCGCTGCCGGTCAGGCTGGGCCTCGTCCCAGCGACGGGCGGCCGCGACGGCGGCCCCCTGCCGCTGCGTCTGTTCGTCCTGCAGCCGACGCCGCTCCAGCCACCAGGCCAGCACACCCTGGGCGGTGGTCCAGGCGGCGTCGGCGGCCGTCACCGCGCTGAGATCCTCAGCGATCGCCACCTCGACCGCCGTGCGCTCGTCTGCGGACAACGGCTGCAGACCGGCCAGCACCAGCTGGTGCTGCTGCACCCGCTCCTGGGCGAGCTTGCTCTGCTCGAAGGCGGCCGCCGACAGTTTCGCGTAGAGATCCGTGCCGGTGAGCTTTTCCAACAAGAGCGAACGGTCCTTGTCGTCAGCGACCAGGAAGCGGGCGAAGTCGAACTGCGCCAGCAGCATGACGCCACGGAACTGGTCGAAGGTCAGGCGGACATGCTGCTCGACCCAGGTCTTCACGTCCTTGGCGCCGGACGCGGCGATGCCGCCATCACTGGCGCGGGCGATCTGATGCGTCGGGGTCTGCACCGCGCCATCGAGCTGCTTGCGGCTGCGGTGGGCGTGCCACGAGGCGATCCACTGCGTGCCGTCATCAAGGGTGAACGTGACCTCAGCGCCACCCTCGGTGGCGTCGCGCGACAGGAGGTGATCGGTGTCCCGTCCCAGGCGCGGGGTGCAGCCGAAGATGGCCAGGCTGAGTCCGTCGAGCAGGGTGCTTTTGCCGGAACCGGTCGCGCCGGTGATCGCGACGAGGCCCGCCTGACCCAGGATCGGGCCGGCGAAGTCGACGATAGGCTGGGGGCCATGCAGGCTGGCCAGCGAGGTGATGCGGATGCGGTCGATGCGCATATCAGGCCCCCTGCGCCTGGACCGTGGTCAGCAGCGCGGCGAAGGACCCGGCGAGATCCGGCGGCGGGTCGGCATTGTAGAGATGCTGGTGCAGCAGGCGGAAGACCTCGGTCGGGGCCAGGGCGTCGAGCTGGGGCAGCGGGGTTCCCGGTGATCCGGCCAGACCGATCGTCCCGGCCGCCGCACCGCCGCGTTCCAGATGGGTGGCGACGCAGCTCCAGCCCCGGGTGCCGGCGATATCGCTGAGGATGCGGGCCAGTCCCGGCATGGGCGTGTGCAGCTTCACGACGGCCTGCAGCCACGGGGTCGGGGCACCGGGGTCGGGCTCGGGCAGCGCGCGCAGCGCCGCCTGGACTTCGTCGTGCGTGCCCTGCACACGCCGATAGCTGCGGTAGGGGCGCAGCGGCACCATGGTGGGGATGGCGGGCGATCCGTCGGCGGGGAGTTCGGCCAGCACCACGGATCGCTCGAGCCCCGCCTCATCGAAACCGGTCGGCAGCAGGGCGCCGCTGTAGCGCCAGTGCGCGCAATCAGCGATCGCCTGCGGCTGGTGCAGATGGCCGAAAGCAGCGTAGCTGCAACCGTCGGACAGGATTGCGACGTCGGCCCGACCGAGATTGCCGACTTCGACCAAAACCGGTGATTCGGCGCCGCCGACGCGACCCCCGGTGGCGAAGGCGTGGCCCACCGCGATCCACGGCAGGCCCGGGGGGACGGCTGCGCGCACCTCGCTCCACCGGCGGTGCAGGGCACGCGCCAGGCGCTGTGGACGATCCTCGCCGACGTCATCGCCGAGGCGCAGCAGATCGCCCTCGCGCAGGTACGGCACCAGGGCGGCATGGGCGCGCTGGACCCCCTGCCGATCGAGCAGCGGCACCACGCAGGTGGCCGGATCCGCCTCGCGAGTGAGCAGGCCGCGCACCTGGACGCGCCGGCTGGCCAGCAGTTCGCGCGGCCCCTCCAGGCGCAGGCCGCTGTCGTGGTTGCCGGCGATGGCGACCACGCTGCCGACCCCGGCCTCGTCGACCAGGCGCTGCAGGGTCTGGTACCAGCGCCGCTGCTCAGCGGCACCGGGGTTGGCGTTGTCGAAGATGTCGCCGGAGACCACCACGGCATCGACGGCGTGGTCGCGGGCCGCGGCCACGATCTGGTCGAGCGCGTACTGCTCGTCGGCATCCCGCACCCGGTCGTGGAAGGTGGCGCCGAGATGCCAGTCGCTGGTGTGCAGGATCTTCATGTACGGGGCCTTGGGCGGGGAAGGGGCGAGGCGTCACCGTGCCGGGACGGGGACCGGGGGCAATCCGCGGTCCGCGTCGATGACAGGACCTCAGTATAGCCCTGGTATCACGGCTGCGTGCAGTCGATGGTGCATCTACCATGCCCGGATGGGCGTCGCTGACCCCACGCTGATGCACCCTTCTAGCAGCGAGGGATTCAGATGGAGGACCGGGCAAGAACTTCCGCTGGGTGGCCCATTCACCAGCTCGGTGCGGCAGCGTACGTCAGCGCGCCACCCGGGACGCCGAGGTCGTGGCCTGCACATGGTCGGTCGGACGAGTCGGTACATCCGGGACGCCCTGCACGGCAACAGCCTGGAGCATGACAGGACGCAGGGTCTCATCGATCTCGCTCTCCGCGGACATCGCATCCCACCAATCCGGGGAAGCGGGCCGGTGGAACCGCATGCGCATCCGGATCGGCCACGCCGTCGGTATCCACGACCAGGTTACGGAACCCGTAGCGGCGTCCTTTCGGCAACGGCCAACGCACCAGGTGAACTCCCGCTGCTCTCCCACTGCCAGCACCTGCTCGCGCGACCCGAACCCGCACCACCGGATCTGTTGATCAACCCAGGCATCGTTCTCCTGCCAGGATAGACGCATGAACGGGTGTTCGGTGCGCTCGGACCAGTAGGAGATCGGCTGCGGTTCCTGATTGGTCGCACGGACGACCACCAGCGCCTCGCTGCCGGCGATGCGGTAACCGGTGATCTCCAGCGTGATGTCAATGGGAACGACGTCCGGCTCTGCGCCCGTCACGATGGCGATGAGGAAGAGTCCGGTAAGCCAGTGCATGCAGGTCCAACGCTCTGTGATCGGTCGGGTTCAGCGAAGGCACGGTGGGCTGATGCGACGGACAGAGGACGCAGCGCACACGTCCAACGCCAAATCTGGCTCACCTTTGCGTCCGCCTCCATGACCCAGTATCCTGCCTCCTCCGGAGAACGACCATGGGCAAATGCCGCTTCTGCAACTCGACCTCCCACGGTTCAGGCTGCTCGTACAGCCCGCACAAGAAGCACGAACATGTGGAGAACGAAAAGGCCTGTGAGTTCTGCGGTTCGTCGTCCTATGGCAGTGGCTGCTCGTACAGTCCGACCGGCAAGCACCGACATGGACACGGCGCCAACAAGTGCATCTGGTGCGGGTCGACCTCGAACGGCAGTGGTTGCTCGTATAGTCCGAACAAGACGCACGAAAAATAGCGTCCAGAAAGCTCAGTGAGTCCAGCGCAGATCACGATGATGCGAGCACAGGACCCGTCGGTGCTGCTGGCGGGCTGCCAGCCAAGAAGTGGCGGATGGTGAGGGATTCGAACCCCCGGAGCCGTTTCCGGCTCGGCTGTTTAGTAAACAGCTGCTATAGACCGCTCAGCCAACCATCCGTGCCAGAGGTGGCACATTATTGGTTGTCAGTCGCGCACCAGTGACAACCAGGAGCCGCCGAAGCGAAGACTCCCGTTGTTCTGCCGCATCCTGTCCCGCCGGCTGATCTCCCGCTGACACGCGGGAGAGGGCGCTACCCTGTGGCCATGATCCAGAAGCGGAACATCGAAGCCTGCGAGCACGCGTTTGGATATTGGAAGCAGAACACGACCCATACCGAAGCTGACCGCAGAACCTGTCAAACCCTCGCAACGCAGTTGATGGCGCTGATCAAGGCGAAGGCGCCGGCCGCGGAGTTCCTGGCGCTGGAGGAACGGTGCGAGGCCGCTGGCATCGACGCGATGGGGCATGGCGGTTTTGGCCTGCATTCGGCCATCATCGCCGTGCTCTCCGATCTGGGGGTCTGACGTCGCCTACGAGCCTGCGGGCATGGCTCATCTCCACACGAAGCCGTCCTTGCCGTAGCGGAGCACATCGATCACACGCAACGGGGCGTAGGCCTGCAGCAGCTGCGGGTAGGTGAACGTGCGCGTCGCGATCCGCCCGTCACGATCAACGGAGGAGGTCGCGAAGAAGGAGCCGACATACACCGCCAGCATCAGGATCAGTGTGAGGCCGATGATCAGCATACCCTTGAGCAGCTTCCAAAGGCCGAATCCCAGGACGACGACAAGGATCAGGGAGCCGAGGATGATGCCTGCGAGTTCAAGGGTCATGGCACTTTGAATGTGGCCGCATGTCGCCCGGGACAACCAGGAACCCCTGCCGGGATCCCGTGGAGACGGTGCTCGACGAACTGCTTGCAGACCTGCTGACCCGACCGGAGCCCTTGCCGTCAGCCCCTGGCCAACGGCAGCACGCTGCGCCAGCGCCGGGGCGAGGCGCCGTAGCGGCGGCGGAACATGCGCGAGAATTGCGGTGGATCGGCATAGCCGGCGGCAGCAGCCGCGACGGTGATCGTCGCCCCGTCGGCCAGCGCGCGGACGGCGGCCTGCATCCGGGCGGCCAGGCACCAGCCCACCGGACTGAGCCCGGTCATCTGGCGGAACAGCCGGCGCAGGTGCACCTCCGACAGGCCGAGGGTGGCGGCCTCGGTCGACAGCGGCCACGGCCGCGCCGGGTCCTGACGCATGCGCTCGGCAAGGGTCATGACCGCCGCGATGCGGCCACCGGCGCGCGGGGCGCAGACCAGCCGGGCGACGAGATCCTCGACCGCCGCCACCGCCTCGGGATGGCGGACCGGATCGCCCCGCCGCACCAGTTCGATCGCCACGCGCATGCGCGCCTGGAAGGCGGTGGGGTCGGCGACGGCGGCCCACCCCGCAGGATGCACCCGCTGCAATTCGCCGATCAGGCGCGCCGCGCGTGGACCGGTCAGCATCAGCCAGTGATGATCCCAGCCCCGGCGGTCGCAGGCGCCGTAGCGGTAGCGGCGCTCGGGCAGGTGCCAGAATGCGGCGGGCTGATCGAGGGTGATCACCGGGCCGCCATCGATGGCCATCTCCATCCGGCCGGCATGCAGGTACTCGAGCGACCAGGTGCCGGGGAAACGCCGGTCGAGGTAGGCGGTGCAGGCGGGAAGAACCGCCCCGCTGTGCAGCGTGAGGTCGTCGAAGTAGCCCATGGCATGATCATCCATGCCCGGTCATGATCGGCAATGCCATGGTCACCCGGAAATTATTCGTGAATATTGCACGCATGAAGCCAGATCATCCCGCGCGTCCGGCAACCGGCACCTCGATCGCCGAGCGCAAGTCGCGATGGCTGGACCTGCAGCGTCCCGACGCCGCCCCAGGCTTCGTCTTCCTGATCCGCTGCGCCGAGACCGACCGGGCGCTGCCCCCGGCCCCCTGCCCATTGCGCAGCAACCGCACCGCCTGGATGGACCACGTCCTGCGCCGCTACGATCTGATGCGGCAGCGGGCCGAATGGCTGCACGATGACGCGGTGCCGTACCTGCATGTGCTCAACGGCACCGAGGTGTTCGCCGAAGCCCTGGGCAGCCCGGTGCACGTGCCCGATGGCGAGCGGCCCTTCGCCCTGGCGGCGGTGCATGATGCGGCCGGGGCGGCGCGCATCAGCGCGCCGGATCTGTCCGCCACGCACCTCCCCTGGTATCTCGAATTCGCCGCCGAGGCGCGCCAGCGCGCCGGGGGCGATCCGGTCCTGGGCATGTTCGACATCCAGAGCCCGCTCGACATCGCGTCCCTGGTCTGGGACAAGGCCGACCTGTTCACCGCGATGGCCGATGATCCGGCGGCGGTGCACGGACTGTCGGCCGAGGCCGCGAAGCTGGTCACCGCCTTCCTCGACGCCTGGTTCGCCCGCTTCGGCACCGGCTACGTCGCGCATTTCCCCGACTACTACATGGAGGGCGGCCTGACCCTGTCCGAGGACGAGGTCGGTTCGCTGTCGCCCAAGGCCTTCCGCACCTTCGTCCAGCCGCACCTCGCCGCGCTGTCCAACCGCTATGGCGGCATCGGCATCCACTGCTGCGCCGCCGCCCGCCACCAGTGGGACAACTTCCGCGCCGTGCCCGGATTGAAGGTGCTGAACTTCGTCAAACCGCACCACCAGGGCGACGACTACATCCTCGACGCCTACCGCCATTTCGCCGGCTCGTGCCTGCAGATGCACATGTGCCATGCGCCGCAGCCGGTTGACCTGCGCCAGGGCACCCTGGCCGGAACACGCAGCGTCATCGAGATCAACGTCGATACCGCCGACGAGGCGCGGCGCGCCGCCGACCGGCTCAATGAATACCGTGCCAGCCTCACGGCGTGACCTTTCGTAACGGAGAACCGATGATCCCCGACATCAGCCTCACCCCCGAACAGCTGGAGCAATGGCGGCGCGACGGCTTCGTGCGCCTCGGCCGCGTGCTCGACGACGAGGGCCTCGCTGCCTGCCGCGCCGATGAAGGCGCGTTGCGCGCAGCCGTCGGCAGCAACGAGCGCAATGCCAGCACCCACTTCTGGTGCCTGGTGATGCGGCAATGCCCGGGCGTGCGCCGCCTGGCCACCAGCGGTCCGCAGATCGGCGCCGCCGCCGACATCCTGGGCCAGGACGTCGTGTTGTGGTGGAATCAGTTCGTGACCAAGATGCCGGATGGGGATGCGGTGCGCGGCGAGTTCACCTGGCACCAGGACAACGGCTACGTCGATGTCTCGCCTGGCAGCAACCTGACCGTGTGGGTCGCCCTTGACGATGTCGATACGGTGAACGGCTGCGTGTGGGTCCAACCCGGCAGCCACGCCCAGGGTCTGCTGCCGCACAACCGTCCGCGCGAAGACAGTTGGCATCTCCAGGTCCCGGTGGCGGGGGATGGGGTGCCGGCACTGCTGCGCGCCGGAGAGGCGGTGATGTTCTCAGGCTATACGCTGCACCGCAGCCTCGCCAACCGCAGCGCCGCTCCGCGCCGGGCCTTCTTCATGCAGTACGCCCATGCCGATGCCCTGCTGCCGGCGAAGAACCTCGCGGCGGTCGATCATCCCGACGCCTGGGTGGTGCGCGGCGGCAGTTCCCGGATGCGCCCGGCCTGAGCGGCAGCGCACATTTCGGGTAGGTCCGGATATTTCGCAGGAGTGGAACGACGGCTGCGATTCCCTGGCGCAGGGAGCTGGTCTGAGACTGCCGCATATCGATGAGCCGGCCATCCTTGCGTGCCCGTATCCGGGTCGCCGGCATCGTACGCATACGCGTGCTATCGTGTCCTGATCGTGCCATTGTCACGCAGGCCTATCAGATACTTTGGATTCCATGAACTCGACCCCATGGCGTCTGCTGGCCCTCGCCCTCGTCGTCTGCGCGTCCTGCCTGCAGGCACAAGTCGGCGGCGGTTACACCGACGGCGGACTGCGCGGTGAATACTTCGCCAACGCCGACCTGAAGGGCCCGCCAGCCTTCACCCGGCGTGAAGTGCGCCTCGACTGCGACTGGGGCACCGTCCTGCCGATCGGCGGCTCGAACGATCCCCGCTACCGGTCCTTCCCCCTCGACAACTTCTCCGCCCGCTACACCGGCAGGATCATCGCCGCCTTCACCGAGACCTACACCGTCAAAGCCATCGCCAACGACGGGGTGCGGGTCTTCGTGAAAGCGGAAGGCGCTCTGACCTGGACCACCCTGATCGACGCCTGGAGCGCCGCCGCCACCACCACGGGCGCGACCGCCCTGGTCGCAGGCAAGCCCTATGAGGTGCGGATCGAATACCGTGAACTGACCGGGGCCGCCGCCCTCCGCCTGCTATGGTGAGGTCATCGATCCGTTGATGCACCAGGGCTTCAACGTCAACTTCTGGGGCGAAGGCTACGCCGATCTCGCCAAGAGCGGACGCCCCGAATGGAACGAAAACGAAAACGGCAAGGTGACCATGGACGCCAGGGGCTGGCCGCAGAACGACGCCTCGCTGGTGATCCAGGAGACCATCAATGTCGGCCTGGATGTCGACCCGCTGATGGAGGGCACCGTCACCTTCGCCTTCAAGGGGTCCGCCGAGGTGAGACTGCGCGGCAACCTGGTGGGCGACGTGGATAATACCACGCCCACCTACACCTACGATGCGGCCACCAACACCACCTCCGGCACCTTCCGGATGAAGCCCAACAAATGGAACGCCAGCTACCTGCTGCTGTCCAACACCGACCGCGACGGCAAGTCTCCAGCGCGCAAGAACGGCGTCACCGACCTGACGCTGATGCGATGTGCCACCCCGGGCGGCACATCGCCGTATCCCGTCGGCACCATCTTCATCGACCAGGCCCGCGCCGCCGGCAGCGCCTTCACCGCCCTGCGCGTCAATCTCAACAACGCCAACGGCGAGCGCTTCTGGAGCGACCGCACCCTGCCCACCTTCTTCAATCAGTCCCCCGGCAAGTCAACCAAGAATTACTACGTCTATTCCGGCGGCGTCGATCCGGACCCCTCCGACAACCCGAATGGTCCGTCCTGGGAATACTCGGTCATGCTCGCCAACGAGACCGGAGCCGACCTCTACATCAACCTGCCCGCCATGGCCAGCGGCTGGACGCCCGCCGACACGACCAGCTACGTGTACAAGCTCGCGCAGCTCATCCGCTACGGTTCCGACGGCAGCGAGCCCTACGCCGCCGCGACCGCCAACCCGGTCTTCCCGCCGCTGAATCCCAACCTCCGCGTCTATGTCGAACTCTCCAATGAGGTGTGGAACCCCTTCGGCGCCGCCTTCCGCCAGTTCTTCGACATCAATGAAATGATGAAGGTCGACGTCCGCGCCGCCCTCGGCGACGCCGCTGCGCTCGCCGATCCGCTCGCCCGGGCCGCCGACTTCCCCATCCTGAACTTCGACAAGCTGCCGACCACCAAGCAGGCCGACGGCAACTTCGAACACGGCAACACCTGGCGCCTGCGCAAGATCATCCTGCGTACGGTGCAGATCAGCGACATCTTCCGCAGCGTGTGGGGCGACGCCAACATGGGCAGCCGCATCCGCCCGCTCTACGAATGGCAGTACGGCGACTACAATTCAACCGCCAGCGTGCCGCTGAAGTTCATCGACGACTACTTCAACAACGGCGACGGCCTCGTCCATGTCGCCAAGCCGCACCCGGTCAGCTATTTCATCTGGGGCGGCGGCGGGGCGTCCTACTACGGGGCGGTCAATTCCTATGGCGTCACCGAGCAACTGACCAATCCCGGCTTTGAGACCCCGGTCTGCCCCGCCGGCTACAACCCCGCCCCGGCCGCCGGCGGCTGGACCTATGCCGGCACCGCCGGCATCGCCCGGGATGCCGGTGAGGGTGACGACATCCCGCCGGGCTGGGAGGGTTCGGCCCAGTGCGGCTACATCGCCGGCACCGGCTCGATGTCCATGCAGGTCGCCATCCCCGCCACCCAGGTGTCCAACACCTACGGCTTCGTCTTCAAGGCCGTGCAGCGCGTCAAGGCCAAGGCCCCGCTGAATGCCGACGGTCAGCCCATCCCTGACACCCAGCAGTTGAAGCTGTATGTCAACGACGTCGAGCTGAACTGGAAATCCTTCAACCAGAGCGGGGGTTACACACCCACGGCCTACGATGCGGCCAAACCCTGGAACTCCCTGGTCGTCTTCTGGAGTCCAGAGATCCCCTACTATTCGTCCAGCGTCTTTACCGCCGCCCCCGGATCGACCGTCACCCTGCGCATAGAGGGGGCCGGCGCAGCCGACCAGATCGCCTTCCTCGAGGACGTCCGCCTCGCCTCGGTCGACCGCATGTTTGCTGACGGCTTCCCCGGCGGCGGCGAGGCCAATGGCCAGCCGGCCGGCTCCAGCTATGCCAGCGGCCTCAACACCCAGGCCTCCTGGGCCCTGGCCTACGGCCTGAAATATGTCACCTACGAGGGCGGCTGGTCGCTTGGCGGCGACACCGGCGGTACGCCGCTGCAGAACACCGGCAAGTACCGCTCGCCGGATGCGGCCGTCGCCAACGCCAAGGCGATCGACATGT
>JAIFND010000066.1 GCA_020047915.1 bacterium | reverse complement strand
GGGCCGCCTTCACCCTCTACCCGCGCACCAAGATGGGCTCCGAGCGCATGGTCGAGGTGGTGCGCCGCTTCGGCTCCGAGCGCATCATCGTGGACAGCAGCGCCGACTGGGGCGTGTCCGATCCGCTGGCCGTGCCCAAGACCGCCCGCCTGATGCTGGAGCGCGGCATCCCGCGCGCCCAGGTCGAGGCGACCTGCTACCGCAACGCCATCGCGGCCTACCACCTCGACGAACAGGACTGGCTGAACCCGCCGGCCATCGACCAGCGGGTGCTGTTCAGCGGCAACAGCGTCCTGCGCGGCCAAAAGCCGGTGGTGGAGTAGTTACGCGGTAACTACTCACGGGGCCCCGCCGCGCATGCGGTGGGGCGGCCGCCGAGCAGCGGTGGACGGATAAAAGTTTCAGAGCGGCAGCGATGAAACCGAGCTGTGACAAAGGCCGGGGGGCAGGCCCACAGGGCCGCGGGGGCGAAGCCCCTGAGCTGTCACGTTACGCGAAGACTTCGACCGCCGGGGCGGGCATGCCGGGCAGCCAGACTATCCGTTCATCGATGATCGGCTGGCCGCGCAGGAAGGCGACGGCGTTCTCGGCCGATTGCATCTCCATCTGATAGCGACCCTCGAAGCTGCACGAGCCCTGGTGGCAGCACAGGAAGACGTTGGGCAACTGGGCGAGCGGGCCGCGATACGGCTCGTGGTGATAGACATCGAGGGCGGCACCGGCGATGCGCTTGGTGGTCAGCAGTTCGGTGAGCGCCACCTCGTCGAGCACCTCGCCGCGACAGGTATTGAGCAGGTAGGCGGTGGGGCGCAGCAGGGCCAGCTTGTCGCGCGACAGCAGATTTTCGGTCTGCCTGGTGTAGGGCAGGTGCACCGTCACCGCGTCGCTGGTGCGCAGCAGTTCGTCGAGCGTGACATAGGTCACGCCATGCCGCGCCGCCCAGGCCGCGTCCTCGACGATGTCATTGGCGATCACGCGCATGCCGAAGGCCCGTGCGATCTCGGCGACCTGGCGCCCGATGCGGCCGCAGCCGAGGATGCCCAGCGTGCGGCCGCGCCACAGTGGGCCGACATGGCGGCCCCACACGCCCTGGCGCAGCCCTTCGTGCGCCTCGACCAGGCGGCGCGACAGGCCGAAGAGCAGGCCGAAGACCTGTTCGACCACGCTGCGCGCTGGCGCGTCGGGGGTATAGGTGACGGCGATGCCGCGCCGCATGCAGGCAGAGACATCCAACCCATCAAGACCGACTCCGACCCGCGCGATGTGCTTGAGCCGCGGTCCCGCGCCCTCGATCACGAAGGCCGGCAACGGTTCGGTGCCCGCCAGCAGCACGTCGACATCCTGGATCAGCGCCAGGGTCTCCTCCGGCGTGTGTTTGCGTTTATGCGGCGACAGCCGGATCTCGAAGCCAGCTGCTTCCAGCAAGCGCAGCGGATCCTGGCTGCTGATCCCATAGGGGTACGAGGACATCTGTGCGACAGGCATGCGCGTGCGTTGTGTCATTTTCCCCGCCAACGCAATCCGGCGGGGGAGGTGGCCTCGAAGCGGGGCCGCGGGGCGGCAGCCCCGCATCCCAGTGGAGCGCTACGCGCGACCGGCCGCCGAGCTGCGGTGGCGGCATACAATCGGCGCAGCCGATGCCGCCACGGTTTCAGAGCGGAGCGATGAAGCCGAGCTGCGACAAAGGCCGGGGGGCAGGCCCCTAGGGCCGTGGGGGTGAAACCCCCAAACTACTTAGGGACGAAGAGCGGCAGGACATAGCGAAGCAACTGCTGCTCCTTCATTCCCACCACCTGATACTCGCGCGCCGAGGCCTGTTCGCGGTCGCTGCGGTTGCCGGCGACCAGGAAGTCCACACCCGGGCCGACCTTCTCGACCACGATGCCGCCGCTGCGGCGGATGAAGGCTTCGAGATCGGTCTTGTTGTACAGTTCGAACTCGCCGGCGACCACGAAGCTCTTGGGCCGCTTCGGGTTGAAGGTCGGATTGCCGATGCGGTCGTCCTTGGCCAGCGGGTGCAGGCGGCGGTCCTTCTGCGACAGGATGCGGCACACCGAGATGCCGTCCTTCACTTCGATGACTTCCAGCATGCCCTTCGAGATGAAGGCGCCCTTGTCGAGGCTGAAGGCTTCGAACAGCAGACCAGGGAAGGCGCGCTCGTTGGAACCCAGGTCGATGATGACGCGGGCGCTGCGTTCCTCGACGGTCAGGATCGAGCCGACCGGTTCGATCTCGGTCAGCCAGCGCAGGTCGAGCTCGAGCAGTTCGCGGATGCGGTCTTCGAGCTGGGCGACACGGGTCTGACGGCGGCTGCGCTCTTCGCGCAGGACGCGGTCCTCCTTGTCCTTCTCGGCGTTCAGTGAGTCGAGCTTCTCGGTCAGCCCAGTGCGGTCCTTCTGGAACAGGGCGTCCTGCTCGGAGATGCGCTGGTTGACCGTGTTCAGCTCGGTGTTGCGGTTGGCGATCGACTTGTCGAGCTGCGGATACTCCTGGCGCTCGGCGCTGGCGTACTCGCTCTTCAGCGACTCCAGGCGCTTGCCCGATTCCTCGAGGGCGATGCGCGCCATCGCCAGGCGATGATCCTTGAGCTTCTGCTGCTGCCCGCGGATGTTCGCCGATTCGGCGCCCGGGGTGGAAATGCCGCCGAGCAGGTCGGGGCCGCTGAAATAGACCAGATGACGGCTCAGTTCGACGTCGGCGCGCTCGAGGGCGCGGCTGCGCAAGGCGACCTCGCGCTCGAAGCCTTCGATCTCGGCCTTCTCCTTGGCGCGCTGATCAAGCAGCTTGGGCACCGTATCGGCGCTCGGCCGTTCGGGATCGCCGTCGCGCAGACGCGTGACGTCGCCGCCTTTGACCAGTGCACCGGCGCCGAAGGCGGCGGTCAGGGCGAAGCAGAGGACGGCTGTGCCGATGATACCGGGATGCATGCGCTGGGCCATGTCATCACTCCTGCGGACGGATGAAGTCGAGGAGCTGGTCCTCGGACAGGATGGAGACGCCGAGCTTCACTGCGATCTCGGTCCACTTCTCGGAGGTGCCGCCAGCGACCAGGTAGTCGGTCCCGGTCTTGAGGTCGCTGTCGACGCGGCCACCGCCATCGACGATGAAGCGTTCGAGTTCGGCGCGGCTGAAGCGGCGGAAGTCGCCGCGGATGGCGAAGCTCTTGATGCGGTCGGGGTCCCACACCGGGTTGTGCAGCTTGTCGCCATCGATGAAGGGATCGTTGCGGTCCTTCTCGAGCAGGACGCGGCAGGTGGCGAGGCGTTCCTCGACCTTGACCACTTCGACCAGGCCCTTGATCACGTGCTTGCCGCCACGCTGGGTATAGACGGTGAAGCGGGTGTTCTTGCGCAGGTTGTGCTTGGCGCCGCGGTCGATGACGACGAAGCCCGAGGAGGCCGAATCGGCGGCGAGGATCGTGCCGTCGGCGCGCATCTCGCGGCTTTCGACGTCGAGCTGGTTGGTCAGGAAGCGGACGCGGTCCTCGAGTTCGACGATGCGGGCGTCGAGCTTCACCAGTTCCGAGCGGCCCTTCTTCTTCTCCTGTTCGAGGGCCTGGGCGACCTGCTCGATCTCATCGCGCAGCTTGCGGCGGTTCTCGTCGAAGTCGTGCTCTTGGGCGGTGGCGCGCTCTTCCTCGCGGCCGACCTCGGCGCGGCGCTCGGGCGCCTCGCGCATCTTGTCCGCGTAGGTCTTCACCTCTTTGCGGTTGGCGTCACCGATCTCACCCAGGCGGGTCTTGTTGTCCTGGACGATGGTGTCGAGGGTGGCGAACCACGACTTCTCGTTCTCTTCCAGGGCCAGGGCCTTGTCGCGGCGATCGCGGATGGCCTCATCCAGCTTGGGGATCTGGTCCACAACCTGCTGCTTGCGCACGCGCAGCTGGGGGAGCTCGATCTCCTTCAGCGCGATGTACTGGTTGGTGAGCGCGGCGGCCTTGGCGTGACGATCCACGAACAGGGCGAAGGTCACGGCCGCGGCAATCGCGAGCACGACCATCAGGGCGATCAACCAAGTCGGTGAGCCGGAACTGCTCATGGAAGGCCTCAGCAGAGGGGTTGGGACCGCTCACGGTAGGCCGCACCCCCTACCCGCCAACATGTCCGGTTGCGGGGGGGTGGGGGGTGTATGATGGGCTGGGGAGGCCATTGCCACGGGCTGGAGGCTGGAAGCTGGAGGCTGGAAGCGTCGAGATGTGCAGCCTCCAGCCTCCAGCCCTCAGTCTCCAGCGGCGCGCGCAGCGCGCCTCAATCCATCCGGATCGACGCGCCGACCAGGCGGAACAGGGGGTAGAGGCCGAGCAGCAGCACGCCGCCCAGGGGGTGGGCGGTGCCGGCGATGATGACATCCAGCAGGATCATGCCGCCCAGGCCGGAAACCAGGGTGCGGCCGGCCTCGGCGCGGCTGGCATGCAGCAGGGTGGCCAGCCAGGGCCGACCGACCGTCCATACCAGCCAGCCGGCAGCACCGAGGACGACCAGCAGGGAGGCGGCCAGGGCCAGGGGCCAGGGGCCACCGGCCAGCAGCCAGGCGCGTTGCCACGGGGCGCCGACGAACTGGCCGAGGGCGAGGGCGACTGCCAGGGCCATCAGCAGGCCGCCAGCCAGGACCTCCCAGCGCCGGCCGGGGCGGTGCTCCAGCTCGCTGACCACGGTCAGGCCCCAGGTGTAGAGGAAGAGGATGAGCGGATAGGCGAGCAGCCAGCGCACCCCGACCGGGTCCTCGGCGACCAGGGCGGCGCGCAGCGCGTCAGGGCCGATGATCAGCAGGGCGAAGCAGGCGTGCGCGGCGCGCGTCGCCGCCATGGTGAGCGAGCCGAGCCACGGGATGTGCTTGGCTTCGAAGTTGTACACCAGGGCCAGGGTCAGCACAGTGAGCGCAGCGAGTGCGCCGAGCGGGCCTTCGGCGAGCAGCGCGGCGACCACCGCGCCGACGCCCATGAGCGCCGCCGCGACCATGGCGCTGGGCAGATGCAGCCGGCCCGAGGGTAGCGGACGCTTGGGATGGATGTGGCGGTCGCGCTCGACATCAGCGAGATCGTTCCACGCCATGCCGGCGGCGTAGAGCAGCGCCGAGGCGAGCAGCAGCCAGCCGATGCGCGCCGGATCGGCGGTCAGCAGGCGGCCGAACCACTTCACATCCAGGCCAGGGCCGGTGTAGAAGGCGAACAGCACCATCGCCGCGCAGTTGCTGGCGATGGTCGCCAGCCCCGAGGCGCGGATCAGGCGCAACCAGTCGAGCATGAGGGGGGTGATCGTGGGCTCAGGCCACGCGCGTCCAGCGTGCGATGGCGGTGCTTCCGACCAGTTCGGGACCGCCCTCGCGGATCCAGCCGGCGGCTGGTTCGGGCGGCGCCGGCACGCCTCCGCCCAGGACCACGGTCCCGCGGTAGATCTCCAGACGGTCGTAGAGCGGCATCCAGGCGGCGTGCACCGCCGCACCGCCCTCGATCAGCAGGTCGTTGAGGCCGAGCGCACCGAGCGCCGCGGCGACCAGGACCGGATCGTGCGGATCGCCCACTTCCAGGCCGCGCACCCCGGCCGGCGGGGCGGCGCCCGGCCCATGCACCACGAGGGTCGGGGCGGCGCCGTCGCACAGGCTGGGCGCCGCGACCACGCCGCGCCGTGCCAGCACGACGCGCAGCGGGCCGGTCTCGTCACCGTGCCAGCGCGGGCGCGGCGTGGTCAGGGCCGGATTGTCGGCTGCTGCCGTTCCCGCTCCGACCACGATGGCATCAAAGGCGCGTCGCCGGCGGCGCATCAGCGCATAGGCGTCAGGGCAGGAGATCGGCGTGCGGTGGCCGGGCGCGGCGGCGATGAAGCCATCCGCCGAGGTCGCCCACTTGCCGGTGATGCGCGGCCGGCCACGCGTCACGCGGCAGAGGAATCCGCCGTGGAGGTGGCGCGCCTGCGCGCCGAGGCAGCCGACCTCGTAGGCGATGCCAGCCGTCGTCAGACAGGCTCCGGCCTCGTCCTGGTGCGGATCACTGATCGCCGCGACCACGCGTGCCACGCCAGCGCCGATCAGCGCCGTGACGCAGGGCGGCTGGCGGCCGTGGCGGGTGCACGGGGCGAGGGTGACATAGGCGGTCGCGCCGCGCGCATCGGGGCAGCGCGACAGCGCATCGGTCTCGGCATGCAGTCCGCCGCAGCGGCGATGCCGGCCTTCGCCGATCACCTGGCCGTCGCGCACCAGCACGCAACCGACCCCGGGATTCGGCCAGGTCATGCCGAGGGACAGCGACGCCAGGCGCAGGGCGCGCGCCATCCAGGCGGCGTCCGCCGCCTGGAGCTTTGAGCTTTGAGCTTTGAGCTTTGAGCTCGAGGTCGTCACCACGTCATCCTCGGGTGGGGTCTGCGGGCTCAAAGCTCCAAGCTCTAAGCTCTAAGCCGAGCCGGCTAAGCCGGCTCGGCCGGCTTGGCCTTGCGCACTTCGGTCGGCCGGTGGTCGCGGGCGAGGCGATCGAGCACGCCGTTGACCAGGCGTGCGGTCTTGCCGTCGCTGCCGTAGAGTTTGGCCAGTTCGACCGCCTCGTTGATCGCTACGCGCGGCGGGATCTCGGCGCGGTAGAGGATCTCGTAGGCGCCCAGGCGCAGGATCGCGCGGTCGGTGGCAGCGAGGCGTGACACCGTCCAGTTTTCGAGGCGCTGATCGATCGCGGCATCGAGCGGCGTGCGCTGCGCCCGCACTCCGGTCACCAGCTCAGCGGCGAGTTCGGCGGAACCGGCGGGTTTGCCCTCAGCCTGGTCATCGGGCAGCGGCAGCGGGCCTTCGGCGTGGCGCCACAGATCCCAGCAGAACAGGGCCTCGAGGGCGAGCACGCGGGCGGCGCGGCGGGGATCGGGGGGGGCGGCTGCGCCAGGCTGGAGGCTGGAGGCTGGAGGCTGGAGGCTGTCAGGCATGTCGATCCCAAAGAACGTAGGTGGCGGTGCGTATGGCGGGGGGAAGAGGGGCCGGCAGGCCCTGCCGAGCCTCCAGCCTTCAGCTTCCAGCCTCCAGCAGCCGAAGGCTACAGCTGTTCCAGCAATCCGACCATCTCCAGCGCGGCCATCGCCGCGTCAGAGCCCTTGTTGCCGGCCTTCAGTCCGGCACGCGCCAGGGCCTGGTCGGTGGTGTCGCAGGTGAGCACGCCGTTGAGCACCGGGACGCCGGTCTCCATCATCACCATGGCGATGCCCTTGGCGTTCTCGCCGGCGACGAAGTCGAAGTGCGGGGTCTCGCCGCGGATCACGCAGCCGAGCGCCAGGACCGCGTCGTAGGCCTTCGAGCGCGCGAGCTTCTGCACCACCAGGGGCAGTTCCCAGGCGCCGGGGGCGCGCACGATGGTGATCGCGTCGGCGGCGACCCCGTGGCGAGTGAGCGTGTCGATCGCGCCGGCGATCAGACTCTCGACGATGTGGCCGTTGAAACGTGCTGCGGCGATGGCGACGCGGACGCCGTCGCCGGCGACCTGTCCTTCGATGGTGCGGGGCATGGTGGCAGACTAATCCACGGTCGGCGTCGCGCCAGCGCCCCGCTTCAGCGCTCGCCGCCCATCTCAGGCGAGTTGGTCAAGGCGCCGGGACTCCACCGCCCCGCTGCGCACCAGCGCGACGATGCGCGGGTCGGTGAACATGCGCCGCTGCGCGTCGCGATCACGGTTGAGGTCGTAGCCGGCGTGGATGCCGGCCTGCATGCGGAAGCGCCCATTCTCGTTGTCGGGCAGCACGGGATGGCCGATCAAGCGTAGAACGCCGCCTCGTACCGCCGCGAGGCGCGCCAGGGCATCCTCGACCGGCCCGGCCTGGCGCGGCAGGGCGGGCGGATTGGTGAAGCGCAGGCGGTCGGCATCCACCAGTCCATGCCGGCGAGCCCAGCCGGCGATCGATCCGGCTTGCGATGGCACCCAGCCGAAGCACATGTGCTCGTCGGCATAGGTCGGCCGGATGCCATGCGCGACCAGCCGATCGAGCTGCGCCTCGGCTTCGGCGACCACCGCTTCGCCGGGCACCCGTCGTTCGTGCATCACCCCGGCATGGGCAAGGAAGGCACCGTCCTCGTCGAGCAGGATCGGATCGCAGCGCCGGCCCACAGGCCGGAAGCGCGGTGCGTCCCATTCGCAGCACACGGTCACGTGGATGCCGATGGCGCAGCGTCCCGCCTGCGCCAGCGGCACGAGCAGTTCGCGCACCAGATCGAGATGCGCCCCGACCGCCTGTACACTGACATTGCGGCACACCCCGCGTTCGACGCACAGTCGCGCCGCCAGCACGGTGCTGCGCGAGATGGCGATATCGTCAGCGCGGAAGACGGCGGAGGTGGTCATGCGGGCGTCCGGGGTGGGGTGCGGCTGATGCGGCGCTTGGGAGATGGCGGGCCAGTGGCCCGCGGTCCCAGGAGCGGGATCTGGTAATCGGGGCGCAGCCAGCGGATGGTGCCGGCGGCTTCCTCGGCGGCGCGTTCGGCGTTGAGCGCGACCAGCCGGGCAAGCAGTTCGTCGTCGGGCAAGTCGACCGGCCAGCCGTAGGCGTCGGCCACCGCCGCGTCGAGGCGGTCGTGCAGGTCCTTGAGCACCGAGCACAAGCCCTGCTCGTGGATGGTCTTTTCCTTGGCGGTCAGCGCCTCGCCCGAGCGCAGCTTGGCTAGGACGTTGTACAGGTTGGTCAGAGTCAGGCCGGGATGGGCAGCCTGCTGGCGCTTGCGGTGGGCGTCCAACTCCTCGCCCATGGCGCGGATCGCGACCTGCTGGGCGGGGGTGCAGGCGGGGAAGGGGAAGGGGTCGAAGCAG
>JAIFND010000113.1 GCA_020047915.1 bacterium | reverse complement strand
TCTCCACGCTGTCGGCCAGTGCCCGGATGAAGGCCGGGTGATCCCCGACCGTGCCGGCGCGGGTCACCTTCATGTCGAGGCGCTCGGCGACGAGCATGGCCTCGACATCGAGGTCGTAGAGGACCTCCATGTGATCGACCAGGAAACCGATCGGCTGGATGACAGCTTCGCGCACCCCGCGCGCAGCGAGGCTGGTCAGATGCGCCTCGATGGTCGGCTGCGACCAGGGTACGCGGCTGCTGACGGGGGCGCTCTGGTAGGCGATCGACCACGATGCGGCGGCGCAGGCGCTGGCGGCAAGGCGGGCCGAGGCCTCGACCGCGGCGCGGTAGCCGCTGGCCACCTCAGCCGGCTGCGGGATGGCGTGGGCGGTGAATACGATCTCAGCGGCAGCCCTGCGCTCGGCGCTCCAGCCTGCCGTGGCCTGGCGGACGCGCGCGGCGACGGCTTCGGCCAGGCCGGGGTGCTCATGGAACACCGGGCAGACCACGCGTTGTGGTCCACCATTGGTGAAACCCTGCTCGACCGCCGACAGGTAGGCATCGGTCGAGCGGCCGGCGCGGTGCGGCGCCAGCATCAGCACGGCGACGCGGTCGCATGCCGCGAGGCTGCGGCAGGCGTCGGCGATCCACGGCGACCAGTGGCGGAAGCCGACCACGACCGGCAGTGGCCGTCCGCGCCGCGCCAATTCAGCCGACAGCGCCTCGGCTTGGGCCTGGGCAAAGCGGTTGTAGGGGCTGAAGCCGCCGAAATGACGGTAGTGGGCCACCACTTCGGCAACCCGTCCGGCCTGGGCCGGATCATCGCCAAGGATGCCGGAGACGAAGCAGGGGGCTTCGCAACCTGGCCCACGTGAGCAGTCGGCGCGTCGTCCACAGCAGCCCGGTTGCGGGCCGCCGAAGGCGGCGATCAGGACTCCGTCAGTCATTGCGCAGGATTTTGTTCAGGCGGCCGAGCAGCACGCCCAGACGGGCGATGGGCAGGTCGGCGATGAATTCCAGGCTTGCGGCACCTGCTGGGCGCAGCGCTGCGCGCACGATGACCGGATCGGCGCGTTCCTGTTCGGCGGGGATGGGGGCATTCCAGGCCAGGGCCAGGTCCATCCAGAGGCTGACCAGGGCCGGTTCGGCGTCGAGACCCCCGGTCGTCTCCAGGCGCTTGACCGCTTCGCCGGCCGCCGCCAACGCCCGCTTGGCGCCGCGGTCGTCCAGGCGCACGGCATGGCGGTCGCCAGCCACCAGGATGCTGGTCCCCCCTGGCACTGCGAGGCTGGTGGCATCCCGGTCCAGGACGCGGGCGGTGTCGGGTTCGACTCCTTGCAGGACGCCGACTATGGTCGCCACATACTGCACGACTTCGACGGCGCGGGGATGCTCCACCGCCCAGAGCTGCAGCAGCCCGGGGCCACTGCGCTCGACCGACAGGGACCAGGCACCACAGCGTTCCAGCAAGGTGCACAGGCCACGGAAGGCGCCGTCGGCGGTCTCGTTCCAGCGCGCGGCGGCGGCGGTGCGCAGGGTGTCGGCCTGCTCGAAGGCCCAGCGCTCGAACTGCCCCTGGAAGGAGAGCCGGCCGCTGATCAGCAGGGCGGTCGCCGGACTGCGCAGTTGACCGGCCAGGCGTTCTGCGCTTGGCCGTTGGGTGGGGATCCAGCCGGCCAGCGGGGTCTCAGGCTTGGCGGTCAGGCGTGCGGTCAGCCGCAGATCGCCCTGCGCTCCGCTCTGGGCGGTCAGGGTGATGGCCGCCACCTGGCTGGACAGATCCTGCCAGGCCTGGGGCAGCAGGCCGGGCACCTTGTTGATCTCGGCGAGATCGATGGGCAGGGCGGGCAGAGCCGACATCCAATCGGTGCCAGGGATGTGCGGATTGAGCAGGCCCGATCCGCGCAGGGTGGCCTCGACCGGGGCGCCGAACGGCTCGGCGACCAGGCTACCGACGCTGGTGGCGAGTTGCCGGCATTCCTCGACTGAACGGGTCAGGAAGGCGGTGTTCGCGGCGACCAGCAGCCGGTATTCCCATTCGCCACCAGGCTGGTTCTGCCGGTAGATGACCGTGCCATCGCGCTCACCGACCCGGACCAGGGGCGGTTCGCCCGCATCGACGACGCCGAAGCTGTCCAGGAACTTGCCACGGTCGGAGATCGGGATCACCACGATCAGCGGTGAACGCCCCTTGCGCCAGGCGATCACCGAGGGGCGACCCAGGTCGATCCCATCGAATGAACGTGAGCGGTAGAGTACGCGTGCCAGCTCGGAACGCATCGCGACCAGATCCCCGCCGTAGGCTGCGGCGAAGCGCGTCACCTCGCGATCGACCCAGCGGCCATCGCGCACCCGGATGGACACCTCAGCCTGGTCCAGCGGATTGGGAGCGTTCTGGGCGGCGGGCAGGACCGCGCAGACAAGGAACGCAGCGAGGAGGAGGCGTGGGATCACGCGTTAGGTGTAGCCCCAGGCCTGGCGGATCGCAAGGACGCAGCCGGGTCAGCCCTGGCGCTGCGCCAAGCTCCCGAGGATGGTCCGGTTGATCCACAGGTACTCGGCCAGCGAGGCGAGGCTGAGCAGGGCGGCAGCCCAGCAGCCCCAGGCGGCCACCTCAAGCATCCAATCCTGACGTCCGAAGCAGACCGCGGGCCAGCCGAGCGAGGTGATCAGCACCACGCCCTGCACCCAGGCCTTGGCCTTGCCGCTCCAGCGCGCCGCCAGGACGAGGCCGCGGGCGGCGCACATGGCGCGGATCGCACCCTGGACGATTTCGCGCATGACCATCAGCACCACCGGCAGCCACGGCATCAGGGCGGCTCCGAGCACCGCCTGGCCGTCCGCACCGACGCCGACCACGAAGACGGACTGCTGCAGTCCGGCCGCCTGGTCGGCCTGGACGACGAACCCCACCCCGCCCGCCGGAAGCAGCAGGGCGAGATAGACCAGCATGCGATAGAAGACATCGCAGAACGGATCGGCGAGCTTGCCGAAGTCGCTGACCTCGCCGCGGGCGCGTGCCACCTTGCCATCGAGCCAGTCGGTGAACTCGGCGGCGCCGCAGATCCAGCCGGCGGCCCAGAAGCAGGCCTGTCCACCCACCGGCAGCAGCAGGTAGGCGGCTACGGCGATGGGCGCCAGCGCGAGTCGGGCCAAGGTGATGCGGTCGGCGAGCAGCACGAGGAGCACACTGGCGGCCAGGTCAGTCTGGGCAAGGGGGCGGTTGTCCTGCCGGCCGGGACGCTACCGTGCTGCGCCTTGTCATGAGCTCCCCACAGGGCTTCCTCGCCTGGTGTCGCCGATTGCTGATCGGGGCCCCACGCGACATCGCCGACCGTTCGATCTTCCACCGTCTCGCCCTGGTGCCCCTGCTGGCCTGGATCGGGCTCGGCTCCGACGCGCTGTCGAGCTGCGCATATGGTCCGGAGGAGGCCTTCAAGTTCCTGAAGGGTGCCGAGTACCTCGCCGTGCCGCTGGCGGCGGCGACCGCCCTCACCGTCTGTCTGCTCGCGGCAGCCTACAGCGCCCTGGTCGAAAGCTTCCCCTTCGGCGGCGGCTACGGCGTCGCCACCCGCATGCTTGGGCGGCATAGCGGCCTGGTCGCGGGCTCGGCCCTGATCCTCGACTACGTCTTCACCATCGCCATCTCGCTGGCCGCCGCCGCCGCCGCGCTGCTCAGCCTGCTGCCCAGCGACCTGGCCTATCTCAAGGTGCCGATCTCGATCGGCGGGATCCTGCTGCTGACCGTGCTGAACCTGCGCGGCGTGCGCGAGCCGGTCTATGTCCTGGCCCCGGCCTTCATCCTGTTCCTGATCGTGCATGCGCTGCTGATCGGAGCCGGCATCATCTTGCAGGTGCCGCACGCCCCCGAGGTCGCCCGGCAGATCGGGGCGGGCTTCTCCGATGGCTGGGCGGCGCTTGGCGCGATCGGCATGCTCACCCTGTTCATCGGCGCCTTCGTCATCGGTGGTGGAACCTACACCGGCATCGAGGCGGTGAGCAACGGCCTGCCGCTGCTGCGCGAGCCGAAGGTTGCCAACGCCAAACGCACCCTGATGTACATCGCGATCAGCCTGGCGACCTGTGCCGCCGGACTGATCGTGTGCTATCTGCTATGGGGCATCCGCCCGGTCGAAGGCAAGACGATGAACGCCTCGCTGGCCGAGGCGGTGTTCGCCGGTTGGCCGGGAGGTACAGCGCTGGTGTGGTGCGCCATGCTGTCGGCCGCGGCCCTGCTCATCGCGGCGGCGCAGGCCGGCTTCGTCGGTGGTCCGCGCGTCGTCGCCAACATGGCGGTCGATGGCTGGATGCCGCGCAAGTACGCCGCCCTGTCCGAACGTCTGACCACCGGCAATGCCGTTCTGGTCATGGCCTTTGGCGCCGCGCTCGCGGTGCTGGTGACCTGGGCCTCGATCGAAAGTCTGGTCATCATCTATGCGATCTCGGTGTTCCTGACCTTCTTCCTGTCGATGCTCGGCATGCTGCGCTATTGGGTGCGGGTGAAGCGCGGCGAGCCCAAACGGCGTCGCCGCATCATCCTGTTCGCCAGTGCCACGTTGGTGTGCGGGGTGGTCCTCGCCCACGCCTGCATCACCCATCTGCATGACGGGGCCCTGCTCGCCGCGGCGGCGATCGGTGTGGTTGCGATCGGCGGCTGGCTGATCAATGCGCACTACCGCAGTGTCACCATGGGCCTGCTCAAGCTGTACCGCCAGCTCGAGGACATCCCGGTGGCCTCCACCGTCGATCCCGGCCCCGTGGATGCGCGCAAGCCGGTGGCGGCCATCCTGGTGTCCGGCTACAACGGCATCGGCATCCACACCGTGCTCAACGCCCTGCGCGCCTTTCCCGGCCACTTCAGCGGCGTGGTCTTCATCTCCGTCGGCGTGATCGACAGCGGTTCGTTCAAGGGCGAGGACGCGGTGGCCGAACTGGAGCGCAAGGTTGCAGGTGATCTGGGTCGCTATGTCCAGCTTGCCCGCTCGCAGGGGTTGCCTGCGACCTCGCGCATGGCGATGGGCACGGACGTGGTCGATGAGGCCGAGGGTCTGTGCCTGGCCGTCGCCCAGGACTACCCGCGTGCCACCTTCTTCGCCGGCAAGGTCGTGTTCCGTCGCGAGACCTGGTATCACCGCTGGCTGCACAACGATGCCGCGCTCGCCCTGCTGCGTCGGTTGCAATTGGCCGGACGCGTGGTGGTGGTATTGCCGGCCCGTATTAATTAGGTGGGAATGCTGGAATATTCTAGCGTCTTGGTCCATTCCAGCATTCCTACATTCCAGCATTTGGCATTCCCCTGGCGATTCACTTCCCCAGCGCGTTGATCACGATCACCGGCTGGCTGACGTGGCCACGCACATACGCCCGGGCGTTGCCGGACAGGCGGCTCAGGCCCGAGGCCATCAGGCCGCCGAGCAGCGGGACGCGGTCGATGACGGCGAAGGGCAGGCGTGGCGAGATCTCGATCTCGAGCCGGCCATCATAGGAGATCCTGCCCTGGGCCAGCAGGCGGACGGCGGGACTTTCGATCAGGGCCCACAGCAGCCGCACGCTGCCGCCGCGCAGTTCGAAGCGGGCGGTCAGGTTGTCCTTGCCGCGTGCTGCCGAGGGGTTGCCGGCGAGGAAGCTGACCAGCAGTGGCAACTGCACCAGGGTGCCTTCGCTGATCCGCAGTTCGCCGCGGCCCTGCATCTGGGCGGGATCACCGATTGGGATCTCCAGCGCCAGCCAGCCGTCCACCCGTCCACCGAGCTGTTCGTTGGTAGCGCCCAGGCTGCGCGCCAGGATGGCGAGGTCGATGCCGCTGAATTCGAAGCTGCAGTGGTGCGCGCGCCGGTCGCCGGTCAGGTCGATGGCGTAGGAACCGGTGATGCGCCCGCGATAGGCCTTGGCCTCGAGGTCGGTGAACTGCAGGCGACCGGCGCTGTAGATGGGTTTCGCGGTCACGTCGCGGAAGGTCAGCCCGAGGAATTCCAAGGTGTTGGCGTGCAGCACCTCGCCGTCGATCACGGCCGAGGCCGGGGCAGGCAGGCCTGGCTCACCAGCGGCGGCGGCGATGCAGAACAGCAGTGCCGCCAGCGCTCTCACCCCATCATCTCCACGGCCAGATCCACCCGCCGCAGCGCTGCGGCCGCCGCCGCGACCGCTTCCGGGCCGGGCCGGTTCGCTGCGGCGGTGGCCCAGGCCGCCCGTGCCGCACCGGCCAGCAGGTGCACGCCGACGCGCACATCGCTGACCAGGTTCGGGTTGCAGCGCGGCAGGAAACGTGCGAGGTCCTCGGCCCGGTCGGCACACAGGTCGATGACCTGGGCTGGGACCGCGGCAGCCTGCGCATCAGCGGTGGCGGCAGCGGCGGCATCGCCGGCCTTGCGTGCGGCCTGGGCGGCGGCGAAGGCCGTCTCGTCGTCGTCGGCCAGGGCGAGGATGCGGCTCGCGGCGGCATCGAGCCGGCCAGCGAGGGCCAGCGCCTCCTCGCTGCGGTCGGCCCATTTCGCACCGGTGGTGTAGCGGGCCGCCATCGCTCCGGCGGCGCAGCCAAGTGCTGCTGCCGCAGCCGCTGCTGCGCCGCCGCCGGGAGTCGGCGTGCGGGCGGCCAGGGCCTGCGTCAGGTCGCCGACCGTCCGCCCGGCGAGGGTGGTCATCCGGCTTCGGCGGCGACCACCGCCTCTTCGGGCACGCGGGCGATCTGGGCGCCAAGCTTGCGCAGACGTTCTTCGAAGCGCTCGTAGCCGCGTTCGACATGGTAGATGCGGCTGACGCGGGTCTGCCCTTGGGCTGCGAGGGCGGCCAGCACCAGGGCGGCGCCGGCGCGCAGGTCGCTGGCCATGACCGGGGCGCCGCTCAGGCGCTCGACCCCCTGGATGACGGCCTGGCCATTGGACACCGCGATGTTGGCGCCCAGGCGCTTCATCTCGGCGGCGGCCATGAAACGGTCGGGATAGATGCGCTCGGTGATGATCGAGGTGCCGTTGGCGATGGCCATCAGCGCCAGCATCGGTGACTGCACATCGGTGGGGAAGGCCGGATAGGGCAGGGTGGCGACCTCGGTCGCCTTCGGCCGGTCGGCCGGGACGATGGTCATGCGCGTGCCGCTGCGCCGTACCTCGATGCCCATCTGGCGCAGCGTGTCGAGCACCGCGAGCTGATGGTCGGGGCGGCCTCCGGCGACGGTGATCGGGCTACGCGTGATCGCGCCGGCGATCAGGAAGGTGGCGGTCTCGATGCGGTCGGGGATGACGTTCCACTCGACACCCTTCAACCGGCGCACGCCACGGATGGTGATGCGCGGGCTGCCGGCGCCCTCGATCTGCGCGCCCATCGCGTTGAGGCAGTCGGCGAGATCGACCACCTCGGGTTCGCAGGCGGCGCACTCGATCACCGTGGTGCCTTTGGCGAAGACCGCCGCGCACATCACGTTGTCGGTGGCCAGGACCGAGGATCCGAACTTGCCGCCGAGGTAGATCGTCGTGCCACGCAGGCCGCCGCGCGGCGCCTTCACATGGATGTTGCCCTGGTCGAGGGTGATCTCGGCGCCGAGCGCGGCGAGGCCCTTCAGGTGCAGGTCGATCGGGCGTTCGCCGATGACGCAACCGCCGGGCAGCGACACGGTGGCCTGCCCGCGCATGCCCAGCAGCGGTCCCAGGACGCACACCCCGGCGCGCATCGTCTTCACCAGTTCGTAGGGCGCGATCGAGTTGTAGGAATCGACCACCTTGGTGGTGACGGTGTGGCCGTGCCACTGCGACTCGATGCCCAGCGTGTTGAGGATCTTGACCTGGGTCTGCAGATCGCGGATCGCCGGCACATTGTGGAAGGCGCACCGCCCGGTCGTCATCAGCGACACCGCGAGGATGGGCAAGGCCGCGTTCTTCGAGCCGTTGACCTGGATGGTGCCGGAGAGCTTCGCTCCACCGTTGACGAGGTAGCAGTCCATGGATGGGGAACCTAAGGCGGAAGGCGGAAGGCGGAAGGCGGAAGAATCGCTGGGGGACTGCGGGGGGGCCACCCCCGCGTCAAATCGGAGGCGCCCCGCGCCGACCGGCCGCCGAGCGGCGGTGGGCGGATACAATGGCGAAGCCATCCGCCCACGTTTTCGGAGCGGAGCGACGAAAACGAGCCGCGACAAAGGCCGTTAGGGGGCCCGGGGGACGTCAGTCCCCCGAAACAAAAGCGGCCCGGGGGACGCTAGTCCCCCGATGCAGACAGCGCCATCTTCATGCGCTGCACAAACTGCCGCAGCACGCGATTCGCCAGCGAGATGTCGGCAATGCGCCGCTTGAGGTCGGTGGTGCAGTTGTCGATCAGCGAGTCGAAGGTGATGTCACCGGTGGCGGCGAAGCCACGCCGGTCGTTGGCGGCGATAGCCTTCAGTAGCACGCGCTGCTGGCCGAGCGGCTCTTTGGTCGCGGCGCCGGCCTTGATCGCCCAGGCGAAGGGGTGATGGCCGGTGACCAGCTCGTACACCATGATCGCCCAGCTGTAGATGTCGCCGCGCAGGTCCACCAACTGCTCGTGCTCGCCGGTCAGGGCGTAGAACGCCTGTTCCGGGCTGGCGTATTTCGGGGTCAGCAGGACCGATTCACGGTTGGCGCGGCGGGTACGCCAGCGGGCGATGCCGAAGTCGGCGATCTTGCCCTGGCCGGGGGCGAAGACGAGGATGTTCTGTGGCTTGATGTCGCGGTGCGCGACATGGTGCAGGTGCGCCTCGTGGATGCCCTCGGTCGCGCAGCACAGGGCTTCGAGCAGTCCCAGGCGGTCGAGGCCGGGAGCCTTGCGCTGACCGCGCATCACCCGGTCGAGCGAGCCGAAACGGGCCCGTTCGGTAACCATGAAGGGCAGCAGGCTGACCGGGAAGAACTCGCGCAGCTCGTCGGCCAGGTCGTGCGGCAGCTCGGCGTCGCCGTACTCCATGACTTGGAGGATGTGGGGGCTGCGACGCGAGAGGATCATGGTCTTCTCGCATTCGACCTTGAACGCGCCGAAGCCGGAAAGGGCGTCTTCGATCTCCTCGACCGCAGGCACGAAGATCTTCACAGCCACCGACTCGCCATGGTAGCGCCCGGCATAGACCACGGTCTCTTTGCTCGCCTTGGCCAACGGCTCGATGAGCTGGATGCCTTGGGCGAGGAAGATCTCCTTCAGGGTCGCTTCGAAGGCTGCCGCATGCACTCCGCGACGGCGCAGGAGCTCGCTCGACTGGGGGGCTGCGGCGGTCGTCGTGGCGACCCCGGTGTCATCCAATGCCATGCCTGCGAGTGTGGTGCGCGTGGAACGATCACAACCCCGTCGCGGCGCAGGATCAGGCCAGGTCCGGCGTTGGTCAGGCGTATCGCCAGACCCAGGGCGTGGCGCACCAGGCTGAGCCGCCCCTGCCAATGTCGGGCCACCACCCCTCGTCCCCCGGGGACGGGCCCTCGGAAGGTCAGGTAATGCCGGCGATGAGGGGGCTGCGACCACCAACGGGAAGCAGTCAGGGCGATGGTCGGGCAGTGTGCTCCGCCAACTACAAGCAGATCGAGGTGGGGGGATCCATGACCACGATGCAGCAGGGCCACCCCGCGTCGCCACCCCGGCTGCATGCCGATTCAGCCCCGGCCGTGCCGCTGACGCACCGCCTGGGCACCCTGTCCGACTGGTCCGTCGGCGGCCATCAGGGTCTTCCATTCGGCCTCGCCCAGTTCTTTCGACTCGTCGATGAGCATCACCGGAATGTCGCCATCGACGCGATAGACGCGCCGGGTGGCCTGGTCGGTGGAGACCAGACGGCCATCGACCCACTTGAGCGGCTGGCGTGACAACGGGCAGACGAGCAGGTCGAAGAGGTCGGGATCGCAGGGCAGAGCAGGCATATGCATCAGTGTGCATCGGGTCAGGCCATTGCCAGCACTGATGTTATGGCGGGGCCTTGGATCTGTCGGTTGCAGTGTCCGAGGCTGGGCTACCGTTCCCGCCCTCCATGGCTCGGCGCACCAATCGTATGGGAGGGAACACCCGGGATGTGACCATCATCGGTCACAACCACCAGGTGATGCCTGCGGTCGGACTGTTCGTCGGCGGTGCGATCCGCGTCCGGGTGTACACCAGCTCGGCCGAACTGGAGATGCAGCTGGCACCATATCCGGGTGTTTCCGTGACCCTGGTTGATGCCGGCTATGGCGAATGCCCTGCCGACCTGCCCCCGCCGCCCTATTTCGTGGCGATCGACCAGACCGAGGTGGCGGGCCGCATCAAGGCCTGGCTTCCCGAGACGGTGTCGGTCTTCCTGCTCGGTTCCGAGCGCATCCTGCGTCGCCGGACCCCGGGCTTCCTGCATCTGCACGAAAGCTCGGCAGCACTCCGTCGCCGCCTCGGCACCCGACTGGCCACCCTTGACCGGGTCGATCGCCTGATGGCCATGGCGCGTTCGGCCAAGCGGCCGCTGGTGCTGATGTACGCCGACCCCGATCCTGACGCCATCGGTGCAGCCCTCGGCCTGCGCGCGATCTGGGCCGCCGCCGGCCGGACGCCGCTCGTCCGCTACACCGGCGAGGTGCAGCGCTATCAGAACAAGCTGCTGCTCTCGTGGTTGAAGGTCGAGATCGAACGCCTGCGTCCCGAGGAACTGGCGGAAGCCGACCTCGTCGCCGTGGTCGATGCGCAGCCGGGGTTCTGGCGGGAATCCCCGCCCCGCGCCCAGGTGGTGATCGACCACCATCCGGCCCGCGATGACACCGATGCCGATTACCTCGATCTGCGTCCCGACTACGGCGCGACCTCGTCGATCCTGACCGAGTACCTCAGCGAGGCCGGGCTGAGTATCGACCGGCAGTTGGCGACCGCACTGCTCTACGGCATCACCACCGACACCGACGATCTGAAGCGCCATGCCGGACCAGCCGACATCGCGGCCTACGAACTGCTGCAGCATCTCGCCGATGCGACCTTCCGCGCCCGCCTCGACAAGTCTCAGATTCCCATGCAGGTCCTCGATTGGATCAGCTGGGGCATCGGCCACCGCATCGTCCATCGCGACCTCTGCCTGATCCACTTCGGCTACGTGCCGACCGCCGACATCATGGTGCAGGTCGCCGATCTCGTGCTGCTGACCCACGGCATCGCCTGGGTGGTGTGCGCCGGCATCCGCAAGGACGACAACGGCCGCCGCCTGGTCGTGGTGTTCCGCAGCGATGGCCACCACAGCGATGTCGGCAAGCGGGCACGCGATGCCTTTGCCGACATCGGTTCGGCGGGCGGGCATCGTACCATGGCGCGGGCCGAGATCCCACTCGATGACCAGGATCACGAGACCGTGGTCGCCCTGCTGGTGGACAGCCTGTTCCGGCGCATGGCCCCGTCGCGCCGGCGGCGCATGCGTCAGACCCTGTTGAACCATCTCAACGCCCGCCGGCCGGCCGATCCGGACACCTATGAGCTTGGCGCCTGAGATCCTCGCCGCCTTCTGCGGGCAGCTGGTGGTGGTCGATCTCGACGGGCCGTGGATGGCCTTCGGACGTCTGGGTGCGACCACCGGCGGGTGGATCGAACTGCTGGAAGCCGATCTGCACGACCTGCGCGAGGGTTCCAGTTCTCGTGATGTCTATGCCCTGGAGACGCAGAAGCTGGGCGTGCGTGTGAATCGGCGCCGGGTGCTGCTGCCGCTCTCCCAGGTGGTCGCGGTCAGCCGTCTCGACGATCTGACGGCATGATCCTGCTCTGGACCTCGGTCGCCGCCCTGTCGCTGGCCTGGTTCGCCGGCGATGCCGTCCTCGGCCTGCTGGTCGCTCCGCGCCTGTTCCATCACGCCGCCGAGGCGGGCATCGGCACGGCCTTCCCTGGCCTGGTGTTCGGCGACCTGCTCGGCCGCTGGGTGACGATCACCGGGATCCTGCTGGTCATCCCCATCGTCGGACTGCTGGCGGCGGTGGCTGGCCGGGTGCTGAAGCAGCGTGGCTGGAAGGCCGCGTTGCTGCCGATGTGCGTCCTGTTCCTGGTCCTGTCGGCCCACGTCACCTCGGTGACGGTGGTGAAGCAAGGCCTACAGACCGCCACCGAACTGCGCGAACATCCGGACCCCGAGCGTGCTGAACGCTTCCGCACCAGCTACCACACGCGCAGCCGCATCGTGTTCTCGGCTGAGATGCTGGCTGCGCTGGGACTGGCGATCGGGGCCGCCATCGCGGCCCACCGTGCACGGTCTAAGGCGTAAACATCACCAGCCGCGCTCCTGGGGCGCGGAACACCGCGCGTATTCGGGCTCGGCCATCCGGCAGCCGGGTGACCACGGCCTCGCCGTTGACGCTCGGCATGCTCCAATCGGCAGCGGCCACCGTTCCGGCGGTCACATGCTCCCAGGTGCCGGACTGGGCAGCGAAAATGGCGACCAGTCCGTACCCGTCGTGCAGCTTCTCGTGGATCTCCGGAGCCATGCCCGGAATGCCGATGCGGCGCGGCTGCGCCCTGGTGACCGCGTCGCGCACCGTGCGCCAGCGGTCGAGGACGGCGCGGATGCGCGCGATCCCGGCCTCCGAGACGGCCGCCAGGTCGCCCCACAGGCCGTTGTGGCCGAGCACCACCGAGGCCAAGGTCGTTTCGAGGACGTCGACCGGTGCGTTGGGTTTCGCCCAAGACCATGTGGCCGGCGCCGGATCATCCGGCAGGTAATGGACCAGGGTGAGGTTGGCCGGCAGCCAGCGGTCGAAGGCATAGGCTTGGCGGCAGATCATCGCCCGGGTCTGGCCGGGGCCGAGGAAGATGTTGCTGTTGCCGTCCGGGGGATTCGGCAGGTCGTAGTTGCCGAAATACGGACCGTTGTTGATCAGGAAATAGCGGCCAGCGGCGAGGAAGGCGAGGCCGACGGCGCGACCGGGCTCGGTGACGTCGAAGTCGACGATCGCCTCCGGCACAGCCTCGGCGAGGCGCTCGACCACTTCGGTCATGGCCAGCGGCAGGAGGTAGGCATAGCGGGCAGCGCGCTCCTCCTGCGTCGCTTCTAGGCCGCCGTGGCGGTGGTCCGGGGAGTCGCAACCCCATTGTCCGATGGCATCCCACTTGAACACGGAAACGCCGGTTTCGCGGTGCAGGCGGATCAGTTCGTCGGTGAAGGCCTCGGCCCAACGCGAGGCGAGGCAGAGGTTCTGGCTTGCTTCGGTCTCCCAGACGGGGTGGGCGGGGCCGGGCTCGCCTTTCTTGCACATCAAGCAATCCTCGTGCGCGGCCCGCGCTCGCGAGCTGAGCGCCGCATGCAGCGGTCCGAACCACAGGCCGAGGCGCATGCCGTGGGCGTCGAGGGCCGACTTGATCGGATCAAGGCCGCGCGGGAATCGCGCGCGCGAGGTCTGCCAATCCCCGGTCTTCTCGTACCAGCCAGTGTCGAGCACGAAGACATCGACCCCCATGCGCGCGGCGATGTCGATCTCCAGGAGCATGCGCTCCTCGGTCATGTCGGCGAGATAGGGTTTTCCCTCCCAGTGCTTGGCCCGCTCCTGACGGTTCCAGGTGTTGTAGCAGAGCTGCGGTCGGCGCGTCGCGGGGCGCAGGGCGAGGTGGTCGAGGACAAAGCGGCGGTAGACGTGGGCGAGTTCATCGCGTCCGCCCGTCACCGCCGCGACCTCCAGCCATGGCGAGGTCCACGGCAGGGCGTCGCCACGGCAGTAGGTGCCCTGTACCGCGTCGAGGCTCAGTTCCGCCCCATCGCGGGTATAGGCGAGGAACGCCTCGTTGGCCTGCGAACCGTGCTCGTAGGCGAGGAGGAAGGACAGGTCACCGCGCCTGGCTGTGACGATCGGGCCCATCTCGCGTATGCCCTGCTGCAGATCACGTTCGACCGGCAGATAGCTGTGGGTCAGTTCGTTGAAGGCCGACAGCTCGACCAGGCCGACGTCGACGACCTCATCGAGACTACAGGACAGGAAGCGCAGCCGGTCATGTCCATCGGGCTTGTCCAACCGGCCTGGGCCATGCAGGCTGAAGCGGAAACGCACCACCGGATCGTCGGCCGCCCAGCGCAGGGTCAGCTCCATGCGGTGTCCGGGGGCGTGGACGAGTTCGCCGATCCACGACTGCTCGCGGCAGCCGTTGGGCAGATCGCGCCCGGCGCCTGACTGCCATTGCGCAACTGCGCCCACCACATCGCGGCCGTCGAGCGACCAGCGGGGCGGCGAGATGGCCAAGGGTCGATGATCTTGCATCGTATACGTGATAAGAACATCAGCTGATCCCAGCAGTTCGACGACGGCATGATCGAGGCGGATCTTGTGGTACATGATGCTAGGATATTCTATAATCTGCGAACTGGCAATCGCTGCGATGTGACCGATCATTCTATTCGTGATCCATGAGCGAGCCCTGGATATCACCCCGCTCGGGGCCCTGCCCGGCTTCTGCTTGTTAAGCAGGGTGGCGATCGAGGTTGCCCGTCCGGGATACCACAAGTCGGTGGCCGGACGGACCCGGTGCAATGGCATCATCCAGGTGACGCTCGCCGGCTGTGGCTGGTGCCGCGTGGGATCAGGTCCTCCGCAGCCGGTTCCACCGGGCACGGCGATGGTCTTCCATGCCGGTATCCACCGGGAGCTGGTCTACGGTCTGCCGGATAGAGGACGTTGGGAATTCATCTACACGGATCTTGACGGGGAGGCGGCCCGCAGCGGTCTGGCGGATATCGTCGCGGCGCATGGTCATGTCATCCCGCTGCACGCCGAGGGTCCCGCCCTGCGATCCTGCACCCGCCTGTTGCCGAATACGGCCCTGGCGCATCGCACCATGCCGGCTGCCGAGTCGGCCCGTCTTGGCGGTGGACTACTGCTCGCCCTCGCAGAAGCGGTAGGCCGGCCGGGCGACCGTCTGGTGCTGGCGGCGATGGAATGGATGCGCGGGCGCCTGGACGTCACCGTAGCGGTGGAGGCCTGCGCTGCCGCCCTGGGCGTCAGCCGCGAGCACCTGACCCGACGCTTCACCCGCGAGGTGGGGGACAGTCCAGCACGCTGGCTGCTGCGCCAGCGTCTTGCGCGGGCCCGAGTCCTGCTGGCTGTTCCGGGGGCCACGGTCGCGGCCGTGGCGCGCGATTGCGGTTTCGCCAATCCCGCCCACTTCGCCGCCGTGTTCCGTGCGGCCACGGGGATGCGGCCGCGCGACGCGCGCTAGCAATCGCCTAAGCGACGCTCCCGAACACCACGGCGCGTTTCAACTGCGACAGGGCGGCCGGGATGTCGATCTCTTTCGGGCACGCTTCCTTGCAGTTGAAGATGGTGTGGCAGCGCCAGATGCCGTTGCGGCCGTTGACCGCGGCGATGCGCTCGGCCTTGGCCTCGTCGCGGCTGTCGCCGATGAAGCGCCAGGCCTTGAGCAGCGCGGCGGGGCCGAGGTAGCTGTCATTCTTCCAGAAGCTCGGGCACGACGAGGTGCAGCAGCCGCACAGGATGCACTTGCTGGCATCGTCGATCAGGTCGAACTGCTCGGGGCTCTGCCTGCGTTCCTTGACCGGCTTGGGCGAACTGGTGATCAGGTACGGTTTCACCGAACGCAGGTTGTGGTAGAAGTGCTCCATATCGACGACCAGGTCCTTGACGACCGGGAAGCCCTTGAGCGGCTGCACTTCGATGACGTCGCCGTCGATGTCCTTGACCAGCGTCTTGCACGCCAGGCGCGAGGCGCCCTGGATGGTCATGCCGCATGAGCCGCACACCGCGTGGCCGCACGAGCGACGGTAGGTCATCGAACCGTCCTGCTCCCACTTGATGCGGTTGAGCGCGGTCAGCACGCGCTCCATCGGATCGCAGGGCAACTTGAACTCCTGCCAGCGCGGAGCCTTGTCCTTGGCCGGGTCGAAACGCAGGACGCGGAAGGTCTTGGTCACCTTGGCGGGGGCCGCCTGCGGTGACAGCTTAGAGCTTTGGGCTTTGAGCTTTGAGTCCGCAGTCGCGGCTTCGACGTTGCTGGTGGACATGGGTGGGGACTTTCGCGGGGTGGGGATTACGGGCTCAAAGCTCTAAGCTCTAAGCTCAAAGCTAGTATTTGCGTTCCTTCGGCTTCATCTTCTCCATCATCTCCGGGGCCCAGCCGTCCTCGGGGTGCTCGGTGATGATGTACGGGCGGCGGTACTTCAGCTCGACGGCGCCGTCGGGCTTCAGCCAGCCGAAGGTGTGCTTCAGCCAGTTCTCGTCGTCGCGGCTGAGCTTGACCAGCTTGCCGTCGGCGCCGGCCTTCTGGCGCTCGTGGGCGCCGCGGCTCTCGACGCGCACCAGCGCGCCTTCGATGAGCACCAGCGAGTAGTCGATCATGTGGCCGCACTCGATGGCTTCGAGCAGGTCGCTATTGAAGACGCTGCCCTTGTCCTGGATCGACACGTTCTCGTAGCGCTTCTTCAGTTCGCGGACCTTGGCGAGGGCCGTGCGCATGCCCTCTTCGGTGCGGATGACCGCGACGTGCGTCATCATCACCTCGGACAGCTCGCGGCGCAGTTCGCCGTGGCGCTCGGTGCCGGTCGAGGCCTTGAGCTTGGCGATCATGTCCTTCACGCGCTTGTCGGCGTTGTCGGGCAGCTTGGTGAGCTTGATCGAGTCGACGTTCTTGGCGACATGCAGGCCGACGCGGCGGCCGTAGACCACCAGGTCGAGCAGCGAGTTGGTGCCGAGGCGGTTGGCGCCGTGCACCGACACGCAGGCGACCTCGCCAGCGGCGTAGAGGCCTTCGACGATGCCCGAGGTCTCGTCGGAACGGACGCGGCCATCGACGTCGGTGGGGATGCCGCCCATGTAGTAGTGGCAGGTCGGCATCACCGGCACCGGGGCCTCCCACGGCTTGATGCCGAGGTAGGTGGTGGCGAAGTCGACGATCTCCTCGAGCTTCTTCTTCAGCTCCTCCTTGGAGATGTGCTGAAGGTTGAGATAGACGTAGTCCTCGGCGCAGATGCGGCCGGTGCGGTTGATGCCGCGCCCTTCCAGCACCTCCTTGTACATGCACTGCGACACCATGTCGCGCGGCGCGAGGTCCTTCACCGTCGGGGCATAGCGCTCCATGAAGCGCTCGCCGTTGCAGTTGGTGAGATAGCCGCCCTCGCCGCGCGCACCCTCGGTGACCAGGATGCCCAGCCCGGCCAGGCCGGTCGGGTGGAACTGGACGAACTCCATGTCCTCGAGCGGCAGGCCGCTGCGCAGCATGATGCCGAGCGCGTCGCCGGTGTTGGCCTGGCAGTTCGAGGTGATGGCGTAGTTCTTGCCCGCGCCGCCGGTGGCGAAGACCACCACCTTGGCGTGCACGGTGTGGACCTCGCCCGACAGCATGTCGATGGCGACCGCGCCGATGACCTTCGACTTGTCCTCGGTCAGCACCAGGTCGAGGACCTGGAACTCGGAGTAGAAGGTGACCTCCTGCTTCACGCACTGCTCGTAGAGCGTGTGCAGGATGGCGTGGCCGGTACGCGCGGCGGCGTAGCAGGCGCGGCGCACCGGGCGCTCGCCGAAGTTGCGCGTGTGGCCGCCGAAGGGACGCTGCGCGATCTTGCCCTCGGGGGTGCGCGAGAAGGGCACGCCGAGGTGCTCCAGCTCGTAGATCGTCTGCGGCGCGTCGTAGGTCAGCACCTTCTGCGCATCCTGGTCGCCCAGGTAGTCGCCGCCCTTCACCGTGTCGTACCAGTGCCACAACGGGTGGTCTTCCTCCTCGTTGCCCAGCGCCGCGCCGATGCCGCCCTGGGCGGCGCCGGTGTGGCTGCGGGTCGGGAAGAGCTTGGACATCACCGCGACGTCGGCCTTGGACGAGGCCCAGTAGGCGGCGTAGAGGCCGGCCGCACCGGAACCGACGATCAGCACATCATGCGAGAGGATCATGTCAGGGCCTCAGTGCAGCTCGGTGGCGCGGTAGGGGGGCAGGGTGGACCAGCGCGCGAGGGCGACGACATCGCCGCGCAGCTTGGCGTTGGCGGCGCGCACATGCGCGGCCCACACCGCGAACTCGTAGGACGAGCTGAACGTATGCAGTCTCTTGCGCAGTTCGGGTGCGACCGGGCCGGTGGCGATGGTGGCGGCGGCCCAGCGGTCGAAGGCCTCGCCGGAGACCGAGACGCGCTTGGTGGCGGCGTCCTTGTCCATGGTCAGTAGGCGCACGGCGGGGTCATGGGCGAAGACCTCACCCAGCGGTGCGGCCTCGGTGCGCGCGGTGTGCTTGTCGAGGTAGTATTCGAGCAGGGCGAGTTCACGCAGTTCGTCGCGGAAGTCGTAGGCGATCGGATAGCTGGGCGGGTTGCCCGGGCTTTCGCCCTTGGGCAGGCCGCGCGCGGCGTAGCTCTCCTTGACCGTGCCCAGCGGCACCGGGCTGATCACATTCTTGGCGCCGAGGCAGACGAAGAAGAAGGCCAGGGCCCACAGGGTGAACTCGGCGCCGACGCGCAGGGCGCGGCGCGGGTTGTAGTCGCGGATGATGCCGACCACACCGTTGATGCCGTGGTACATCGCCAGGGTGATGAAGACCAGGTAGAAGGCCTGCCAGTACGGGTTGTTCAGCCGCGTCGCGACGGTCAGGCCGGTGGACACCGCGTCGCTGGTGAAGTGCTGCAGGGCGAAGTGCACCCCGGCGAGGCCGACCAGCAGGACGGCGCTGACGCGCTGCATGATCCACTGGACCTGGCCGGCGCGGCTGGAGATGTAGTGCTCGGCCATGGTTACTTCCCTCCGCCGGGCAGTACATCGCTCTGCAGCAGCGGGGCGACATTGGTGTGCATGAGGAGGGGGACGAGGCCGGCAGCGAGCAGCACCGCGGTCAGCGCAGCGAAGCCCCACCACAGGCGCTTGTGGTGCGTCGTGCGGATCCACACGAAATCGACCAGGACGATACGCATGCCGTTGAGGCCATGGTAGAGCAGGCCGGCGAAGAGCAGGATCTCACCGAGCTTGAAGTCGGGTTCCTGCATGCGCCGGATCATCAGATCGTAGGCTTCGGGGGTCGCCTGCGACTTGGTGATCGAGAGGATGTGGAAGAACAGGAAGAAGATCAGCGAGATGCCGCTGACCCGGTGCAGCACATAGGCCAGGCTACCCGTGAAGTAGCGGTAGCCGCTGCTGAAGAGCTGGGCCGGCAGGGCGTTGGTCAACGCACTGCGTGGGCCACGGTCGGGATGATGCACGGATGACTCTCCTCGGGCGAGGCGGAAGCCTAGCACGGAGGTGGCAGCCGCAAGCCGGCGAAGTTGTGATAGTGGCCTTATGAGCGTTGTACGAAGGGCCTGCGATGCGCTTCATGCATACCCCAGACAGCACATCAGGCCGGGCCTGCATGATAACGCTGCATGGATGTCTTGCTGCTAATGGTTATGCGGTCCGAGGAGTCCAAGCGCCAGTTCCACGCCCCGTTCCAGGACCGGATCGCTTGGCAGCGGCACCAGGCCCGCCGCCTCGGCCTGCCAGCGCCGCCAGCAGGCCGACTGTTCGTGCTGCACCAGGGCATCGGGTTCAAGAGGGCGCTCCAGCCGGGCCCCACCGGGCACATGCAGGTGGGCGACGGTCAGCAGGCAGGCCTCGTCTTGGGGCAGCAGGAACATCTGCTGGACGGTCCACTTCCCATGACTGGGCATGCCGACCAGCGGCGCACCGCGCGTCCGGCGCAGGGCGTGGGCCAGCACCTCGGCCGCTGAAGCGGTTTCCCCATCGATCAGCACCACGATCGGGACATCGGGCAGACGCGGCGGATTGGCTCGCCACACCCGGTTGCGTCCGGGATGGCGTCCGACCTGCTCGATGACCGCCTGGTTGGGGCTGAGCCAGCCGCCGGCGAGCTCGACCGCCGCCTGCAGATTGCCGCCGGAGTTGCCGCGCAGGTCGAGGATCACCGCGCGCAGTCCGGCGCTTTCTGCGAGGATGCGCCTGGCTGCGCTGAAGGTCGTGGTCCAGGCCGCATCCTGATCGGTGGCGGCCATGAACCGGCTGATGCGCAGCTGCAGGATGCCGGTGGCGGGCATGGCGGTAGCGTCGATGCCATCGTCCGGGCAGGCGGCGCGGGCCAGGTCGGACTGCCGGACCTGGCCGAGGACATCGACCCAGCCGAGCCTGATGGCATCGGGTGTCCTGGCCAGGACGGCCGGATCGGTGAGGGTGACGCCGTCGAGGCTGATCAGCCGGGCTCCGGCGTGCAGTCCGGCCCGGGCGGCGGGGGCGTCGCGCACCACCCGGGTCACCCGCACCGTCCCCGCCTCGCTGCGCCAGGCGAAGCCGAAGCCGTGGCGCTGGGGCTCGCCATGCAGGGCGAGGTCCTCGCTGCTCAGGAAGGCCGCGTGTGGATCGGACGCCGCCACCAGCCCACGCATCGCACCCTGCCACAACGCCGTTGGCGTGACTGTTGTGGCTGATTCCTGTTCGATGAGCGCCATCTGCTCGGCCAATCGACGTGCCAGTTCGGCGGGTTCCCCGGCCGGGGCGAGGAGGGCGGCGAGCAGCAGTGGCAGGGCGTGGAGGCGCATGCGTATGCCGAGGTTACGCGCATGGCGTGCCGGTCGCGTCCAGGCTTCGGAGCATCGGGCTGGCTGATCCGGCTCCTCCGGTTGAGCTTGGGTCATGCAACTTGACCTCGTCCGCCATCTCTGGGGTGTCTCAGAGGCACCTGCCGTCTGCTTTCCCAAATTTCGCGCCGCCGGTTTCTCGATCATCGAGACCCCGGTGCAGTGGATGAAGCCGGATGAGGAATCCCGTTTCCGTGAAGCCTTGTCGGTCAACGGGCTGCGCATGCTGCCGCAGTGTTTCACCGGTGGCGAGGGGGTGGACGCCCACCTGCAGAGCTTCCGTGAGGTGCTGGCCAAGGCAGCGACCTGGAACCCCGTGCTGGTCAACTTCCACAGCGGCCAGGACCGCTGGACCCAGGCCGAGCGGGTGCGCTTCTACCGTGAGGCGCTGGTGATCGCCAAGGACCAGCCCTTCCTGGTCGCGCACGAGACGCATCGTGGCCGCTGCTTCTACAGTCCGTGGACGACCCTTGAGGTGCTTGAGGCGGTGCCCGACCTCTGGCTGTGTGCCGACTTCAGCCACTGGTGTGTGGTCGCCGAGCGTCTGCTCGACGGTGAGGATGCCGTGCTGGAGCGTATCTATCCGCGCGTCCGTCACCTGCATGCCCGGGTCGGCTATGCCGAGGGGCCGCAGGTCCCCGATCCGCGTGCGCCGGAATGGCAGCCAGCGGTCGAAGCGCATGAGCGCTGGTGGGATGCGATCTGGACGGCGCAGCAGCGGGCCGGCTTGGCCAGCACCACGCTGACTCCGGAGTTCGGACCTCCCGACTACCTGCACACCCTGCCCTACACCCGCCAGCCGGTCGCGAACCTGTGGGACATCTGCCATTGGATGGCAGAGAGGCAGGCCAGGCGCTTCGCCGCCCGAGGGTGAGGCGAAATGCCAAATGCTGGAATGCAGGAATGCTGGCATATCCAAGGTCTGCGACACGGATGATGTTCGGTGAGCCGACGCGCAGCATTCCAGCAATCCTACTATACTTACCCCGACAATTCACCGGCGATCGCCTGCGCCACCGGCGCCAGGCGGGCAGCGACCTGTGCTGCAGGCATGTGCGCGTAATCGGCCATGAAGGCGATCCCCGCCGTCGTGCCCGGGATGAGCATCGCCACGGAACCGGTCGTGGCTGACGGATTGCGCTGCTCGGCATAGCCGCGCGTGCGGATGCGGTCCTGCACCCGGACTGGGGTCTGCGCCCCGGCCACCCGCAGGACGCTTTCCAGCAGCATGCCGATCGAGGATTCACCGGCCGGGAACAGCGCGTGGGGCCGCAACCCGGTTTCGATCGGTTCTCCGGCCCCGGCATGCAGCAGGTACACCACCTGGCCCTGCCACAGCACGCCGAGCGCCACGCCCAGGCCGTCGCGCGGGGTGCGCGCCAGCACGCGTAGCGCGGCGCCGAGCAGGCCAGAGCCGCGTAGCACCTGGGCCGCCAGCAGATGCACGCCAGGACCGGGTCGATAACGGCGCTCGGCGTCCTGCTCGGCCAATCCGAGATCGCGCAGCGTGCCGAGCAGGCGGTTGGCGCGCGTCGCTTCCCAGCCCATTAATCGCGCGGCCTCGCGTGAACCGAGGGGGGCGCCGGTGGCGCAGAGCGCCCCGAACAGGGCGATGCCATCGGCGAGCGAGCGGTTGGGTTGGGCGGGCATGGCTGACCTCTTGTATCTCGGATCGTGGTGCTATATTAGCACCATATGCCCAACGCAACCCTTCCCCCCGGTCCGGCAGTCAGCGAAACCCACCACGCCGACCTGTGCGTGGTCGGTGGCGGCATGAGCGGCATCTGCGCCGCCCTGGCTGCTGCGCGGCGCGGCCTGCGCGTCGCGCTGGTGCACGATCGCGCCGTACTTGGCGGCAACGCCAGCAGCGAGGTGCGCATGTGGATATGTGGCGCGCATGGCCGTGATGCCAAGGAGACCGGGCTGATCGAGGAGATCGAACTGCTCAACCTGGCGCGCAACCGCTTCCTGTCCTACCCGGTGTGGGACACCGTGCTGTTCGAGGCGGTGTGCACGCATCCGGGCATCACCGCCTTCCTCACCTGCGCGGTCACCGACGTCGAGATGGCCGACGCGACGCGCATCCGGGCGGTGAAGGCATGGCACCTGACCCGCCAGTGCTGGGTGCGGGTCGAGGCGGCGATGTTCGCCGACTGCTCGGGCGATTCGGTGCTGCGCCTGTCGGGGGCGCAGACGCGCTGGGGGCGCGAGGCGCGCGACGAATTCGGCGAAAGCCACGCACCAGCCGTCGCCGACCGCAAGACGATGGGCAACTCGATCCTGCTGCAGCTACGCGAGATCGACCCCGCCGACCATGTGCCGTACCAGGCGCCGCCGTGGGTGCACCACTTCCCACTCGATCACCACCGACTCAGTCGCACAGGCCACGGCAAGGACAACTTCTGGTGGCTCGAGATCGGCGGCGAGGACGACACCATCCTCGGCGCCGACCGCACGCGCGACGAGCTCTACCGCATGGCGCTCGGCGCCTGGGCGTGGATCAAGAACAACCCCGATGGCCGTGGACAGCGCTGGGAGTTGGAGTGGATCGGCGCCCTGCCCGGCAAGCGCGAGAACATCCGCTATGTCGGCGACCACACCCTGACCCAGATGGATGTCGAGTCCTGCGGCCGCTTCGACGATCTGGTATGCCACGGTGGCTGGACGATGGATGACCATCCGCCCGCCGCCTTCCGCCATCCCGGCGATCCTACCACCTTCCATCCCGCCCCATCGCCCTTCGGCATCCCCTACCGCTGCCTCTACTCGGTCAACATCGCCAACCTGTTCTGCGCCGGGCGCAACATCTCGACCACGCATATGGCGATGAGCGCGACCCGCGTCATGGCGACCTGTGCGACCATGGGGCAGGCGGTCGGCACCGCCGCAGCCATCGCCGTGCGCGAGGGGCTGACCCCACGTGCGGTCGGTCGGCAGCACTTGCGCCGTCTGCAGGCCTGGTTGATGGATGACGACCAGTTCCTGCCCGGCTGGCGTCGGCCAATCCCTGCGCTGACGCGCGCAGCCACGCTCACCGCCAACCGCGGCGAAGCCGAGGCGCTGCGCGACGGCATCGACCGCCGCCTGGGCAGCGACGACCATTGGTGGCGGGCGGCGCCAGGCGATTGCGCGGAATACCGCTTCGCCGCGCCGAGCGCAGTCGGCCGCGTGCGTCTCGTCTGCGACACCGAACTGCACAAGACGCGCCGGCTGCCCTGCTCGGTGCCGCTCAAGCGCAGCGCTGGTGGACTGCCGGACGGGATGGCGCGGGATCTGCGCCTTGAAGGCCAGCGTGCGGACGGGTCGTGGGCGCTGCTGCAGCGCGTCACCGACAACCATCGTCGCCTGATCGTCGTCCCGGTAACCGGCGCATGGCAGGCGGTCCGTCTGGTGCTGGAATCGACCTGGGGCGCTCCGGAAACGGCCTTCTTCGCCTTCGAAGTCGGCCACGCTGAGGAGACCGGGGACTTCGCCGCCGCTCCGTGGACCAGCGTCCCGGTCAGGCGCTCGGGCGCGGCCTGAGGCGTTCCATCAGCGGTGCCAGCAATTCCGGGTTGAGCATCGCTCCGCCCGGCTTGCGCACCGCCGAGATGCGGTGCGTGTCGCTGCCGACGCTGAGCAGGAGGCCGCGCAGCGAGGCCAGTTCCAGCACGTCCTTCTGCAACTCGGCGGTCATGCCAGGGTGGGCACCCTCGATGCCGTCCATACTGTCGGTCAGCGGGCCGACCACGGCGATGCTGCGATAGACCCCAGGATGGGCGAGGATGGCGACGCCGCCGGCGGCATGGATCGCCGAGGTCACCTGTTCGATGGGCGGGAACTGCGGCAGTTCCGGATCGGCGATGTGCTCGTCGGCGAGGTGGAAGTCGAAGGCGTCGCGCACGCTCGCCACCCCGCCGCTGCGCGTCAGGGCGCGCGCCAGATGCAGCCGGCCGACCGCCTCGGCCTCAGGTGGCTTGACCTGCTCGGCGGTGAGGTCGCGGCGCACCTCGGGCGGCAGGCGTGCCAGCAGGGCGTCGATGCGGCGCATGCGCATTGTGCGGATGCCGTGCAGCAGTGCGGCGAAACCGGCGTGCGCCGGGTCGATGCCCAGACCGACGATGTGGATCTCGCGCCCGTCGGCGCTCGCCGTCACCTCGACCCCGCACACCAGACCGGGTGCGCCCTGGATCTGGCGCCAGCCGGCGAGCGAGTCGTGGTCGGTCAGGGCCCAGCGCGACAGCCGCGCACGCGCAGAGGCGGCGGCCATCTCGGCCGGCGCATGGTCGCCGTCGCTGGCCGTCGAATGCATGTGGAAGTCGACCGCGGTGATCGGCGCGAAGGGCGAGGACATCACAGCCGTCCCAGCAGGTCGCGCACCATCCAGGCGATCAGCTCGGCGTGGCGCGGCTCGTTGAGGCGGTGATCACCCTGCACCAGATGCAGCTCGACCAGGGGATGAGCGGCGGCGTAGGCGAGCGACACGCGCGCAGGCACGGTGTCGTCGCCGCGGCCGTGGATGATGCGGCACGGCACGCCTGGGTCGCCGGGCACCTCGGGCAGCACTTCGCAGCTCGCCAGGAAGGCGGATCCCAGCGGCAGCTCGCGCTGCTCACCGTAGTGGAAGAAGGGCAGCGAACCGTTGCGCCGCCATGCCTCGACCGCGCCGGGTCCCAGGCGTTCCGCCCAGCGCGTGGTGAAACCGAAGGCCGGGGCGATCAGCACGATGCCGGCCAGGTTGGGCAGCGC
>JAIFND010000089.1 GCA_020047915.1 bacterium | reverse complement strand
CCATCCGCCAGCTCGGCATGAAGGCCGGCGTTGCGCTCAATCCGGCGACCCCGATCGAGAGCATCCGCTATGTCCTCGACCGCCTCGACTACGTGCTGCTGATGACCGTGAACCCCGGTTTCGCCGGCCAGCAGCTGGTGCCGGGCGGCCTGCGCAAGATCGCCGAGACCCGCGCCTTCCTGCGTGCCAACGGCGTCGATCTGCCCATCGAGGTCGATGGCAACGTCAGCTTCCAGCACATTCCCGACATGGTCGCGGCCGGGGCCGACATCCTGGTGGCGGGGACCAGTTCGCTGTTCAAGGCGGGCGCCAGCCTGGCCGAGAACACCGCGCTGGCCCGCCGCACCGACCGTCTCACCACCGCCGCCTGAGGACACCCATGCAAGCCGCCGTCCTCCACGCCATCGGCGATCTTCGCATCGAGGAGATCGCCACCCCGTCACCCGGCCCCGGCGAGGTGCTGGTGCGCATCGGCAGCTGCGGCATCTGCGGCAGCGATGTGCCGCGCGTCTTCACCAAGGGCACCTACAGCTTCCCGACCGTCTGCGGTCACGAATTCGCCGGCACCGTCGCCGCCACAGGCCCCGGTGCCACGCTGGCGGTCGGCACCCAGGTGACGGTCTTCCCGCTGCTGTGGTGCGGGCGCTGCGCGGAATGCGAACGCGGCGAGTACGCGCGCTGCGCCGACTACGACTACCTCGGGTCGCGCAGTGATGGCGGCTTCGCCCAGTTCGTCGTCGCTCCACAGCGCAACTGCCTGGCTCTGCTTGCCGGGGTCAGCGTTGAGGAAGGGGCGATGACCGAGCCCGCCGCAGTCGCCCTGCATGCGGTCAAGCGCAGCGGCCTGAAGGCCGGTGAGACGGTGGCGGTGTTCGGAGCCGGCCCGATCGGGCTGCTGGTCGCGCAATGGGCCAGGGCGCTGGGCGCCGCCCGCGTGCTGATCTTCGACATCGCGCCACGCAACCTGGAATTGGCCCGCGAGCTGGGCTTCAGCGAGGTTTTCGACTCCAAGGCCGGCGATCCGGTCGCCCGGGTCGAAGCCACGACAGGTGGACGCGGAGCCGACGTGACCCTGGAGGCGGCCGGGGTGCCCGCGACCTTCACCGCCGCCGTGGCCAGCGCGGCGGCGGGAGGTCGGGTGGTGATGCTCGGCAACCCGTCTGGCGATGTGGTGCTGCCCGCCAAGCTGATCAGCCAGATGATGCGCCGCGAACTGGCCCTGGTCGGCACCTGGAACTCCTCGTTCTCGGCCTGCGGTCTGCCAGATGACTGGCGCACCGTGCTGGCCGCCGTCGCCGCCGGTACGATCCGGTTGAAGCCGTTGGTCACCCATCGCTTCGGCCTGAAGGATACTATGGCCGGTATGCAGGTCATGAAGAACCGCACCGAGTTCGTTTCCAAAGTCCTCATCAATCCGTGAAATGCCCATGACCACCATCGCACGCTCCTACCTCCTCGACCGCGTCGGCGGCGCCTTCACAGCCTGCGACCAGCAGATCGGGCAACCCGGCCCCGGCGAGATCCTGCTGCGCACCCGGCGCGTCTCGGTGTGCCAGTCCGATGTGGTCATCCACAAGGTCGGCCTGCCGCGCATCAAGCAGTGGCCGGCAGTGATCCTGCACGAGGCGAGCTGCACCGTCGAGGCTGTCGGCGACGGCGTCACCCGCTTCGCGCCCGGTGATCTGGTCGGTCTCGGCTGCGACATCCCGTGCGGCGACCGCGCGTGCATCTACTGCGGCGATCACGGCACCGGCGACTGGACGAGCTGCCCCAACACCCAGGCCACCGGCCACGAATTCCCCGGCTTCGCGCGTTCGCACGCGATCCTGCCGAAGTGGTTCGTCGATCTCGGCCCGATAGTCAAGTTCCCGGCCGGCTTCGATCCCGCCCACGCCTGCCATCTCGAACCGCTCGCCTGCGGCCTCGAAGGCATGACCCGGGTCAACAACTGCATCACCAACCGCGTCGTGGTGCTGATCGGTGCCGGATCGCAAAGCACCTACGCCCTGCAGTGCTGCCAGGCGATGGGGGCGCGCAAGATCATCATGGTCAACCGTGGGCTGGAACGCCTTGAGCGCGTCCTGCGCGACTTCGGCGACGACCGCGTGGTGGGAGTACGCTGGGACGAGAACGTCGTCGCCGCCGTCTTCGAGCACTGCAAGCCGTTCAACGAACCGCACTTCGTGATGATGAACGCCCCCTGCCGCGAAGGCTACGAACTGTCGGTCAAGCTGATGGGCTATGGCACGGTGCTGGACGCCCATGCCGGGGTGAAGGGCGCCGGCGGGAAGCCGCGCATCGCGCATGAGGTGGACCTCAACAACCAGGTCCACTACAAGCTGCAGTGCTACCAGGCGACGCATGGCTCGTCGATGCACGGTATCAACCTGGCGGCGCAGCTGCTCAGCCAGAACAAGCTGCCGAAGATCGGCCTGATGACCAACGACTCGGAACGCTTCTTCCCGGATCAAATGGGGGCGGCGATCCAGCGCGCCTCGTCCAGCGACTCGCTGAAGGTGATCATCAACTGGGATTGATCCGGCGCTGGCAGTGCCGGGAGTTTCCCCAGCATGGCAACCGTCCGTGCTCGCCGAACTCATCACCTCGCTGATCACCCCCTTCCCGCGCATCCCGCGGCGCATGGGCCTGCTGCGCGAGCAGATCGCCATCCGCGCCCGCGAGCGGCGCTGCCGCGCGCAGTGGGCGGGGCACCTGGCCGCCTCGCGGCAGGCCATGCTCGACGCGGCAGATCGCTGCCCCGCGCGCGGGCTGTGCGTCGTAGTCGGCGCCGGGCTATGCCTCGATGTGCCGCTCGCGGAGCTGGCGCGGCTCTTCACCAGCGTCGTTCTGCTCGATGTCGGGTTCCTCGAACGCAGCGGCCCCGGCAATGTCCGCCGCGTTCCGTGGGACGCCACCGGCTGCCTGGAAGCATGGCACGCCGATCCGCGTATGGACGAAAGCGAGGCTATCAACCGCGCCGAGCGCGATCCCGGCTGGCCGCCTGGTGTCGGCCAGCCGGACCTGACCATCTCCGCCAACATCATCAGTCAGCTCGATCTGCTACCTGGTCCGTGGCTCAGTCGGCTGCGCTGGCGGCACGATGATTTCCGCGAGCGCCTGGCCGTCGCCCTGGCCAGCACCCACCTGAGCTGGCTACGCCGCCAGCCAGGCGCTCACCTGCTCGTCGGCGACATGCGAGCCACCCTGACCAGCAAGGACGGCAGCGAGGTCGAGGAACGCACCCTGGCCCCGGCACGGGTCGGCCTGCGCGAGCCGGATCGCGCCTGGGACTGGGACATCGCGCCCATCCCGGAATGGAACCGCCGCCAGCACCTGCGTCACCATGTCGGAGCCTGGTTCGAGCCATGAAGGATCCCTGCCCCTGTGGCGGTGGCGACTACGCCGCCTGCTGCGGTCGCTTCCATTCCGGAGCCGAACCCGAGACCGCCGAACAGTGCATGCGGGCGCGCTACAGCGCCTATGCGCGCAAGGACGCGGCCTTCCTCGTCCGCACCAGCCACCCGCTGATGCGCGCGAAGATCGACGCCAAGGGTTTGCGCGCCTCGTTCAACGCCGGCTGGCAGCGGCTGGAGGTGCTGGCCGTCGAGTTGGGCCAGGCCGGCGACCAGACCGGTACGGTGCACTTCAAGGCCCACGCCGCCGCCGGCGTCATGGAGGAGATTTCGCGCTTCTGCCGCATCGGCGGGGCCTGGGTCTATCGTGATGGCAAGCGTCCCTGAGCGCGCCTGGCGCGCCTATCTGGTGCGCTGCGGCGATGGCAGTCTCTACGCCGGGGCGACCAACGATGTGAAACGTCGCGTCGCCCAGCACGCCAGCGGGCGTGGTGCGCGCTACACCCGCAGCCGCCCGCCTGTCGTGCTGGCGTGGCGTTCACCGCCACTCGACAAGCGCGCGGCGCATCGCCTGGAAGCACGGCTCAAGCGCCTGACCCGCGCCGAAAAGCTGGCCATCACCGAGCGGCGCGCGACCGGCCTGCTGCGCCGGCTGCTGGCCGCGTCCCGTCAGCCTTTGGCTTTGGCTTCGAGTTCCGCCCAGCGGGCGTAGAGCTTCTCCACCACACTCTGCGCCTTGGCCAGGTCGGCGCAGGCGCGCTCGAGGGCGATCGGATCGGTGGCGGCGCGGTTGACCACCATCTCAGCGGACGACACCGCCGATTCGGCGTCGAAGATCTTCTGCTCCATGCGCTCGAGTTCGCGACGCTCGGGCTTGCTCAAACCCTGGCTAGGGTTGGCCGCGGCCTTGGCGCTGGCGGCGACCGCCGACGGACTGCGCGCCGCAGTGATGCGCCCGGCGAGATCCTCCCACTGCGCCGTGTCCTTGATGCGGAAGGCCCCGCCTTCGCCATCGAGGGCGAGGAGATCGGTCGAGACGCGCTCAAGCAGCCAGCGGTCGTGGGTCACCAGCAGCACCGCGCCGGGGAACTCGAGCAGGCTCTGCTCGAGCACTTCGAGCGACGGAATGTCGAGGTCGTTGGTCGGCTCGTCGAGGATCAGGAGGTCGGCCTCCTTGCGCATCAGGTCGGCGATCAGCACGCGCGCCTGCTCGCCACCCGACAGCTTGCCGACCTCAAGGTCGAGCTGGGCCGGAGTGAACAGGAAACGTTTGGCCCACGAAGCGATGTGCATGCCGCGGCCGCGATAGGTCACGGTGTCGCCGCTGTGGCACAGCGCCTTGCGCAGCAGCATGTTCGGGTCGAGGGAATCGCGCTTCTGGTCGAAATAGACCACCTTCAGGTTGCTCGCCAGACGCACCTTGCCGGCGTCGGGCGGAAGCAGCCCGCACAGCACCTTGAGGAAGGTCGTCTTGCCGCTGCCGTTCAGTCCCATGACGCCCAGGCGCATGCCGGGCGACAGAGTCAGCTCGACCTCGGCGAACAGCGGCTTGCCGCCCAACTGCTTGGCCACGCCATCGACCACCACCAGATCATTGGTGCGTCGGCCGGTGGCGGTGAAGTCGATGTCCACGCGCCGCGTCTGGTTGTTACGCCACTTGAGCTGCCCGAGCTTGTCGAGCATGTCGCCAGCGCGGTCGATGCGCGCCTTCGACTTGACCATCTGGGCGGCCGGGTTGCTGCGCAACCAGGCGATCTCGCGCCGCGCCTGGTTGTCCAGAACCTCCTGCTGCTTGCGCTGGTTGGCGACCAGTTCGGCGCGCTTCTCCAGGAAGGTGCCATAGCCGCCGAACGACGAGAAGGTGCCGCCGGGATACAGCTTGTTCACTTCGATCACGCGCGTGCACACGCGCTCGAGGAAGAAGCGGTCGTGGCTGACCACGGTGACGGTGAAACGTGCATCGGCGATCAGCCGCTCCAGCCACCAGATACCTTCGAGATCAAGGTGGTTGGTCGGTTCGTCGGCAAGCAGTAGGTCGGGTTCGCGCGCGAAGGCGCAGAGGATGGCCAGACGTTTGCGCCAGCCGCCCGACATCTCGGTCACCAGCTTGTCGGCGGTCGGGTTGCCGGTGTGGCCGAAGCCTGCCCCATCGAGCATGCGCATGGCGCGGAATTCACGCTCGTGCTCCTCGCCATCGGGCAGGGCCGCCAGCAGCGCCGACAGGGCGGTGGCCCCGTCGGGAAAGACGTCGCGCTGCGGCAGATAGACCAGACGGGTGCCGCTGGCCAGCGCCACCTCGCCGGAGTCGGGCGCCTCCAGTCCGGCGAGGATGCGCACCAGGGTCGATTTGCCGGATCCGTTCGGCCCGATGATGCCGGTGCGGCTGTCGGCATCGATGCCGAAGCTGAGATCCTCGAACAGCGGGTGGGCGTCGTAGGCCTTGGTCAGGCCCTGGCAGGAGAGCAGGATCGGCATGTCACCACGGATTGCTGCGGCTGGGACGCTGACCGCCGCCGCCACCGCTGTTGCGGCGGCCGGGGTTGCCGTGCCCGCTGCGATGCGGGTCGTGCGGACGGCTCGGGCCGTGTCCACCGCCGCCGAAGCGGCGACCGCCGCCACCGAAGCCCTGGCGCTGCGGGCGGAATTCACCCGGCGGCTCGGGCGGCAGCTGCGGCAGGTCGCCGGGCAGGGGCAGGACCGGGACCGGCTTGCGGATGATGCGCTCGATGTCGCGCAGGAAGCCGCGCTCTTCGCCATCGCACAGGCTCACCGCAGCGCCGCTGGCGCCGGCGCGGCCGGTGCGGCCGATGCGATGCACATAAGTCTCGGGCTCGTTGGGGATCTCGAAATTGATGACATGCGTGATGTCGTCGATGTCGAGGCCACGCGCCGCGATATCGCTGGCGACCAGCACGCGGATCTGCCCCTTCTTGAAGGCATCCAGCGCGCGCAGGCGCTGGTTCTGGCTCTTGTTGCCGTGGATCGCCTCGGCACGGATGCCGACCGCGCCCAGCTTCTTCACCACCTTGTCGGCGCCGTGCTTGGTGCGCGTGAACACGATCGCACGATCGACGCCCGGCTGCTTGAGGATCTGGGTAAGCAGCGCCTGCTTCAGGCCTTTGGGCACATGATAGACGCTCTGGTCCACGGTCTCGGCGGCGCAGGAGACGGGGGTCACCGACACCTCGACCGGATCATGCAGCATCGACGAGGCCAGCTCGCGGATCTCACGCGGCATGGTGGCCGAGAACAGCAGGGTCTGGCGCTTCTGCGGCACGCGCGCGACGATGCGCTTGATGTCGGGCAGGAAGCCCATGTCGAGCATGCGGTCGGCCTCGTCAAGGATCAGCACTTCGACGGTGTCGAGCTTGCACAGGCCCTGCTGGATCAGATCCAGAAGGCGCCCGGGGCAGGCAACGCAGATATCGACGCCGGTGCGCAGGGCCTGGGCCTGCGGATTCTGGCCGACGCCGCCGAAGATCACGGTCGAGCGCAGGTGCTGGTTGTTGCCGTAGGTCTTGAAGCTGTCAGCGACCTGGGCCGCAAGTTCGCGGGTCGGCGTCAGCACCAGGCAGCGCACGTTGCGCTGGTGGCGCGGCGGCACCAGGCCGAGGCGGTGCAGCACCGGCAGCGCAAACGCTGCCGTCTTGCCGGTGCCGGTCTGGGCGATGCCGATCAGGTCGCGGCCTTCCAGGATCGGCGGGATCGCCTTGACCTGGATCGGTGTGGGGGTGGTGTAGCCCTGCATGCCGATGGCATGCTGGATGGGCGCAGAGAGCCCGAATTGCTCGAAATTCATCGACATTCCGACGAGGTCCAGGTGCTAGCGGACCTCATCGTGAGCCGCCTGCTATCCCAGTAGTGAGTGGGGAGGATAGCGGCGGCCGTAAATTAGCAAAGCCGTAGCGCCGACGTAGCGCCGACTTCAGTCGGCCTGGCTGGCAGGCTTCAGCCTGCCGATGATCGGCGGACTGAAGTCCGCCAGCCGGGCCGACTGAAGTCGGCGCTACGCTCGCTACGACAAGGCGCAGCCTCCATCCAACCACTGTTCGAGATCCTCGCGCAGCCAGGTACCTGGCCAGAGACCGGCTTCACCAACAAGCCCTGCCTTCACCGGGTTCTCGCGCACATAGCGCAAAGCCGCCACCAGATGCCCCTCGTCACGGATGAAACGGTCCTGGTATTCCCGGCCCCACAAACGCCCAGTCCGCCCCAACGCCAGGTTGATGTAGCGCGACGAAGCCCCCTTCCACGCCTGTACGATGCTGCCCAAGAGGATTTCCCCGACGCCAACCACCACATGGACATGATTGGGCATGACACAGTAGCCATCCAACCGGTATCGCTCGCCATCGAAGCGATGCAGTTCGTCGCGCAGGGCCTGCCTCGCCCGGGGATCGCCCAGGACACAGGAACCATGCCCGGCATCGAGCCAAGCCTGCAAGCGTTCACGCAGCAGCACCGCGGCACGCTGATCGACCAGCGTATCGCCCGATGGAACTGGCCGTTCCGCAAGTTGGCGCAACGCCTCGGTGGGCAGCGCATCGTCCAGCCGGAAGGTGACAGCCTGAGTCAGTCCGGCGAAATCCGCATGCGGCAGACGCCCACGGTTTCGCCAGCCACGCGGGGCTTCGGGCATGGGCGTCCACCTTGGACGGCGTGTCATGGACGGCAAGTGCCTACGTAGCACCACGTAGCGCCGACGTAGCGCCGACTTCAGTCGGCCTGGCTGGCAGGCTTCAGCCTGCCGATCATCGGCGGACTGAAGTCCGCCAGCCGGGCCGACTAAAGTCGGAGCTACTGCAGCTCGCGCGCTTCGAGGGCGGCGTAGTCCTTGGCCAGCTGGGCGTACACGGCGGCTGTGTCGCGGCGCGACTCGACCACGCTGCCGAGTTGCGGTTCGACGGCACTGCGCACCAGTTGGTCCCAACTGGCCACGCCGACCGCTTGGGCAGCACGCACCGCAGCGCCCAGGGCGGCGGTGTTGGTGACCTGGGAACGCCGCACCGGGGCCTGGAACACATCGGCGGCGATCTGCAGGATGGCGGGGTTCTGCGCCGCTCCGCCCGTGGCGCGCAGGGCGGTGGGCCGGATGCCCGCCGCCTCGGCGCGCAGGCGCATCGAGGTGAACTGCGCCTCGACCACCGCGCGCACATCGGCATCGGCATCGCCCGGCTTGAGGTTGGCGCGCACCACCCCCGGCTTCAGCACCTTGGGCACGATCTCGGGGCGGAACCACGGCAGCATCAGCCGGCCGCCGTTGCCCGGCGCTGTGCGCGCCAAGGCTGCCGAGAAGCCGTTCCAGTCGAGCTTGTGCTCGTCTTTCACCGCCTCGCGGGCCAGCGAGCCGTTGGCGAAGCAGAACAGCGCCATGTGGTCGCCAGTGGGTGAGAAGAAGATGTG
>JAIFND010000194.1 GCA_020047915.1 bacterium | reverse complement strand
GCGATGGTGCAGATGCGGCGGGCGACCGGACCATGGCAGAAGCGGCGCAGGGGATGACGCGCCAGCCAGTCGCCGAGCATCAGCACCATCAGGCCGTGGCAGGCGACGACCAGGGCCGGGGTGTCAGGGATCCACGGGGCGCACAGCAGCAGGCTTCCAGCGAGCAGCACCAGGGTGCAGCGCGCTCCGCGTCCCGAACCGGGGCCGAGCAGGGTCATCGCCAAGCGCTTGAAGCGGCCGCCCTCGAGGACGGACTTCGCCTGGCGCGGGGTGATGTCGAGGTCCTCGGTGATGGCGAACAGGCCGAGGATCAGCGCCCAGCAGACCCCGATGGTCGAACAGATCGCCATCCCGTCCTCCAGGTCGCTGGACACGCTTGACCAACCCTTGGTCAGTCCGATCCACAGCAGGATGGAGCCCAGCCACAGCAGGCCATTGAGCCAGATGCCGACCCACACCAGCCGGGGTCCACTGCTGCGGTCGAGAGCGCGGTGCGTGAGCAGGGCCGCGCCCAGGACCAGGGCGAGGGCCATCGCCACCAACCAGCCGTTGAGCAGGGCGAGCACGCCCATGATCGCCTCGGCGTCACCGCGCATGAGGTCTGCCATCCAGCGCGAGAGGGTCATCTCGCTGTTGAACCACAGGGCCGTCAGCAGGCCCCAGGCGGAAAGCAGGCCGAGCGCGAGCATCAAGCCGAGACCCTGGCGGGCCTGACGGTTGCCGCCGAGGCAGGCGAGGGCGGCGGCGAGCGCGCCGAGCAGGGTGCCGGCCATTGGCAGGGTGATGAGGGCGAAGACCACGGTCGGCAGGTCGAGACCGCGCAGCAGGTAGGCCATGACCAGGAAGGGGGCGAGGGCGGCGGCGCCGAGCAGGCCAAGGATCAGGCTGCTTTGCACCACGCCGCTGATCAGGCGCAGCGGGGGGAGACCGGTCAGTTCGATCAGATCCCACGCCGACGAGCCGCGATCGCCGGCGATGGCGCGCGAGGTCGCCAGGGCCTGGATGCACACCAAGGCGGTCCACGCCGAGGCGATCGCGCCGAACAGGCCGCGACCATTGCTGGAGCCGGTCGCGGCGGCGGCGACGCAGGCGGCGATCACCGCGACCAGCAGCATCAGCAGGTAGGCCCCGACCGAGGCGCGGTTGCTGAGCTCTTGCCGGACGCGGCGCACCAGCATGGGGTTGGCGCGATCGACGGCGAGGGCGAGCCAGGTGGCGAAGCGGGCGGCGATCATGTTACATTGCTCCAGTCAGTTCGGCGTTCGGCGTTCGGCGTGCCGCAGGGGATATCCCTGAATCAGGTGGTGTTCTCATGTTGCCCAGAGAGTAAACACGGCAGTTCATGTCGTTACGCTGTCGCAGAACGTCGAACGTCGAACCATTGCATACGGGGTCAGTCTCGGATCCAGGATGATGAGGCCTTGGCGCCAGCCTCGTTGCCGCCCGCGCGCTGCAGGCGGACGGCCTCGCTGAACAGCCGGCGGGCCTGGGGCGTCAGACGCGAGCTCTCGCCGCGGATCAGCGTCCAGGCCTGCTGATGCAGGGCGTGGCCGCGCTCGGCGAGGCGTTCAGCGTTCTCGGGCAGCTCGCCCAGGGCCTCGGCGACCGCGGCCCAGTCGCGGGTCGATTCGCTCCAGCCGGCAGCGGCGCCCTTGACCGGGGTGAGGATGCGGGCGCGCTGCTGCAGCGCCTGGGTCGAACGCACGATGTCGGAGGCCTTCCACAAACGGGCGGCAGCGGCGTAGAGTTCGCCTGCCACGACCGCGTCAGCATCCTGCTGCCGGCCTGGCTCGCTGTGCCAGGCTTGCTGGTACCGGGCGTAGGCGGCGCGGGCTTCGTCGCCACGCTGCTCTTCCAGTTCAGCGGTCTTCCTGAACAGGTCGGCGATGGTGGTGGCGGGGGCCTTGGCGGCGGCGCTGGCCTGGGCCGCCTGGTTGAAGGCCATCGCCTCCTCGCGCAGCTTGCCCGCCTGGCGGTAGCGCGGGGCGGCACGGATGAAGGCCTCGGCGGCGGCGGCGGGATCGCTGCGCTGCACCGCCCAGCCGATCTGGTAGGCGGCGAAGGCGGCGAGAGCGTCGTCCGTGCTGGCCACCGCAAGGGCTTCGGCCTCGGCAAAGACCACCGCGGCCTGGCCGTGCTGTTCCAGGCCGAGCAGGCAGGTGCCGCGGTCGATGCGGTTGCGCAGGCGACGGCGATCGTCCGCAAGATCAAGCAGTTGCGCCTCGCGCTCGTAGAGCCCGGCGGCGACCTGCCAATCGCCACCGGGATTGCGATCGGGGCGGTAGAGGCCGGCGAGTACGGAATGGGCGCGGGCCAGGTCTTCGCGCTGGTCGCCGCCTTCAGGCAGGCTGCGCCACAGGGTTATCGCCTCGCTCGCAAGATCGATGGCGGGCTGCCAGCCGGTGCGGCTGTCATCCGGCGGGGTGATGGCCTGCGCCGACAGCAGCACGACGGCGGCTTCGCGCGCCGTGTCGCCGGCCGCGTGATGAATGGCGCGGGCGCGCGACAGTGCCGCCAGGGCCTCGGCCCGCTGGTCGCCGCCATCCGAAGCGGCGGTGGCGCGGCCCGGAACCAGACTGGCGCCGTAGGCGGCATAGGCGGCGGCGCGCAGTTCGTCAGGTCCGACCGCTTCGGCTAGCTGTACCGCGACACGGCCGAGCGCCGCCGCGCGATTCCAGTCGGTGCCGTTGTCGGCGCCCCAGGCACGACAGGCCTGCAGCAAGGCTTCGGCCTGGCCGGCGGTGTGGCCGCGCGAGGCGTACAGCTCGGCGGCGGTCTCGGCCGCCTCGCCGGCCACCGCCGCGTCGAGATCACCCAGCGCCTCGCTGACCGCCAACCAGGCGACGGCAGCGTCGAATTCATAGCCGGGCGTGCCGGCGAAGCCGCGTGCTGCGCCCGCCAGCCAGCGCGCCGCCTGGGCGGGATCACCGGGCGGAAGGTGCTCGGGCAGCCAGGCCAGGCCATGCTCGAAGGCCTTGGCGGCACTGACGCTGCCGTCGGCGGCCCGCGCGGCCTGCCAGGCATCCGTGGCCACCCAGGTCCGCCAGGCGCTGTCCAGACCGCCGGGAACCTGACCCATGGTGGCGGCGTAGGCCTGGTCGTGGGACTCCCCCGCTGCCATGCGGCGGAGAAAGCCCCAGTAGAGGTCGCTCTGCCGGTTGAGCAGGAACAGCACGGCGCCATAGCTGGCGGTGTATTGCCGGTCGGCCTCGCCGCGATCCGCACCGGCCGCCTTCAACCAGCCGTCGGCACCCAGGGCGGTGATGCGCGACAGCGGCGCACCGCCGGCAGCGGCAAGCTGACGCAGCATCTTCTGGCGTTGGCGTGGCACGGCGCTGATGCGTACCGAACCGGGATCGATCCACGCGTCCTCGACGCACACCGCCAACCCCTCGTTGAACCACACCGGCGATCCGGCCCGCGCCGGCAGGACCTGATCGAGCAGGTAGTGGACCAGTTCGTGGCGCGCGGTGGAGAGTTCGCGGCCGCCATCGCGGAACAGCACCAGTTGCCCGCCGCCAGGCGTGCCGTCCCCGGAGTAGTAGCCTTCGGCATGCGCGGTCGCGACATGCTTGGCATGCGTGCCGGCATAGGCCTGGAAGGCGGCCCGGTCGGCGAACAGCAGGACCGGCAGGGCGGGCAGGCCCTCGGGCAGCGGCTTGACGTTGCGTCCGATCCACGCCGCCAGGGCATCGCGCGTGCGCACCAGCTCGCGCGCCATCTCGGTGTTCACCGCTGGCGCACATTGCGATATGAGGCGAAGTCCGGCGAGGCGGGTCTCGCTGGCCCCGCTGATCTCAAGACCCCAGGCGAGAACCGCGCCGAGCAGGCAGAAGAGGGGGCGGATCATCGGTTCACGCCTGCCATCTCCATGCGCTTGCGCAGGGTCGCCCGGTTGATGCCGAGCAGTTCGGCAGCGCGCAGCTGGTTGCCGCCGGTGCGGGCGATCGCCTCGCGCACCAGGGCCGCCTCCAGTTCGTCGAGGGCGCGGGCGTGGACCTCGCCGGGATGGCTGTCGAGCAGGCGGCGGGCCAGCGAGGCGGCGGCGGCCGCGAAGCCCGGGGCGCTGGCGGCGGCCCCGGACCCGTCGCCGGAGATGGGCAGGTGATCGGCATCAATGACCCCGCCCACCGCCAGCACGGCCGCTTCCTCGATCACATGCTTGAGTTCGCGCACATTGCCGGGCCAGGCGTGTTGGGCCAAGCGGGCGATGGCCGCGTCGGTGATCGCCAACTGGCGCCCAAGCCGCACGGCAGCCCGGGCGAGGAAGGCGCGCACCAGCGGCTGCAGATCATCAAGGCGTTCGGACAGCGCTGGCACGGCGATGAGCACTGGACGCAGGCGCCAGGCGAGATCCTCGCGGAAGGCACCGGCCGTCACCAGTTTGGCGAGGTCGCGACGGGTCGAGGCGAGGATGCGCGGACTGGCGCTCCGTGGGGCGGCAAGCAGCGCCGCCAGGCGGGTCTGCGCAGCCGGGGGCAGGGCATCGACCTCATCGAGGAAGGCGCAGCCGCCGGCCGCGCTGGCGATCAGCCCGTGCGCCGCGCACAGCTCGTCGGCGGCCTGCGCGTCCGGCAGCGCAGCGCAGCCGATATGCACGAAGGGCTGCTCGCGGCGCGGGCTGTGGCGGTGCAGGGCGCGGGCCAGGGCCTCTTTGCCGCTGCCTGCGGGGCCGCTGAACAGCACCTCGACCTCGTTGCCGGCGGCGGCGGCGAGGCGGCGGAAGACCTCCTGCATGGCCGGGGCGCTGCCGATGATGCCGTCCTCGTCGAAACCGGTCGCCGGCCGCACCGAGGCTGCCAAGGGCACCTCGCCCAGGGCGCGGCGCAGGGCCGCCAGGGTGCGGTCGAGGTCGAGGGGCTTGGGCAGGTAGTCGAAGGCGCCGCGCCGCACCGCCTCGACGGCGGTCTCCATCGTGCCGTGCGCGGTCATCACGATCACCGGCAGGTCGGCGCGTTCGGCGTGCAGCGTGGCGAGCAGATCAAGGCCGCTTTCCCCAGGCATCCGCACATCGGTCAGCACGACATCGATGCCGAGCTTCAGCTTGCGCCGGGCGGCCGCGGCGTCGGCTGCGATATGCACGGTCCAGCCGGTCTTCTGCAAGGCCCGTTCCAGGGCCCAACACACCGAGGCGTCATCATCGACCACCAGGATGGTGGGGCTGTGTGGGTCCGGCATGGACTCCTTATCCGTGCGAGTGAAGGTTTGACAACCGCAGGTAGGTGCTGCTAGACTGGAGGAGTCCTGGAGACTCCATGCGCCTTCCCATCTTGTCTGCAACACTCATCGCCACCGCCTGCACCGCGCCGCTCGCCGCGATGGACTCGCATATCGTCGGGCCGCGCGCCCTGGGCCTGGGCGGCGCCGGAACAGCAGCAGCAGACGACCACAACGCCAGCTACTACAACCCGGGCATGTACGGGTTCTTCAACCGCACGGGTGAAGAAGACGCCAAACTGGAAGCGGACCCGAACTATGTCGGCCGGCGCGAATGGGGCATCGGGCTGGCCGATGTCACGGCGGGGGTGGAGATCCGTGGCAAGCTGGCGGACTATGTTGAGCAGATTGCGGGCACCGACTTCGACCGGTTGCAGAATCTTGGCTCGACCTCGTCAACGCCTGAGGATCTCCAGGCCGCAGTGGCGACTGCGGCACTACTGCAGACATTCGATGCCAAGGCTGACAATGCCGTGGTGCTGGCCAATGTCGGCGTGCTGAATACCCGCATCCTACATGTTGGTGTCGGGGTGCGGCAGTTTGCGGAAGGCATTTTATCGGTGGCCGACCTCGACACGACGAATCTCGGATTCGGCTATTCGGTCGCGGATCTCGATACTGCGATCACGACCACCTCGACCGTTCCTGGTGGGTACACCAACCAACTCATCACACCAGGCAGCGCTGCTGAAACGGCCCTTGCTGGGTTGAGCTTGTCGGCGGCAGCGATCTCCGCCCTGGACCTAGCTGCCGTGCAGGCAGGTCTGACCACTGAACAAGTGAACGAGATAATGGCCAATGGTGGCGTGCTCATCGATGCCCTGGCCAATGCAAACAACCTTACAAACGACATCAACAACAACCAGACAGCCGTTCTCACCGGCGGATACACAGTTACTGAAATTCCGCTGACTATCGGTGTTGCAATCAACGACCACCTCTCGGTTGGCGGCAACCTCAAAGTCTTGATTGGTAAAGTTGCAGCGGCGAAAGCCCGGATCATCGAGGGGGTTGATGAACTTGGCGACCTCATGCAGGATGCCTTTGAGGAGGCCGAACAGACCGTCACCGGCGGAATCGATCTCGGCATCGTAGCACGCTGTTCGTGGGCCCAAGTCGGTCTTACCGGTCGCAATCTCAACAGTCCCGTGCTTAAAGGCGGTTCATTCAAGGACGCTGACGGCCAGAATTTCATCGTAGATGACATCACCTTGGATCCGCAGCTATCCCTGGGTGTGGCGTTGTACCCCTTTGAAACCGTGGTGCTGACGGCTGATATCGATGTTTTGGAAAATCAGACGACCTATACGACCACCAGCCAGCGCACGGGTCCGCTCATGGCGGGCATCGATCCCAAACTCAGCGTCACCTACAAGACCCAGCGCGTCGGTGGCGGCCTCGAATGGAACATCGCCCGTTTCCTCGCCCTGCGCGGCGGCTATTCCACCGACCTCGCCGAGAGCGAAGCCGGCGGCATGGTCCACGCCGGCCTCGGCCTGAACCTCTGGCTGCTGCGCCTCGATGTCGCTGGTGCCATGGCGACCGAGACCGTGGTGGTCGATGGCTCCGAGATGCCGCGCGCCGCAACGGTCAGCGCCGGCCTGACGATGGATTTCTAGGAGCGCGGGGCTCCTGCCCCGCCCGGCGCGCGGGGCTCCTGCCCCGCGCAGGTGAGCCAGCGCTGCAGCTTGGTCACCGGCTGGGGCTTCCACGCGACGCCCCAGCCTGCCAGCAGCCCGCGCCAGCGCGCCAGTGCCGCCTCCGGTTGCGGCGTTTCGATCTCCAGTTCGTGATCGATGCGGACGCCAAAATCGCTGCGATCGAGGCACAGCAGGTGCGGCCCATCGTGCCATTCCAGGCGCTGGTTGGCGAAGCCACCCAGGCAGACCAGCGGCTGGCCGGCGATGATCCCGGCCCACGGCTCGGGGATGGGCAGGGGGACACAGCCAAGCGTTTCCCAGACCTGCGAGTCCAACTCGCGCTCCCACTCGTCATGGCGGTGGGTGCCGTCGGCGTCCACCGAACCCTTGGCCTTGCAGGTCAGCACGACCCGCTGGTTCTCGCGCCGCACGCGCACCGACCTGCGGGCCAGGCGCAGCCGGGCGTCGGCGGTGTCGAAGAAGCGATTCTGCTGATCCAGCAGGGTCGCCGGTCCCAGCAGCATGGTGATCCGCTCGCGCAGCGCAGCGTGGGCAGCCGGCTCAAGCGCCCACTTCAGTTCGATCTCAACGGGAATCATGGAAGGCCACCCACTGGGCAGGGGCTGCCGAGAGCAGCCGTGAGGTCGCCGCCCCGATGCGCCTGGTCAGGTCGGCGACCTGCTGGCCGCGCGGCAGGGCTGGATCGGCGCGCAGCGGCTTGCCGACCAGCAGGGCGAAGGTGCCGGGCGACTTCCGGGCAAGCAGGACCGGGATGACTGGTGCCCCGCTTTGCAGCGACAAGGCGGCAGGTCCGGTGGGCAGCCGCACCTGACGGCCCAGGAAGGTGGCCTGCAGACCGTGACCACCGTAATCACGATCGACCAGCATGCCGAGGACGCCGCCTGCGCGCAGGGCGCGCAGCAGGGCGAGCGGAGCGCGGTCGAGGGTGACGGTGCGGCAGCCCCAACGTACGCGGCGTTGCGCCAGCCACTGGTCGAGGATCGTGTCGCCGTACGCCAAGGTCGGGGCGAGGATCTCGTCGGTCAACCGCAGCTTGTGGCTGGCTGCGGCGAGCATGTCCCAGTGGCTGTGCACCGTGGCAAGGATGGCGGGGCCGCGCAGCGGCCGCGCGGCGAAGACGCGCCAGGGGTCGTGCACGGTAAGCACGCCGGGAGCCAGCCACGAGTCGCGGTGCAGGCGGGCGGCCTCGGCCAGGGTCAGGGCGAACTCGGTATAGCTGCGGCGCACCGCCCGGTTCAGCGGTTGCCCGGCGGGTACCGCTCCACGCAGATTGCGCGTCACCGTCGCCCGACCACGGCCGTCGATCGCCCAAGCTGCCGCCGCAATCGTATAGGCGACCGTGCGCGCCACCCCCAGCGGCATGGCGTCGGCGAAGGCCGCGACGGCGCGCATGCACGTACGGCGCAGGTAGGGCGCCCGAACCAGGAGATCGCGTGCCATTGCCGACTATCCGGCCTTGCCGTCCACGAACACCAGGCGCAGCGAACTGTTGACCTCTGGCCGCACCAGCAGATCGAGTCGTCGCCCGGGCGTGGCGACCTCACCGAAGATGGCCTTGCCGCGCCACGCGGTCAGCTCCTTCATGCCACCGCCGGGGTCGGTGAGCGGGCCTTTCAGGTGGTCTCCGTCCTTGCCGAACAGGCGCGGCCGGCCGGCGAAGGTGGCGTTGGCCAGGCGCAGCAGCGGCTCGCGGTTGCCGGTGCCGAAGGGGGCCATGGCCTGGAACTGGTCGAGGAAGTCGCCGTCAAGTTCCGCCAGCGAGGCCTCGCTGTCGTAGTCGGTGCGTGGAACCAGCGAGCCAGGAGCGATGCGCGTCGCGACGTGACGTTCGAAAGCCTCGCGGAATTCACCGACGCGAGCGGGATCCAGGGTGATGCCGGCCGCCAGGGCGTGGCCGCCGCCGCGCTGCAGCACCGGTCGGCAGGCATCGATCGCTTCGCCCAGATGCACCGAGGCGATCGAACGCAGGCTGCCCTTGGCCAGCCCGTCGTTGATCGCGATGACGGCGGCCGGTTTGCCGAAGCGATCCACCAGCCGGCTGGCGATGATCCCGACGATGCCCTGGTGCCAGCCTTCCCCGGCGAAGACCAGGGTGGCCCGCGAGGCCAGGCCGGGATCAGCCTCGGCCTGCGCGATCAGGTCGGCGGTCATCGTCTGGGTGATGCGCCTGCGCTCGTCGTTGCCGGCGACGATGCGTTCGAGCACCGGTGCGACGGTCGCCGCATCGCGTGCGGTCAGCAGTTCGATGTTGGCCATCGCGCTGTCCATGCGGCCGCTGGCGTTGAGCAGCGGGGCGATCTTCCAGCCGATGTCGCCAGCGCTGGGCGCCTCGCCATCGAGGCGAGCTTCGGCGAGCAGGGCACGCAGGCCCGGGTTGCTGGTGCGCGCCAGTTCGCGCAGGCCGTGATGGACCAGGATGCGGTTTTCACCGTCGAGCGGTGCGCAGTCGGCGACCGTGCCGACCGCCACCAGGGCCAGTGCGTCGGTCAGGAAGGTGCGCAGGCGTTCGCTGACCTTCTCCGCACCGCACAACACCATGGCGGTGGCCCAGGCGAGCTTCCACGCCACCCCGACCCCGGCGAGATGCTTGTCAGGATAGGTGCAGTCCGGACGGTTGGGGTTGACCACGGCGGTGCACTCGGGCAGGTAGCCCTGGGGCAGATGATGGTCGGTGACGATGACCGCGCAGCCGGTCTCCTGTTCGATGCGCTTGGCCCAGCCGCCGTCGGCGATGCCGCAGTCCACCGTCACCATGAGCTGGGCGCGATGCGTCCGGGCCGCCTCCAGGCTGCTGTCCGACAGGCCATAACCATCGATCCGGCGGTTGGGGATCCACACCGTCGCCTCGTGCGAGCAGGCGCGGCAGAACAGCGCCAGCAGCGAGGCCGAGGTCGAGCCATCGACATCGTAGTCGCCGTGGATGAGGATGCGTTCGTGCTGGTTGATCGCCGTGGCCAGACGTTGTGCGGCGACCTCCATGCCCGCCATCAGCCCTGGCTTGTGCAGATCCTGCAGACGCTTGGCCATCCACGCCTTGGCATGGTTCGCATCGGCGACGCCGCGCAGCGACAACAGGGTGGCCACCAGTCGCGATACGCCGAGATCATGCTCGAGTTCGGCGACCAGGTCGGGCATGGTCTGGCGGCATTGCCAGGCCCGGGAGGGGGTGAGCATGCGGGCAGGATGGACCATGCCCGGGTGGGGCAATGGTCAGTCGCCGGCCGGCTTGGCTTGCACCTGGGCCGGCGGCTTCTTGGAATCGATCTCGGCCTGCTTCGCCGCCTTCGCCTCATCTTCGGTCCATAGGCGGAAAACAGCCAGGAACGCATCTTTTCCGCCACCACTCTTCGCCTGGATTTCATTGACTCCGCGCGGCGTTCCCTCCATCCAGCCAACGGCGGCCATCAGGCCGCTGTCGTTGTCCACGTCGATGGCCCAGGTCATGCCGCCAGCCTTGCCGGGCGCATCCTTGGGCAGGCCGAGGTGGGCGCGGAACAGCGCGCTCTTCCAATCGAAGTCGGCCATCAGCAGGCCCGCCCCGTCAAAGTTGCCGGTGACATCGTCGGCCCCGGTGCGGTTGACCGCTCCACCGCCGACGATCAGGCGGTTCCACGCGTCGTAGGCATGGCAGACCACCGTACCGCGACAGGCCAGGACGCCCAACGGTGCGCCATTCTTGGGCGACAGTTCGATCAGCCACGAGGAGCGTCCACCACCACCGCCACCGGCGTCGAAACCAGTCTCCATGGTGACATTGCGGTCGCGCGGATCGGCGCGCAGGATGGTGTTGCCGCCATCCGTGAAGGAGGTGGCCAGCAGGGTGCCCTTCGGGGTCATCCATAGGCCTTTGATGCGACTGTCGGCCATGGCCGGGGCGTAGCGTACCTTGGCAGTCTTAGCCTCTTCCAGCGTACATCCCCACAGATCGAGCCCTCCACCAGTCAGGAACGGTTGCTGCAGGAGGGGGGCGACCTGCTTGTAGCCCCAGGTATAGGGGCCGGTCTTGCCGCCGTTGGGCAGGTCGGTGTCCGGCTTGGTGGTCGCGGATTTGTCACCCAGAACCCGCGCGCTGACCGTGTCATCATCCTTGACCGTGACGACAAGCCCGAAGGGACCCTTCTCCATCATGCCTACTGCTTTGCGTCCCTTGACCTGGACAGCGTTGAACCACTGGTCGCCAGCCCCACCAGCCAGGCTGAAGAACAGCAGCTTGGCTTTCACCGGCGGGGCGAAGCGGGCGTGTTCGGCGTGACGATCCGGTTTGGCTTCGCCTCCTGGCAGCAGAGCGATCGTCACGATCAGACATGCGAGGAGGTGGCGCATACATGATTATAGTAGCCGCCGACTCGAGTCGTTGAATCATAATTTCCTGATCGGACCGCATGTCTGTGACTCGCTATAACGCATAAGGCCGGTCGAAATCGACCGGCCTTATGCGTGAAATCGAAATTGAATGCGCTTAACCGGAAATGCCGCGCAGCCGCCCGACAGGAGGCAGGGGGCCGACCAGGGGGGTCAGATAGGGCAGCAGCTTGGCCGAGTCGATGTCGTTGCCGGCCGCGTTGAGCAGGTCGCGCGCCATCGGCTTGGTCTCCTTGGCCACCGTGGCCAAAGGAGTCACGAAGGTCTCGATGCGGTAGGGGGCGTCGTGGCGGCGGAAGGCGATCGAGCCGCTCTTCACGCCGCTGGTCGCCGCCACCACCGCCGCCGCTCCGGCCATGCGCGCCTCGCGTGCATCGCTCTCGCTGACCACGCCCGGGAAGCAGCGCTGCAGGTAGCCGAAGGTGTCGGCGCGCACGCGGTGCTTCTTGTCGGGCATGACCTTGGCCAGATGGGCCTTGAGCGTGTCGGCGAGGAAGTCGCCGAGCGCGCCGCTGCCGGACAACTGCTTGTTGCCGTGCGAATCGACCTCTTTGCTGTCGATGATCTCGGCGCCGCCGGGACCGTGGATGCCCTCGCTGACCGCGATGACGCAGCGTCCGAGTCGGCGGTACACCGCCTCGGCGTCGCGGCAGAAGGCCTCCAACGAGAAATCCGCCTCGGGGCAGTAGATCAGGTGCGGGCCATCGTCGGGCAGGATGCGCGCCAGGGCGCTGGCGGCGGTCAGCCAACCGGCGTTGCGACCCATGACGATGTTGACCTTGATGCCCGACAGCGAGCGGTTGTCGAGATTGTCGCCCATGAAGGCCTGGGCGACGAACTTGGCGGCGGAACCGAAGCCTGGGCAGTGGTCGGTGACGCGCAGATCGTTGTCGATCGTCTTGGGCACATGGAAGCAGGCCAGGTCGTAGCCGGCCTTCTTCGCCATCTCGTCGATGATGTGCGTCGTCTCGGCGGTGTCGTTGCCGCCGATGTAGAAGAACGCGCGGACGTCGAGCTCCTTGAAGCGGGCGAAGATCGCCGTGCAGTCCTCGGCGCTGGCCTTGCGCCGCACGCTCTTCAGCGCGCTGCTGGGGGTGCCGGCGACGACCTCGAGGTTGGCCGGGTCCTCAAGAGTGAAATCGACGAATTCGCCCTTCATGATCCCGTTCACGCCATGCACCGCGCCGAGCACGCGGGTGAAGGTCTCGGGCCGCTGCAGGCAGGCTTTGACCACACCGATGAGCGACTGGTTGATGACGGCGGTGGGACCGCCGGACTGGCCGATGACGACGGTGCCGGGCGTGAGCATGGGGGAGACTCCATTGCCCCTAGGGGTTAGGGGCTAGGGGTTAGGGGTTAGGGATCGATGGGCGATGCTGAGACAATAGTGTCATGCACAAGGGAGTTGGTCTTTTGATTCCATTGCCCCTAGGGGTCAGGGGTCAATGGCGTTGCGTTAAGGGCACTGACCTTGGAAAGGAGGAAGTCGGAAGGCGGAAGGCGGAAGAAATGCGGATTGGACCCCCATCAACTCGATTCAGCAACTCTTCCGCCTTCCGCCTTCCGCCTTCCGCCTTGCGTCCCCAAGAGTCCTTAACGCAACGCCATTGGGTCAGGGGTTAGGGGTTAGGGATCGATGGGCGGCTGTGGCAATGGAGTCATGCACAAGGGAGTTGGTCTCTTGTCGTTACCCCGTATTTTCGAACTCGGCCCTAACCCCTAACCCCTCACCCCTAACCCCTTGTCGTGGGGGCAATGAAACTCACCTTCCTCGGCACCTCTGCCGGCCAGCCTACCAGCCGTCGCAACGTGACGGCCCAGGCCCTGCTATTCGATGACGGGCGCATGTGGCTGATCGATTGCGGCGAGGCGACCCAGCACCGCGTGCGCGAAGCCGGTTTACGCGCGATACGTTGCGACCGCATCCTGATCACCCATCTGCATGGCGACCACTGCTGGGGGCTGCCCGGCATGCTGATGGCCATCGCCATTGCCGGACGCACCGAGCCGGTCCAGCTCGCCGGTCCGCGTGGCCTGGCCCGACTGCTCGACGGGGCCTTCGCCCCGAGTGCGACGGAACTGCCCTACGACTTGCAGGTCCACGAACTTGATGGCGAGGCGCGTGGCGAACCTTTGCCGCCGTTGACCACCAGCCCTGATTCCTGGCGGGCGCGGCCCTTTTCGATCCGGCACCGGGTGCCCTGCGTGGCCTGGCTCTGCGAAGAACCGCCACGCCCCGGACGCCTGCGCCCCGAGCGCGCGCTGGCCCTCGGCCTGAGCGATCGTCGGGATTTCGGTCGGTTGCAACGCGGCGAAACGGTGATTCTGCCGGATGGTCGGGTGATCCGCCCGGACCAGGTGCTGGATCCGCCTCCCGCTTCGCGCCGCATCCTGGTCTGCGGCGACACCGAGGACGCCGATGCCATCATCCCGCACGCCCAGGGCGTCGATCTGGTGGTACGCGAGGCGACCTATCCCGCCGACCAGGAGGAGAAAGCCCGGCAGTGGGGGCACAGCACCTCGGCCATGACCGGGACCTTCGCCGCCGCGCTGCATGCCCGACGGCTGATCATCACGCATTTCGGTGGCCGCCATGGCGACGGTCCAGGGCCAGAGCAACTGCGCAGCGAGGCCGCCGCCGCCTGTCCCGGCATCCCGGTGGAGGCGGCCGAGGATCTGGGAACCTTTACGATCACCTGATCCTGGCTGAAAGGACGCCCGCGGCGTCCCTGCATGCCAGTAGCGCCATGCGTTTCGTTACCCATGGATCTCCGGTTCGTCCGGAGATATCGGCGAGGAGTGCGTGGGGTGCGGGGCGAAGCCCTGCAGCAACGGCCGAACAGCCCGGCGTAGCCGAACATGAACCTTTTGGTTCCGGCTATGCCGGGCTGTGACAGCTACGGCATCGCCATGTCACCTACGCATCCGGCTTCCGTTTTCCGGCGAGGAGCCAACCCCTGCACCAGCAGCACGCCCCGCTCACTGTACTCGGAGCGTGCCCCGCTGCGGCGGGCGGCATGCATCAGACTCTCATCCGGAGCCGTGACATAATAGGTGAGTTCACACGAGGACTGCAGGCAGTCGGCACTCGCCAGGATCAGCTCGGTACGGTTCCGGTTCGTTCCCAGCACATCCACCAGTACGACCAGCCGCGCTTGCGGGTCGCGATCGCTGCAGATGACGCCCTGGTGCAGGAGGTGCATCCGCACCACCTGTTCGAGGTAATTCATGTCGGCGTCGGTCCATACCTGGAATGATTCGTACTCCTGCTCAAGCCGTAATCCGACGGTGCCAGTGATGCCTCGGCTGGCGTTGGTTGCCAGGTTGCGCCACGATGGATTCCAGCCTGCCGGTGCACTGGCGCCGTTGGCGCTCAATCCGGTGGTGTCGTCGGAACCGTGGTTCGAGAATCCCCCGGCATTAGCCCATATCGGCCCAGGGAAACGTTCCTTGCCACCGCCGTTGTGGGCGATTCCCGAGACCGACAACTGCACCCGTTGCCCACGCAGGGCCGACAAGTCGATGCCTGCCACGGCCTGGCGGATGCTTGCCGAGACGGCGCGCTGCTCCTCATCGAACCGTTTGCCACCTCCGTGACTTGGCAGTCCGCGGTGGGTTCCGCACCCGCCAAGCATGATGGCGGACATGAGGAGACAGGCGTATAGTGACGATTTCATCATGGCTGTTCCCGATCAATCAGGCCCCAATCGCCAATGGCGATGCCACTGGTACTGGGGCCGCTGAAAATGATGCCGAAACCGACAACGCCGGTTGGCCTGAAGGGGGGTAACTCGGCGGGCAGAGGGATGTCCCCGTGTTGCGGAATCCGGTAGTGGAAAGCGGACCAGGGCACGAACAGCGTATGCCAACCCTCCTGCTGGTCTCGCACATTGGCGACAAACTGGGTCGATCCGCTGACGACCTCGACCTGATGCACTACACCCCCGCCCTGACCGTTGAAGAGTAGGCTCAGACCCAGGTAGCGAGACCAGTCTTGAGCCTGGGATAACCGCTGCACCACATAGGCCCAGTTGCCGCCGAAATACAGCAGGCTTTCATTGCGTCCCTGCTGCATGCGATCGGTGAGCATGACCGATCCGCTTTCGCAGCCGGCTTCCCTGAGACTTGTGGTCTGACCGAGCGCGTCCTTCATGGTACGGATGGTGGTGGCTGTCATTCCGGATGCCGGCACGCTGATCCGCTGCTGGCCAGAGGCGACCGCCGCCGTGGTTCCGTCCAGCAGATCTTGTACCTGGACGCGACCGTGACTGACGGCTACCTGCGACTGCCGTTCGTCGGCGCGCACCGTGAATCTGGTTCCAGTCACTTGGATCCGACAATGCGGAGTGCTGAGAAACAGCGGTCCCTGCAGGTCACGTTGGGCGATATCCGCATCGATCGAGCCAAGCGCCAGATAGGGTTCCACCAAGCCGTTGCCAGCCGGCAGCAGTACCAGATCTGCACTGTCACTGCACCTGATGCGCGAAGCCGGCCCCAGCACCAGATCGGCGCTGGCCCCAGGCTGCAGATGGACACGGTCGCCGGATTGCAGGGGCAGTTCTCGATCGACTCGCGCATTTTCGCCAAGGCGCAGATAGAATCCCTCGCCAGCCACCATCTGCAGGTACGGACCGCGGGTGGTCGGGGTCTGCAGCCAGGGCACAGCGAACAGCGCAATCAGGGCAGCGGCTTGCGCGAGCACGGCGACCCACAGCCAGCGTTCGCGCCGCCGACCACGCATCTGCCGGGAAACCTGCGCGGCGAAACGCTCGTGAGTCAGGGCTTGACGCAAACGGTTGGGGAAGTCGGCTCGCTCTGGTGCCAATTGCAGGGAGAGGTGCTCATCGATCGCGGCCAACCGTCGTGCCTGAACAGCCAACTGCGGATCCCGCTCGCAGGCGTCAACCAGAGCCGCTATTGCCAAGGGATCGTCACGGCGCTCCAGCCAATCGGCGAGTATCTGCTCGCTGGTCATGCATGCTCCGTCTGCGCGTCCAGGCAATCGCGTAGCAATTGGCGTACGCGCAGCAGGGCCATGCGTACGCCGGCTGGACTACGACCGGTACCGGCTGCAATCGCAGAAGCGTCCTCACCGTCGATGTAGCGGCGCTCGATCAGCCGTCGGGCTTCTGGATCCAGGCGGTCGAGACACGGGGTGATGGGGCCGGGACTGAGGTCAGGTGAGGCCGGAGCAGTGGGCTCCGGATTCATCAGATGTGCGTATCGTTCAAGAAGTTGACGCTGGCGTAGGCGGGTGCGCAGCCACATGCGTGCCTGGTTGCGGGCGATGCCGCGGATCCACGGCCGATGTTCATCCTGGGGAGGCAGTCGATCACGCTGCCGGTGCACGGCGAGGAAGGTCTCCTGGGCCACATCATCGACCACATCGGGTGGCAGACCCATGCCGGCGATGGTGCCACGCACGCCGCGCTCATGCAGGCGCACTAGAGTCCTTGAGGGCAGCGACTTTGACCTGCCAAGTCGGGGGTGCGGGGGCACAGCCCCTGCAGCAACAGCCAGCTAGCGGTGCGACGCCCATAATCAGCCTCGGGCTGGGGCGGAGCCCCGCTAGGTCCAGAAAGGAATCCTCATGCATATGCCTATAGATTGCCGCTCAGGTGCGAAGTGTCACGCCAGAGTCGGATTGCTTCGCAGACACCGGAGAGCAATGGCAGGCGGAAGGCGGAAGGCGGAAGGCGGAAGAAATGCGGATTGGACTGCCGGCCCAGTCGTGAAGTCGAAAATGGGTCGGCGCTACGACAGGACCCCATCAACTCGATTCAGCAACTCTTCCGCCTTCCGCCTTCCGCCTTGCGTCCCCAAGAGTCCTTAACGCAACGCCATTGCACCGGAGAGGGACGGGGTCGGAAAAGACATTATCCACCGGCGGCTCGGCTACGGGTCGTTCGGACCCATCTGCCACCGATACGCCATCACCATATGAACGGCGCGGATCACTTCAGCGTGAAGCCGGCCTTGTTGGCCACCCACCAGCGCTCCCAGGCCGCCTTGAGCTCGGCCTTGTGCTGGGCATGCCAGGCCGCCCAGGCGCGCTCCTCGGCATCCATCGCCAGATCGCTGGCCGGACGCACAGGAACCGGCGGCAGGCCTTCCTTGGCCGGCTGACCGGCCTCGGGAATCATGCGCTGGCCGGTGAGGGTGCGCAGGGCGATGTCTGAGCGCTGCGCGACCAGAGGAGCCTCGTCATCGAGCACGGCGACGAGGTGTTCGATCGAGGCCTTGGTCGCAATCGCGGTCAGCACCTCGACGCAACCGATGCGGGTCGCCGCATCCGGCGAGGAGCGCAGGGTGTCGATCAGGCGGGTTTCGACCTTGGATCCACGCAGGATCAGGCTGTTGATGGCCTTGTCGTAGGCAGCTGAATGCTCGGGATCATCGGTCTTGGCGCCGGAAGCGAGGGCCGCGACCTCCTTGCGGGTCTCGATCTCCTCGGGGTCTTCGCTCTGCTGGCGATCGGGATCGAAGATGCGTTCATCGCTGCAGCCGGGCAGCAGCAGAATGGCGGCGATCAGGGCGAGCAGAAACGTTGGACGCATGGCGGCGATGCTGGCGGGGCTCCGGCTCTTGCCAACCGGCTTCGCCGGCGAGCGATGGGGGTCAGCGCCACACCTTGGCCAGGGTGGCCCCCGGATAAAAGCGGGTGACGATGTCCTCGCCGCGCACTCCGTCGTTGGCCAGATACCAGGCGCTGACCTGGGGCAGGCCGATGCCATGTCCGAAGCCGCGGCCCTCGACCACCAGTTGTCCACCCTTTGCTGCCACCATCACCGCCTTCTCCCACCACAGCGAGCGCAGCTTGTTGGCGCCGACGATGAGGCGGAAGTCCTTGGCGTCGAGTTCATCGCTGCGTTCACCGCCAGAGGCCCGATGCACCACGCTGACCCGGCCGACCCGGCCGCTGGGCAGGGTCGAGGCGATGCGCACGGCGCGCACCTCACCGAAACGCGGTCGGCTGCGATCCTTGGCCGCCCAGCCGCGCAGGGACTCGGTGATGTCTGCGGTACTCAGCGCGGCGCGCCATTGCTGGTGCGTGCGCGTCCAGCCCAGGCCACGCGCCCCTTCGACCGAGGCGGGGTCATCGACCGGACGCATGAAGCGCGCCAGCGGAGTCTGGCCATCGATCAGGGTCGCATCCGGCCACAGCGCGGCGCTGTCCTCGGTGCGGCCGCCCGAGCAGGCATGGAAGCGGGCCAGGATCGCCTGGCCACCGTGGATCAGCAGTTCGCCGCGCGTCCGGTTGATCGCTGCGGTCACCCCCGCAGAGGCCGGCTCGGCACCGTCGTAGGCGACGTCCGCCGTTCCCCGGACGACATGCCAGTCCTGGCCGGCGCGGGCCTGCCAGCGCGCGGCGGCGTAGCTACGGGCGACGATCGCCTGCGCCGCCAGGGCCTCGACCGGCCAGGTGGGCAACATCTCGGCCGGCAGCACGCCGACCAGCCAGGTCTCCAGCCCGACCTGTTCGATCACATCGAGCTCCCTGCCTGCGAGGGACAGCAGCAGCTTGCCCGAGCAGCGTACGCCATCCGCCTGGAAGGTCTGCGCGGCAGGCGTGACAGGTACCAGGCTGGCGCGCGGGCCGGGCAGGTCGCGACTGCCAAAACGGATGCTGCCGCCTTGGATGCTGGCGTCGTAGGTCCCGGCCGAAAGCTCGGCGCCGCTGCTCGTACGGTGCGCGACCAGCAGGCGGATGCGCACGTTGGACCCGCGTACGATGCGAACGCCCAGCTCTGGTTCGCTGGTCAGGGCCGGCCAGGCGGGCGCGGCTGCAGCAGGGGGGGTCTCGCGTGGCGCGACAGGTGGGGCGGGGGGACGGACGAAAGCCGGGGCCGCCACCGGCGTGGCCGAGGCGCGCACGCAGGCGACCAGGCTGAGACCGACCAGGAGTACGGCAAGGCACCGACTGATCATGCCGCTATCCTGGTCGTCCAGCCATCGACCGCCAGTTCGACTCCGGGCGGCAAACGGGCCAGCCAATCGGCGTAGCGCACCTCGGGGCCCATATGCATGAGGACGCAACGACGCGGCCGGAGCCGGGCCAGGACCGCCTGCGCCTCATCCCAGTTCTGATGCGTCGGATGCAGTTCGTCGCGTAACACGCCGAGTGCGAGCAGATCGAGGTCGGCCAGCAGGGGGTCGCAATCGCGTGGCAGTTCCTTCAGGTCGGTGCAGTAGGCCATCGTGCCGCAACGGAAGCCGGTGGTGCGACCAGCGCTGCCGTGGCTCATGGCGAAGGGGATCACGGGCAACTGGGCAATGATGTGCTTCTGGCCGTCGGCCAGCTCGGCGGTGCGCAGGGTCGGTTTGCTCATCCGATAGGTGTCGAGGCCGGCGCCGAAGCAGTAGGGGAACATCGCGCGCACGCTGGCCAGATGCGGTTCCCAACCATACAGGGTGATGTCAGCCCCGCGCATCAGGCGCTGCACATGACGTAATTCGTTGATCCCATGACAGTGATCGGCGTGATCATGTGTGAGCAGCACCGCATCGCAGCGCGTGAGGCAGCGCGCAGGATAGGACCGGCCATCCCAATCACGATAAGGGTCGGTCATCTGGTGCGCCAGGTCCGGGCCGCAGTCGAACAGCACGATCTGGCCCTCGGGGCCGCGCAGGAAGGCGCCGGAGCGGCGGCGTCGGTCGCGCGGGTCGGTGCTCCACCAGTCCGGCACCCCCCACATCGGGTTGCCGTGGCTGGTGCCGCAGCCGGTGATGGTGAATTCCCAGGACGCCATGATCGGTATGATGGGACGCCGGACCGCCGCGCCATGGTGGCCTTCAGCGTCAGGGGCTTTGCCCCTACGGCCTTCGGCCTACCCCCGGGCTTTGTCGCAGTTCGATTCCCTCGGCAAGCCTCCGGAATCGTGGCGGCATCGGCTACGCCGATTGTATGCCGCCACCACTGCTCGGCGCCCGCCCCATCGGAAAGCGATGGGGCCCCTGGCGTGAGTAGTAACGCGCGTACGCTTCCGACCATGCCAGCGCCCCTGGTCGCCCTTGATCTCGACGGAACCCTGCTGACCGAGGACTCGC
>JAIFND010000154.1 GCA_020047915.1 bacterium | reverse complement strand
CGACTACGCCGACATGACCCCAGCGGCCTACGCCGCGAAGGCGACAGCGAAGAACTGATCCGTAGTCAAGAGAGCGTCATCGGAGCGATACGAATCATATAGCGTCTCTGTCTCAAACGCCGAACGGCGAACGGCGAACGCCGAACGCCGAACGCCGAACGGCGAACGGCGAACGGCGAACGCCGAACATCGAACGGCGAACGGCGAACGGCGAACGGCGAACGCCGAACATCGAACGGAGGCATCAAGGCTGACAGGTAGGACCTTCCCTACCTAGCCGGGTCCCGGCCCGGCGCCTATAGGACTGGGGTGAATCAACCCCAGTCCTATTCTTTTGCGGAGGTGGTCCGTGGATGACGTCCGCACCCACGGGGCCGTCGGCGACGGCCGAACCCTCGACCACGCCGCCTTCCAACGCGCCATCAACCAATGCTCGGTGCGCGGCGGCGGCATCGTCGTCGTCCCGCCCGGCCGCTACCGGTGCGGCAGCATCAAGCTGAAGGGTGGTGTCCACCTACACATCCAGGCCGGCGCCGAGATTTTCGGTTCGCCCGACGAGGCCGACTACGAGTGCGTCGTGCCGAGCTGCCATGGCGTCTTCCCGACCACGACCCGCGCCCTGTTCCACGCCGATGAGGAGGACGACATCGCGATCACCGGCTACGGCTCGATCCACGGTGGTGGCGACTCGCCCATGCCGGGTCCGCTCTACCTCGCCACCTGCTTCCGCCCGGCCGTCTTCCTGTTGCGCGGCTGCTGCCGGGTGCGCATCGCCGACCTGACGATCAAGGACAGCCGCTATTGGACGATCCATCTGCTGCGCTGCTGCGACGTGCGCGTGCGCGGCATCACCATCTCCAACCACCGGCAGCGCATCTCCAGCGTCGGCTTGGTCGCGGACAGCAGCCGCGACGTGCTGGTCAGTGACTGCGTGATCGAAAGCGGCGACGACGCCGTGGCGGTAAAATCCACCGTCGACCTGCCGTGCAGCAACATCGCGGTGACCAACTGCATCCTGCGCTCGTCTCAAGCCGCGCTGAAGATCGGCGCGCAGTCGGTTGGGACGATCAGCAATGTGCTGTTCTCGAACTGCATCATTGAAGGCTCGCATGTCGGTATCGGCGTGTACATGAAGGACGGTGGGCTGTTCGAGAACCTCTCCTTCATCGATCTGGTGATCTCTGCCGATAGCGAGTTCCCGATCACCATCGATGCGACCGCCCGCCGCCACGCCCGCGACACGGATCCCGGCCACATGCGCGATCTGCGCTTCTCCGGTCTGACCGTGCATGGCCGCGGGCGCTGCTACGTCCAGGGCCACCCCCTGGCGCCGATCGAGCGCCTGACCATGCGCGACGTCGTGTGGACGGTGCATGGCTACTGCGATGGACCCAAGGCGGTGAAGAATCGCGGCTCTGAGCACGTCGATCCGCAACCCGGCGGCGTCGATCTCGCCGCCGAGCCCTGGCATTTCGTGTTCGCCCATATCGCTGGCCTGCGCATGGCCGACATCTCGTGCCATCTCGCCGTCCCCCTGCAGCGCCACGATCGCGGCCTGCTGCTGCTCGATCACGTCAGCGACGCCGCCTTTGCCGACCTGCGTGGGCTGCCGACCCCGCCCGGTCTGCCTGCGGTCGAGGTGCGCGGGTGCAGCGATCTGCATGGCCTGTCCAGCGCCCTGCGCACCGGCGCGGCGGTGGTCAGCGGCCTGGAGAGCGGGTTGATGCACGCAGCAGTGCGCGGCGCCTGAGGCCGCTCTGGAGGTCCTCGTGCGCCACGTTAGGCTCGCGCCATGGGCCTCCCTACTCCCGACATCCTGCGTCGCTACAGCCTATTCGGCGGCCTGGTGGACACGCAGCTCAACCACCTGATCGAACGGATCCGGGTCGATGCCTTCGCTGCCGGCACCATCATCGTGCGCCAGGGCGAGAAGGGTGACCGCCTGTGGTGCGTGGCCGAGGGCACGGTCGAGGTGCAGCGCGGCGTAGCCGGCGCCCCGGTGGTGATCGCCCGCCTCGGACCCGGCGAGACGATCGGCGAAATGGAGTTGATCGACATGCAACCGCGCTCGGGCACCGTGGTCGCGCTGACCGACTGCACCCTGTACGGGCTGGCGCTGAGGGACATCCTCGCCCTGCAGCGTGAGGACCTGCCATCGTTCACCCTGGTGATCATGAACCTGGCGCGCGACCTGTCGCGCCGCCTGCGCCGCATGGACGCGACCGCAGCGGGCGAGCGCGGCATCGCCGACCGGGTGAGCGGGGGGACTCCGCCAGCCTGACGTTGCGCCTGCGCCAGCGGGGAAACCGCAACCTTGGTTGACAGCCGTTGTCCAAGTGGGTCTCGACCAAGGCCTTAGCTCGAATATGCCTAGTGCGGTCATGAGCTACGGGTCCGATAGCAGATCAGGTAGACTCCGTATGGCTGTTCCTGCCAGCGCCATGGCAGGATCCACAGTCTGAGCCATGGCGCGCATTCTGATCATCGATGACGACGTGATCGTCCGCCGAGCCGTGGAACTCGTGCTGGGGCGCGACGGGCTGCATACCGTGCGCTCGGTCGAGTCGCCCAGCGCAGCCACTCGCCTACAGGCGGATTGGAGCCCGGATCTGATCATCCTCGACCTGGGCTTTCCCGGGGAGTCGGGCGAGACCTGGCTCGCGGACCAGCGCACCCAGGGCCGCGAACTCCGGGTAGTCGTCCTGTCGAGTTACGATGATGCCGCCACCGCCGTCCGGCTGCTGCGCCTCGGGGCCGCCGACTATCTGGTCAAGCCGGTCCCGACCCACCATCTGCGCAGCGTGGTGGAGCGCCTCCTCGGACAGCCCCTGATCGCCGCCACCGGCACCGCCTACGCCACCACCCTGGTCTGGCCGATCGCCCTGCCCACCCTGGCCGACTGCACCCAGAGCCTGATCAGTGAAGCCCTGCGCCGCTGCGACGGCAGCGTGGCCGAGGCGGCGGGCATCCTCGGCATCACCCGCCAGGCCCTCAGCAAGCGGCTGTCGCGCCGACGCTCCCGCGATCCCGCGGCTGTGGATCCAGCCCACCTGCAGCCCAGCCCGCGTTCGCCCGCCCAGATCCCCGCGCGAACCTCCAGCCCTCCGGGCGTGTTACCGTGACGGTCCGACCGCCCCTTGGCCTGCGCGTACTGGCGGCCGATGACGAGACGATCAACCGCGTCGTCCTGGGCCATCAGCTAGCCAAGCTGGGTTGCACCCACCGGGTCCTGGCGAAAGGCGAGGAGGTCATCGCGCAGCTCGATGCCTCCCTGCATGATGTCGTCCTGCTGGATGTATGCATGCCAAACCTGGGGGGCGAGGAGGTCGCCAGACGCATCCGTTCGCTGCCTGGGCCGGCTGCGCACATCCCGGTCATCCTGATGACCGCGCATGCGGAGTCGGCGCCGCAGGATCTGGGCCACTGCTCCTGGCTGCTCAAGCCGCTGTCGCTCGCAACCCTGCACCAGGCCCTTATCGCCTGCGTCCGGCCGCCGTCCGGAAGCTGAACGGCGACCCGCGGCGCCTCGCCTTAAGCGCCTCGTTCCAAGGCAACCACAGAGTGGCTGTGTGAAGTCAAGATGTTCAGCGTCACCGCTTCGTCTGCCGCCACCGAGGCCGAGGACCGGGCCAGATGGCGGGCATGGATGCCCTGGTGGCGAAGCCGATCACCCTGGCCGAGCTGCGTACCGCCCTGCGCCGGTTCAGCGCGGCAGCGCCACCGCCCCCTGCATGACCTCCTCGGCGAAGTAGCTGCTGCGCACGTAGGGGCCGGCGGCGACGTAGCGGAAGCCGAGTTCGCGGCCCCACGCCTCGTACTGCGCGAAGATCTCGGGCGGCACGAAGCGGATGATGTCGTGATGCTGCAGGCTGGGGCGCAGGTACTGGCCGATGGTCATGATGTCGCAACCGACCTCGCGCAGGTCGAGCATGATCTGACGCACCTCGTCATCGGTCTCGCCGAGGCCGACCATGATGCCGCTCTTGGTCAGCATCGCAGCGTCCTGTTCCTTCACCCGCTTGAGCAGTTCCAGCGAACGGCGATAGCGCGCCTGCGGCCGCACCGTCGGGTAGAGGCGGCCGATCGTTTCCAGGTTGTGATTGTACACGTCCGGCTTCGCCGCCACCGCGACCTGCAACGCCTGCCAGTTGCCGCAGAAGTCGGGGGTGAGGATCTCGATCAGCGTGCCGGGGCAGCGCGCGCGGATCGCGGTCACCGTGGCGGCGATGTGCGCCGCGCCGCCATCCGGCAGGTCGTCACGGTTGACGCTGGTGACGACGGCGAAGCGCAGGCCGAGTTCAGCCACCGCGGCGGCGGTACGCTCGGGCTCGCTGGCATCGAGGGGTGGCGGTGTCTTGACGTAGGCAACGTCGCAGAAGGTGCAGGTGCGGGTGCACGCCTCGCCCATCAGCATGAAGGTCGCGGCGCGCTTGCTCCAGCATTCCTGGCGGTTGGGGCAGCTCGCCTCTTCGCACACCGTGGTCAGGCCGTGCTTGCGCACCACCGCGTCGGTGGCCGAGCTTTCAGCGTTGGCCGGCAGGCTGCGCTTGAACCAGTGGGGCAGGCGCTGGCGGGTGGGCGAGACGGGAATGACGGGCATCGCGGCACGCTAGCACCCCGGCGGGGCGCTCAACCAAAACAACGCATTTCACAAGGAGGAACGGAGGTAACAGAGCTCGCCACAAGGAATTGCGGGCGACAGGACAGATACCCGACGGGCGAAGAGTGGGCTTTGATCAAGACCATGTCGCCTCTGTTACCTTCGTTCCTCCGTGTGAATTCGAAGGCTTTTTGCAGGCTCAACCGGCGGAGCCGTCGCGCTTGACGCGGCGGAAGCTGCCGGTCGCGGTCAGCTCGGGCACTGGCCCGATGCCGTGGTTCATCTTCACCGTCTCGCCCAGGGCACGACGCCACAGCGCGACCAGGAAGCCGACATCGTAGCCGGCGTCATGCCGGCCGCTGGCGGTGGCGCGCAGTTCCTCCTTGGTGCGGTCAAGGCGGGCCTGGGCCTGCCACAGCATCTCGTTGCCGCGCAGCGAAGCGCCGACCAGCAGATCGTCGGCGTGGTCGAGCTTGAACGGCATCGGCCGGTCCAGCGCGCGGTACAGCGTGCCCAGCCAACCGCTGTCGAACTCCGGGGCATCACTGAACGCCAGCAGCCCGCCGAGATCCTCTTCAAGCCGGGCGGCGACATCAGCCGCCGACCAGCCGTTGTCGAGCAGGCGCTGGCGGTCGATGCCGTGCACCCGCTCGGCCTGCGGATCCCAATGCGTCCACGAGGCCTCTGGACGGACCAGGGCCTTGCGGATCTCGCCGGTGTGGTCGCACCAGGCGACCGACACCGGGTAGGACTCCGGTCCGAAGCCCGAGGCCTCGACGTCAATGAAGCAGGGATACCAGTCGATCACGTCCATAGTGATCGCCATGCCCCACCGGCAGGCAAGGCTTCATTGTGCAGCATGCGACGTCCGTGGCACGGGCATCTTGCCCGTGGGGTTGTCCTCGCAGCGCACATGGGCGAGACGCCCATGCCACTTCCTACCTGCATCTGTCGCAGCCGCCGCCCGGTGGGCGCCGCAACCAGCTCCACACGCGCCAGCCGAACCACAGGGCCGCTGCCGCCACCACCACAACCGCCATCCAGTCGCCGCCGCTCATGGTGCCGGGTTCCGCAGTTCGGCCAGCAACTGGGCATGCGCCCCTGGTGCCGCCGCCAGGAAGGGCACCTTGGCCCCAGTGTAGCCGGCGAGGTCGATCGGGAATACCGGCCGGCCGTCGAGGTCGCTGATCACGCCGCCGGCTTCGAGGACGATGGCGGCGGCAGCGGCGAGGTCCCACAACTTGCCGTGGATGGTGATGGCGCCGTGCGCCACCCCGGCCCCGACCTGCACCGCCTCCAAGGCGGCGCTGCCGAGCATGCGCGTCTTCCACACCTGCCGCGTCCAGCGCAGGAACCACGGCGGCAACGAGCCGTCGGAGCGCACCAGGTTGCAGGTCAGCATCATCAACGAGCGGTCGGACAGCCCGCCCGGGGCGCAGGTCACCCGGCGCTCGCCGGCCCAGGCGCCGGCCCCGCGCGCCGCGGCGTGGGTGAGGTTGCGCGCCACGTCGTGCACCACGCCCAGGGTCGGATAGCCGTCCTCCAGCGCGCCGATGCACACCGCCCAGTTGCCCAGGCCGGCGACGAAGTTGTTGGTGCCGTCGATCGGATCGATCACCCAGACCCGGCGGCTGGCCCCGGCCAGGTTGGTGATGCCGGCGCCGTCGTCGCTCTCCTCGCCGATGATGCCATCGAGCGGGAAGCGCTGGCGCAGCGCGGCGACGATGTGGCGCTGCGCTGCGCGATCGCAAGCGGTCACCGCCTCGGCGGTGGTCGTGGCATGCGTCTTGGTCAGCCGCTCGACCGAACCGGCCTGGGCCGCGACCAGGGCGGCGGCGGAGCGGGCGAGGTCGGCGACGAAGGCGAGGTCGGGCGGCATGGCGCCAGCGTCCGGCCGGCTGGACGATGGGCAAGGTACCGATGCGTGGGATTGCCCCAACGCCGCTCCCGCCACACTCACCGCGATGCACCCCGTGTTTGCCGCCTCGCTCGCCGCCGCCCGCTCGAACCTGCTGCCGGGCATCATCCTGTGGCTGATCGGAGCGGCCCTGGTCACGGCCTGGTTCGCCGTCCCCGCGGCCCGCCCCGCCTTCGAAACCATTCGCGGCTGGCAGGAGTCCGGCGGGATGTGGTTCGCCGCCGCCGCCAGCGCCCTGTGCGGCGGGGTGCTGCCGTGGTTGGCGATGCTCGCACTACGCCGCATCCCGACCGGCCAGGCCGGACGGCACGGCGTCTTCCTGGTGCTGTTCTGGATCTATCGCGGGGTCGAGGTCTATTGGTTCTACCAGTTGCAGGCGCGCATGTTCGGCGACGGCGCCGATGCCGCGACCCTCGCCGCCAAGACCGCCTTCGACATGCTGGTCTACACCGCCTTCTGGAGCATCCCGACCACGGCCGTGGTCTACCGCTGGTTCTACGACTGCGACGCCTCGTGGTCGCGCCTGCGCGGCGCCCTCGACCGCGAAATGTTCGCGGTGCGCATCCCGGCCCTGATCGTCTCGGCGTGGATGGTGTGGACGCCCTCGGTGGCGGTGATCTACAGCTTCCCCCCGGCCCTGCAGGTGCCGGTGTTCAACATCGTGCTGTGCTTCTGGGTGCTGATGGCGACGGTGCTGGCAGGGAGAAATGCCAAATGCTGAAATGCCGCACCCCGGCTCTCGTGCCATTCCAGCATTTGACATTCCAGCATTCCAGCATTCCACATTCTATGGACCCGCCGCCACCGGCCGTATCCTGCGCGCCGCGTGCTGACCGTCATCGACAACTACGACTCCTTCACCTTCAACCTGGTCCAGTACTTCTGGGAGCTGGGCTGCCAGGTGCAGGTCTACCGCAACGACGAGGTGACGGCGGCCCGGGTGGTCGCCGACCGCCCCGACCACATCGTCATCTCGCCCGGACCGGCCTCGCCGACCGAGGCCGGCATCTCACTGGAGACCATCCGCCTGGCCGGCGAGGCGCGCATCCCGCTGCTCGGGGTGTGTCTCGGCCACCAGTCGATCGGCCACGCCTTCGGCGGCGTGGTGCGCCGTGCCGGGCGCCTGATGCACGGCAAGACCAGCCGCATCGTGCACGATGCGCGTGGCGTGTTCAGCGGCCTGCCCAGCCCCTTCACCGCCACGCGCTACCACTCGCTGGTCGTCGATGACGCCCTGCCCGCCTGCCTCGAGGCGACCGCCTGGAGCGAGGACCAGCACGAGCTGATGGGCGTTCGCCACCGCACCTTGCCGATCGAAGGCGTGCAGTTCCACCCGGAAAGCTTCCTCACCGAGCACGGCCACGCCATGCTGCGCAACTTCCTGGACGGGAAGCGATGATGCCCGACGAGGAGATCGTGGATGCCGGAATGCCGCCGCAGCCAGCGGAAGAGGCCAACCTCGACGCGGGGCAGGAGCCCCGCGAGCCGGTCGGGGCAGGAGCCCCGCGCTCCCTCGATGCGGCGCCGCCCGATGCGGCAGATCTGACGCCGGCCGAGCTGCGCATGGCGGTCGAGGGCGTGCTGTTCGTCTCGCCCAAGGCGGTGCCGATGAGCCGCCTGCTCGACACCCTGCCGGGCTGCGACGAGGACCACCTGCGCGGCCTGCTGCTCGGCCTGCAGGCGCGCTGGGCGCGCGAGCACCGTGGCTGGGATCTGGTCGAGATCGCCGGCGGGTGGCAATTGCTGACCCGGCCCGAGGTGCACCCGTGGGTGCGCCGCTTCGAGAAGGCGCGCTGGAGACCCTGGCCGTGGTCGCCTACAAGCAGCCGGTGACGCGCGGCGCGATCGAGGACGTGCGCGGCGTGCAGTGCGGCCCGGTGCTGCGCCAGCTCATGGACCTCAAGCTGGTGCAGGTCACCGGTCGCGACGAGAACGCCCTCGGCCGGCCGCTGCTCTACGGCACCACCGAGCAGTTCCTGACCCGCTTCGGCCTCGCCCGGGTCGAGGACCTGCCCAAGTCACACGAGTTCGGAGCCGCCTGATGCCGACCTGGGGCTACGCGCTGCTCGCCGCCCTGATCGCCGTGCTCGCCGGCTATGTGTTCTGGCCGAGCGGCAAGCCGACCGGTGTGGCCGCCTTCCCAAGTGCGATCAGCGCACCATTCACCGTCACCGGCGCCCTTGGCGACCAGCAGGTGGCGGATGGCCGGGTGCGCGTCGCCGGACTCAACCGCCCCGAGGAGCCGCGCGCCACCGCCACCTTCGCCGCAGCGGCGAAAAGCCTGAGCGTCGATCCGTCGCGCGTAGTCGATGGGGTCGATGCGACGGCGGCGCGCGCGTGGGGTGTCGATCCGTCACGCCGCCTGGTGGTCGGCGACGAAGAGCGGCAGTGGGGCGAGACCGATGGCACCGGTGCGGTGTTCGACCCGCGGCGCGGCCGCGTGGTGCTGGTCGAGGCCGCCGCGCTGCGCCGGGTGGTGCTGACAGCGGCCCGCCTCGACCGGCCCGACCTGGTCGAGCTGGAGCGCGACCCGGCCTGGATCATCGCTGATGGCGCGCGCTTCGACCGCCTCACCGGACGCTGGAGCCGCACCGGTGGCACGCGGCCACCGTGCGACGGACGGGTAGCCGGACTCCTTGCCGCCCTGCGCGCCGCCCGGCTCGCCGGTCCGGGAGAAGCCGCAAGCGACGCCACCGCCACGCACACGCTGGAGTGGCCGCAGGACGACGGCAGCACCGGCCGTCTGCGCCTGATGGCGGCCGGAACCCGCCGCTGGCTCGCGCTCGAGGGCGCGCCACCCCAGGAACTGACGGAAGATATCGCGGCTCGCTGGGATGCCCTGCTTGCCGCCCTGGTCGAGGACCGCATCGCCGATGGCACGCCGCTGCCGGCACTTGCCACCGTGACGGTGCAACGCGCCGGGGTCGAGTCCTTCCGTCTTGAACGCCGCGGCCTGGCCGATGATTCTGGCGTGCAGCCGTGGTGGGTCGTGTGGTCGGAGGGCGCCGAACCCGCCAGCCGGGGAGCGGGCGAGTCCATCGAGCAGGCGCTGCGCCAGCTTGCGGTACGCGAGGCCGTCCAGGCCGGCGAGCCGGTCGGTCCGGACGCCACCACCATCACCTGCGCTGGCGAAGGCGGCCACGGCGGCACCCTGCGCGTCGTGCTGTCAGCCGGCCGCGCCTGGTGCGACGGCTGGAGCGGCACCGTCATCAGCCTGCCCGAGGCCCTCACCGGCCTGCGTGCCGACGCCCAGCTCGACCGCATGATCTTTCCGATCGAGGCGCAGCGCGTGGTGAAGCTGCAACGCCGCTGGAGCGCTGACGTCATACGCGACGAAGTGCTGATCCGCGCCACCGGCGGCAGCTGGTCGCGCTCGTGGCCAGCCCAGGCGACACCGGTCGATGCCGACGCGGTGGCCCGCCTGGTGCGCGCCCTGGCGCGTACCGCCGCCGAGCGCGTCCGCCGCACCACGCCCGAGGACCGCGCCGCAGCCTGGCAGGCCGAGCTGGCTGTGCGTATCGCGCCAGTGCGGGTGGAACGCACCGGCACCGAGAATGATGTCGATCTCGCCGACACCGTGCCGCAGGAGCGCGCCTGGCGGCTGGCGCGGCGCGACGACACCTGGCTGGCGGTCGATGTGACTGGCGGCCTGACCTACCAGCTGAGCGACGCCGACGCCGAGACGCTGCTTGCCGATCTCGCCAGCACACGCCTGTTCCCGATCACGCCCGCCCTGGTTGCCAGTGTCGTCATCGGCGGTGCCGATGGCTTCCGCCTCGAACGGCGCGGCGAAGCGTGGAGCCTGCTGCGCGGCGAGGAGCGGACCCCGGCCGATGCGGTCGCGGCCCGTCGTCTGCTGCGCGCCCTGCACGGCCTGCAGAGTGGGACCACCGCCAGCGTCCCAGACGGCGGTGTGCCGATCGCCCTGGAGACCGCCGAGGGCGAACGCCTCACCGCGCGCATCGTCGTCGCTGCGGATGGCGTGGTGGCGCAGGATGCGCGCGGCGGACACCGCCTCGATGCCGCCATCTGGTCGCAGGTGGATCTCGCTCCCGCGACCTACGTAGCTCGCCCGTGAGTGGCTCGCTCAAGGACCGCGGGATGGCTGCTGTCTGTTCGGGGGCTTCGCCCCTGATCCAATGGCATCGCTCTAAGCGTTTTTTGCGACGGAAGGCGGAAGGTGGAAGGCGGAAGGCGGAAGAGTTGCTGGATTGCGCGATCGGATATCCGTCCCCCAGACTCAGCCGACCTGCATCGACACGGTACGACCCCAAACTCAGCCCGAGCATTTCTTCCGCCTTCCTCCTTCCGCCTTCCGCCTTTCCCAGATCAGCCCCACCGCCTGCGCGGCGGGGCCCCTTATGACAGGCTCGCTCAAAGAACAGGTCCTCGCCGACCTCGCCGCCGCCGACTGCTCGCCGCTGCATCGCTTCGGGCAGAATTTCATGGTCGATGCCCGGGTCATCGATGCGCTGCTCGCGCCGCTCGGCCGCCTGGCCGGGGCGCGCGTGGTCGAGGTCGGACCGGGCACCGGCGTGCTGACCACGCGTCTGCTCGACGCCGGCGCCCAGGTCCTGGCGGTGGAGATCGACCGCGGCCTGGCCGCCTGGCTGACCACCAGCCTGGTGCCGCGCGGCCTGACCCTGGTGCACGGCGATGCCCTGGCGAGCAAGTCGCGACTACACCAGGCGATCATCGACTGGGCGGCGGCCGACGAATGGCTGCTGGCCAGCAACCTGCCCTACGATGCCGCCATCCCGGTGCTGCTCGAAGCGGTCGCGCTGCCGCGCCAGCCGCGCGCCATCTCAGCGACGGTGCAGTACGAGTGCGGCCGGCGGCTGTGCAGCCGCCCCGGCGAGGACGCCTGGGGCGCCAGCGCCGCCGCCTTCCAGGCCGCCGGCAGCCCGCGCCTGGTGCGCCGCATCGGCCGCGACGCCTTCCACCCGCGTCCCAATGTCGATAGCGCGATCGTGGCGTGGGAGCCGCGCGCCGCGCTGCCACCAGGATTCACCACCTGGCTGCGCGCCGTCTTTGCCTACCGCCGCAAGGTGCTGCCGCGTGCCCTGATGGACGCCGGCTGCGACCGCCCGGCGGCTGAGACAGCGTGCGCCGCTGCGGGCCTCGAGGCCAGCCGACGGCTGGAATCGCTCGACGCTCCGGAACTTCTCGCCCTGCACGCCCACCTGCCACGAGCCTGACATGCGCCCCGTCCTGCCCCTGCTCCTCGCCGTCCTCTGCTGCGCCGGCGAACCGCTGCCCGCCGGAACCGTCGCCCGGGTCGGCGGCGCTGACATCACCACTGCCGACCTGACCCGCGAGCTGCTCAAGCGCGAGGGCACCGACGCCCTGCTGCAATGGGTCCAAGGCCACCTGGAAGGCATCGCGTGGAACGACCTGGGCGACGATGCCGTGGTCATGGCGGTGGCCGGCCACGAACTGCGCAAACGCGACCTCGCCACCCTGCTGCTCAAGCAGGACGGCGCCAAGGTGCGCGAGCAGCTGGTCGACATCATGGTAGTCGAGCAGGCGGTGGCCAAGGCCGGCATCATCTTCGACGACGCCACGCTGGCGGCGGAGTTCCGCCTGATGGAGCGCGATTTCCAGCGCCGCATGGCCAAGAGCGGCCAGGGCCACATCGACTTCGCCAGCTACCTGAAGGTCAAGGAGCGCCTCACCGTCGAACAGTTCCTGGCGCAGCCGGCGGTGCGCATGCTTGCCGGCCTGCACGAGCTGGCCCGGCGCCAGGTCGCGCGCGACTACGACGACACCAAGCTGCAGGCCAAGCTCGACGCCGAACGCGCGTTGTGGGACCAGCGCGCCTCGCTCGACCTGTCGGTGATCCATCTGCCGTGGAAGCGTGATGCGCAGGGCGCGGTGAGCGACGCGGAACACATCCGCCTGCAGAGCGTCGCCAACCTGATCCACCGCCAGCTCGTCGCCCGCGAGGTGACCTTCGAGAAGGCCTGGGAGGCCTTCGGCAAGAGCTGGGACGCTGCCGGCCCCGGCGGCCGCATCGGCTGGGTCGATCTCGAGGGTCGGCGCGAGGACGAGACCGCCCGGCGCATCCCGCGCAGCCTGACCGAGCGTGCCTTCGCCAGCGAGGGCCAGCTGCCCATCCTGATGCCGCCGGCGGTGCATGAGGCGGGCATCGATCTCGCCCTGGTCCACGCCAAGCGCCCGGCCCGTGCCGTCACCCTCGCCGAGGTGCGCGACCGCCTGCTGCTCGACCTCCTGGAGAAGGAGCTGGAAGGCCGCACCAAGGCGCTGGTCAGCGAGCTGCGCCGCAACGCCGTGATCGAATACGGTTCGCTGCCAGGCGCGGGGAAGTAGACCTACTTCTTCTCGACCGGCACCTCGACCGGGGCGGCCACGAGCCGTTCGCACCACCACGTGCCGTGGATCCAGCGGTCGAGGCCGCTCCAGGTCGCGCCGCACAGCACCAGCACCAGCAGCACATAGAGTCGCCACGGGCTGCGCTTCTCGGCATAGGGGTCGCCCACGATGCGCTTGGCATCCAGGGGCAGGCTGGCCAGCGCGGTGAGCGCGGCGCCGAAGGGGATGTTGATACGTGCGTTGCCGTTCACCGCCCAGCCGTTGGCGTCGAGGATCGGCCCGACCGAGCGACTGCGCAACTTGAGCCAAGCGAGCACCATCGACGGGCCGCTGATCGCCAGGATCAGGCCGACCACGCCGAGCGGAATCAGCCAGCCGAGGCCGAAGAAGGCATTGAGCATCAGACCGAGGGCGGTGGTGATGCCGCCGACCGCGACACCGAGGGCTGCGACCGTGCCGACGTCGATCTTGGGCTTGGCCTGCGCGTCGCCGGGCGCGGCGACCGCTACCGCGGCGGTCGCGCCCTGCAGCTTGGCATCCGAAGCCTTGTCAGCCTCGGCGGCGCGCTTGGCGGCGAAGTCCTCGACGAAGCGCACGACGCGCTTGTACGGCGACCAGAAGGCTTCGCGGATGCTGATCGGGTTCTCGACCACCTTGACCACCGTGGCGTCCCAGTCCTGGCCCTTGCGATCGATGAACAGGCCATTGCGTCCGACGAACAGGCCGTGGGCGTCGCCGTTGGTCATCGCCGCGCAGACGGTGCGTTTGACCCCGGCGCGCAGGCAGTCGGCATAGACCAGGAAGGCGTTGCTGCGCCCGGCGAGCAGGCCGTGGCGGGCCATGTCGCCGACCTCGACGCACAACTGGCTGGCGCGGCCATCGAGGTAGAGCGTGCCCGACTGGAAGATCGCCGGGTAGGCTGGGTCGTAGAGATCGGACAGCGCGACGAAGTTGTTGAGCAGACAGAACAGGTCGCGGTGGTAGCGCACCAGCCGCTCGAGATCACCCAGCGCGGCGAATTCCGGCTGCACCTCCCGGTCCTTGGCGAACAGGCCCTGCAACCCCGCCTGCACCGCCGGGTCGAGCAGCGCACGCACCCGCACCGCTCCCAGCTTGCCAACCGCCGGATGCGGTTCGCCCGCGCTCCAGTCGCGGTAGGCGGCCAGCCGGCCGCACACGCTGCGCCAGTCGGCTTCCGTCAGTTCGCTACGCTCGCCGAGCAGCGGCACGATTGCGTCGCGCTGCAGCGTGGCGATCGCCGCCGACCACGCTGGATTGAGCCCGGCACCCAACGGGAGGGCGGCCCCGGCGCGCACCCCGGCGAGCGGGAAGCCGGCCAGCTCGACCGTCGCCGAGCCGAGGTCGCGCACCGCGAGCGCAGCCCACTCCGCCTCGCTGCGACCGAGCTGCGCCGCAGCCCGCGCATCGAAGGCGGCGGCGGCATTGCGCAGGAACCAGTCATCGACCTTGGCGCCTACCGCCGCGACCGCAGCGGCAGCAGCCGGCGTGCGGTCGCCCACGGGCAGATGCGCCGCCTGCGCGGCTCCGGCATCCCACCACGCCAACCAGGCCGTCGCCTCGCCGACGAAGCCGGCGAGACCGGGCTGATCGAGGCCGTCCACGCCGCTACTGTCGCGCACCGCCGTCCGGGTGCTGAGGATGTCGGCGATCGCCTGGTCGAGGCGCGCATCGCCGGCGCTGCCCGGCGGCATGACGCCATCGCCGTTGAACGCGGTCTTGGCCAGCTCGGCCGACGCCCCGGTGATGTCGGCCACGCCGAGGTCGGTGGCACCGGGCGTCCCGACCCGTTCCAGCACGCGCCGGGCGCAACCGAGCAGGACCGCGCCGCCCGGCTTGGCGGAAGCGATCGCCGCCAGCGGCAGGCGTTCGCGACGGGCGCTGATCGCCCACGGATCGTTCAGCCGCTCGCACGCCCAGACCACCGCCGCGAGCAGTTCCGGAGCGCGCACCCGGCCGTCGTTGTCGCTGTCGATGAGCTGCAGGGTGCGCTCATCGAACTCCAGGCCCTTGACCGGGCAGGCCAGCGCGGCCCACAGCTTGCGGTCGAGATCGCCAAGGTGGACGAGGTCGGCGGCGCTCTGCAGGCGGACCTGATCGAAGCCGCCGGCGCGGAAGATGGTGAAGGCATGGGGCATGGCAACGCTGGATTACCCCCGGTCGCCGGCGCCGCAATGGCGGGAGTCACCGCACCGGTACGAGCGGGGTCAGTTCCGGACGCGCGGTGCCCAGCGGCAGGCCCGCCTCGACCACAGCATCGGCGAGGCGCTCCATCGGATGGCCCTGGCGGTTGGCCTGGTGCCAGCGCAGATGGCCCTCGACCCCCAGGGCAGCGAGCCGCGCACGCGCCTCGGCCATCTGGCCGAGCCGGGCGAGGGCGATGACCTGCATCACGGCGGCCTCGCGGTGCGCCGGATTCGCCGCGGCGGCATGCGTCGCCTGGACCAGCAGGTCGGACCAGTCCGCGGCGGCCAGCGCGGCGTAGCCGAGGGCGAGACGCGGCCACAGGCTGGCCGATTCGCGGCCGAGGGCGACCAGGGCGTGGCCGCGCACCTCCTCCCAGGCCGAACGCACGAGCGCGACGCGCGCCAGGCAGACCCGGGCCCAGAAGGCGCCCGGATCGCTGACCAGCCGCTGCAGCGCAGCCTGGCCCAGACGGGCGTCGGGGGCGAAGCTGGCGAGCACCAGATCGGCGGTCTCGGGCGAGCCCAGAGCGAGTTCGAGATCGGCGCCGGGCGGAGCCGCGAGATCGTGGACGACCACCTCGGCCGCCGACAGCACGCGGCCGAGGGCGGCCCAGGCCGGATCACGACACATCGCCAGCACCGCACCGATGCGCGCATCGACCTGCAGGCCGGCGGTGGCGCGGGCGCGCTGCAGCTGGATCAACGCCCGGCGCAGGCGCGCCGCCTCGGGATGGCTCTCGGCTGGGCACGGCCCGCCCGGACGCATGGCGAAGGCGCCGGCGTGATCGAGGGTCGCGCCGAGCTGATCGATCTCCCCGGTCCACGGCCCGCGCACGCGGAACGAACGGTCGAGCGCATCGAGCGTGTCGGCAAGCAGGCGCTGGCGCTCGGCGTCGGCGAGGACCTGGGCGGCGGCGGCGAGGCGGGCCTCGGCCAGGCGGGCCGCCGGCAGGCCGGGATGCTCGGCCAGCACCCCGGCGAGACGCCGCTGCAGCGCGGCGATGTCGGCCGCGCGCTCGATCGGCGCGGCAGCGATCTCGCCGACCACGGCCAGGGCGCGCCCGCGCGCCGCCTCGGACTCGCGCCAGGGCAGATACACCGCCAGCGCCCCGGCGAGCAGCCCGACCGCGGCGCTGGCGGCGAGACCGGGGCTGCGCCGCAGGGCGGCGTGCAGCCGGGCGAACGGGCCGGGCTGCTCGGCATGGCTGATCCCCTCGGCCAGCCAGCGGCGCAGGTCCACGGCCACCGCCGCACCATCGGCGTAGCGCTGCACAGGCTCGTGCGCCATGCAGCGCCGGGCAATGGCGGCCAGGCCGCGCGGACGACCCTCGCGCAGCATCGCCTCAAGCAGCCTGCCGACCGCCCACACGTCCATGCGCGGATCGGCGGCCGCGCCCGCGTCCTGCTCGGGCGCCATCCAGCCCTGGGTGCCAGCGCGACGCGGATCGCTGCCGGCCTGGGCGGCGAGGCCCCAATCGATCACCGTCACCTCGCCGTGCCGGCCGAGCCAGATGTGCTCGGGCTTGAGGTCGCGATGCACGATGCCGCGCGCATGTGCGAAACCGACCGCGTCAGCGACGCGGATCGCGACGTCGGCGGCCTGCGCCGCGTCCGGCGCGGCGCGCTGCAACAGGTCGGCGAGCGGTTCGCCGTCGAGGCGCTTCATCGCGAAAGCAGGCTCGCCAAGCGGGCCGCTGCCGATGTCGTGCACCGGCACCACGCCGGGATGCTCGAGCGAGGCGGTCAACGCCGCTTCGCGGCGGAAGGCCTCGCCGCGCGCCAGGAAGGCCTGCAACTGCTCGTCCGCGCCGCGCGCACGCAGCCGCTTGAGCGCCACCGCGCGATGCAGCAGGCGGTCCTCGGCGGCGACCACCTCGCCGGTCGCGCCCTGCCCGAGGACTGCACCGGGGGCGAAGACGCGCAGCGCGGGGGTGAAGGATGGTGCCGGCCCGCTCGGAGCAGATCCGGCGACCCCCGGCAGGTCATCGCCTGCGAGCAGCCGCGCCGCCTCGTCCTCGGGCAGCGCGTCCAACTCGCGCGCCACGCGCTCTCCCTCCTCGGGCGGCAGGCGGCCGGCGAGATAGGCCTGCGCGAGATCGCGGTTCATGCGGGCACCGACCTGTCAGATGGTCGTGTGACGCGCCAGAAGCTACTGCCTACATCGGGAAGGCGGAAGGCAGAAGGCGGAAGGCGGAAGAGATGCCCGCAAGCGTTGGCAAGGCGGCTCATGCACAATTCCCAACATCTTTAGCACGCGCGCACAGCGCGCCGCAATTCTTCCGCCTTCCGCCTTCCGCCTTCCGCCTTCTCTGCCAGACATTCTCTGCAAGGTCTCCGGAACTGACGACCCACCACACGAAGGTGCTGCACCGGCTCATCACCGCCCCCGCCGCCAGCGTGCCAGGCGCAGGCTGTTGCCGACCACGCACAGGCTCGATGCCGCCATCGCCGCGGCAGCCCACATCGGGTCGAGGCGGCCGGTCGCGGCGGCGGGGATGGCGATCAGGTTGTAGCCGGCGGCGAAGGCCAGATTCCAGCGGATGGTGCGCATGGTCGCACGCGCCAGGGCGACCGCCCCGGCGGCCGCCTCCAGCGGCCGGGCCGCGTCGAGCACCAGGCCCCCGGCCAAAGCGGCGACGTCGGCCCCACCCGCGACCGCCGCCCCGGCCGAGGCGCGAGCCAGCATCGGCGCATCGTTGATCCCGTCGCCGACCGCCAGCACCGGATCGCCAGCCGCCTCGAGATCGGCAACCAGCCGGGCCTTGCCGTCGGGCGACAGCGCGGCGCGGTGGTCGTTGATGCCGACCAGTCCGGCGACCCGCCGTACCTCGCCCGCCTGGTCGCCGCTGGCGAGGTGCGGCCGGAGCTGCAGAGCACGCAGCGCGAGGATCGCGGCTGCGGCGCCTGGCCGTGGCTCGTCGAGCAGCCGGACGCAGCCGATCCAGCGCCCAGCGGCGGCGACGTGCGCGATGCTGCCCGGCCCGGGCGGATCGGCCGGCGCGGCGGTGATGCCGGCGGCGGCGAGGAAGACCCGGGTGCCGACCAGGATCTCACCGCCCTCGACCACCGCCCGTACGCCGCCGCCCGGGGTGGCGACGAAGCCGTCGGCTGCCGGCACGACCAACGACTCGCTGGCGGCGAGCGCACGCAGCGCGGCGGCCAGCGGGTGCTCGGAACCGGTCTCGGCGGCGGCAGCCAGGCGCAGCACGGTCGCACGGTCGGCATGCGGCGCAGCGACCACCTCGGCGACCTGCGGTCGGCCGGCGGTGATCGTGCCGGTCTTGTCGAGCACGACGCAGCGCGCACCGGCCAGCGCCTCCAGCACCGCACCATCGCGCAGCAGCACGCCCTCGCGCGCCGCCCGACCGATCGCCACCGCCACGGCGGCCGGCGTGGCCAGGCCGAGAGCGCAGGGACAGGCGATGACCAGCACGCCCATCGCCGCAGTCACCCCGCGCTGCCAGTCGCCGCCCAGTTGCCACCACGCTGCGGCGGTGGCCACGGCGAGCAGGATGGCGGCAGGCACGAACACCGCCGCGACCCGGTCGGCAAGGCGCGCGATCGGCGGCTTGCCGGCCTGCGCCGCGCGCATCGCCTCGACGATGCCGGCCAGCCGGGTCGCCGCGCCGCTCGCCGTCACCCGCACTTCGAGGGTGCCAAGCCGGTTGAGCGAACCGGCCGACACCACGTCGCCGGGCAACCGCGCCTGCGGCAGCGGTTCGCCGCTGAGCATCGCCTCATCGACCTCGCCGCCGCCGCCCACCACCACGCCATCGGCCGGCACAGCCTGGCCGGGCCGGATGCGGATGCGCTGGCCAGCGCGCAGACTGGCGGCCTCGACCTCGCGCTCGCCGCCGTCGTCAAGCAGCAGCACGGCACGCGGCGGTTGGCGCGCGAGGAGGGCGGCGACCGCAGCGCCGGCCTGGGCGCGACCACGCGCCTCGAGCGCGCGACCGACCAGGGTGAAGGCGATGATCGCGGCCGAGGATTCGAAGTGCAGGTGCGGCCAGCCGAGCAGCAGCCCGGCGACGCCGTGCGCACAGCCGGCCACCGCGCCGAGGGCGACCAGCACGTCCATGTCCGGGCGCAGGCGAAGCGCCACGCGGGCGGCACGCGCCAGCAGGGTGCGGCCCGGTCCGGCGAGGGCCGCCAGCGCCAGACCGGCCTGCAGCCAGGGCGAGGCCGCATGATGCGGTGCGAGCATCGCCCAGGCCATCGCCGCCACCGCCAGGGCGGCCGCGATGGCGGCCTGCAGCCAGGCCGAACGCGGAGCCGGATCGACCACCGCCTCGGTCGCGACCGGTCTGGTCGCAAAGCCGAACTTGCCCAAGCGCGTCGCCACGGCGCGCTCGTCGAGCCCGCCTGAGGACAGGCGCAGGCGGACCTGGCGGGCGATCAGGTCGATGCGCACCTGCGACACGCCGGGCTGACCACGCAACGCCGTCTCCAGGCGCCGGACGCAGGCGGCGCAATGCAGGCCCTCGGTGACGTCGAGGATGAGATCGCGTTCGGCGCCGGCCATGGCCGCACCTACCCGAAAACCGGAGACAGGTTCGACGTTCGACGTTCGGCGTGCGACGTTCCGCATGGTCTTTCGCTGAAATCACGATTGCGGTGTGGCTCACCCGCAGGGTGACGAACCATGCATCGTGCAAGAGCTTGCCTCGAAACGTCGAACGCCGAACGCCGAACGCCGAACTGCCCCATCTCGGTCTACTGCGGCAGTCGGTAGCCGGCCAGGGCGCCGGTCTGATCGCCCAGTACGACCAGGCCGGGCAGCAGCAGAGGTGCGGTCGCCAGCGCGACGCCATGCGCGATCCGCCGGAGCGTCACGCCGTCGCTCAGGCGCAGCACGGTGACCGCGCCAGCCTCGTCAGCGACCGCAGCAAGTCCGCCCGACAGTGCGACCTGGACCGGGCGGCCGGCGATCTTGGCACGCCAGCGCGGCCGCACCGGATCGCTCGCCCAGGTGGCGATGTCCACGGCGCGATCCGCGCGGGCCAGGACGACCGCGTCGCCTTCGGCGGCGGGGACCGCGACCCCCGCCTCGGCAAGCCACGGATGGGCGACCAGGCGCACGCCTCCGGTGAGCAGCAGCAGATCGACGCCCGCGGTGGTGGCGATCAGCATGCGACCACCAGACAGGTCGGCCGAGGGCCCGGAACGAGGCGCCCGCAGCGGCAGGCGGCTGGCGATGGTGCCGTCCTCCTCGACCACCAGCACCGTCTGGTTGTCCACGATCACGATGCGGTCATCGACCCGGCGCAGCAACGGATCGGCAGGGCCGCTCAGCCCGGCCACGCGCCAGGCTTCGCGCGTCCCGTCACGGGCCACCAACGCCAGACCGCCGCCTGCCGCTTCGACAGCCAGCGCCAGCCGGCCACCGGTCCGATAGACGAGTTCGATGTCGAGCATCGCCACCGGCGCCCCGGCCAGCCGACGCACCGCCACGGCGCGATCGAGGGTCGGCAGGATCTGGCGCTGCTCGCCGTCCGCGGTGGCAAAGGTCCAGCCGGTATCGCCCGACGACCACCACGGCGCCACCTGGACGCCGGGCTGGGTCAGCGGCCGGGCGGAGCCCGTCGCCGCATCGATGGCGACGACGCCACCTGCGGTGTGGCTGATCACTGCCGCCCCGGCGGCGTGCAGGCGCAGCCAGGCCGGCCGCTGCTCGGGTGCGGCCACGCGCCAGAGCGGCGCCGGTCCAAGCCGGACCTCGACCACGCGTTCGGCCGGGTCACTGCCGGCGACCACGGCGACGCGCTGCACGGCATAGCCCGAGGCGGTGACCTCGATCTGCGTATCGCCGGAACGGGCGCGGCAGAAACGTGATTCGCCCGAGGCCAGTTCGACCCCATCGACCAGCAGGCGCAGTCCGGCGATCTCCGTGCCGCTGTCGGCATCCAGGGCCCGGACCCGGCCGGGCAGCGGCCGTTCGCCGAGCAGGGTCCCGGCGCGCGGCTGCTCGACGGCAAGCTGGGCGGCGAGCTCGAGGGCCTCGCCGTGCCGGCCTTGGGTCTGCGCGGCCTGGCTGCGCTGCAGCAGGGCGCGGGCCTGGGCCAAACGCGCCTCGGCGTCGCCCAGCGCCGTGGCCACGGCCGGATGGGCGGCCAGCGGACGGCCCTGGTCGAGGACGCGTTGCAGGGGCACCGCGGGATCTTCGGCCAAGCGCTGGAACTCGGCGAGCGACTCGCGGGACGCCGGCACCGGCACCGGCGCGACCGGCGGCCGCTTCAGCACCGGCCCTGGCGCCGGAGCCGGCGACGGCGTCTCTGCCGCCTGCGCCGCGGCAAGGGCGGCCGGCACCTCGTAGCCGCGTCCGAAGAGGGTGCGGTACCAGCGCCAGCCGCCCTGGTTGGCGGCGGCGAACTCGCGCAGCCCACGCGCCCGCGCCTGCGGTTCAGCGACGGCATCAAGCCGGGCCCGTTCGCGCTCGGCGATCAGGTTGTGCACCACCGGGGGCCAGATCCAGGCGTTGACGCCCAGCAGCACCGCGCTGGCCGCCCCGATCGCCAGTCCGCGCCAGCGCCGGCGCTGCTTGGCGCGCTGCCCAGCCTCGCGCGACAGGTCGGCCAGGCGACGGCTTTCGCCGGTATCGCGGGCGAGCTGCGCGGCCCTGCGCCATTCGCCGGCCGCCTGCTCCCAGCTGCCCGACGCGGCCAGGCGTTCGGCACCGGCCGCGATCGCCGCAACCTCGGCCTTGATGCCGCGCTCGCGGGCACGGTCGAGAGCCCCGCCGGGCAAAAGCGTGCTGGAGCTCGTCGCGGCGCGGCGCTCGCCCGGCAACGGCGTGACGTTGCCGGGGAAGGGCGTGGCCAGGGTCGGCGGCGGCTGCAGGCGCGAAGCGCTGGCCGATACGCGGCCCAGGGCGGCGGCCTGGGCGGTACGCGCACCGATCGCCGGGGCAGGTCCGGTGCGTGAACCGACCGCAGGCATGGCCCCCGTCGTGCTTCCTGCCGGACGCGGCGGGGGGGAGGGCGGCGCGACGACGGCATCGACCGGCCGCAGCCACTCGGGGATGGCGGGGGGCTCGCCCGCTTTGGGCGGCGCAGCCGCGGGCGAGGGGAGGGCGGCCGGCACGCTGCGCTGGCGCCCGGACGGCCTGGCCCCGGGCAGGGGGTCGTTGCGCACCGGCGGCTGGTGGTCGACCGGCAGATCGACCTCGACCTCGGCATGCCCGCGCCTGCCCGAGCTGCCCGAGCTACCCTGACCGGAGGCGTGCTGGACCAGGGCGCGGATCGGGCCGTTGGTCTTGCGCAGCACCGAGGCGGTGCCGGTGAGATGGATGAGCAGCTCCTCGGCCTCGTCGATCAGTTCGCGCAGGCCATAGCAGCGGTCGTCCGGCCGTTTGGCCATCATGCGGCGGATCAGGGCATCGACCCGGGAATCGATGTCGGCGCGGATCGAACGCAGGCTCGGCACCGGATCGACCTTGTGCTTGAGCATGATGCTGAACGGCGTCTCGCCATCATACGGCAGATGGCCGGTCAGCATCAGGAAGGCGGTGCAACCGAGGTTGTACACATCGCTGCGGCTGTCGACCTCGACGCCATCGCACTGCTCGGGCGACATGAAGGCCGGCGTGCCGACGCGCACGCCCACCGAGGTCACCTCGGAGTCGCCGGCACTGCCCTTGGCCAGGCCGAAGTCGCTGACCTTGCAGAGGCCATTGGTCGCGACCATCAGGTTGTCCGGCTTGATGTCGCGATGGATCACGCCCTTCTCGGCCGCCTGTTCGAGGCCAAGCAGCGCCTGGCGCAGGATATCGAGCGTCTCGATCTGCGAGAGCGTTGGCTGACGACGCATCAGTTCGCCGAGATCCCAGCCATCGACGTACTCGATGATCATGAAATAGACGCCTAGCGCCTGGTCGTCGCCGAAATCGTAGATCTGCAGGATGTTGGCGTGATTGATCCGCGCCAGGCTCTTGGCCTCACGTTCGAAGCGCTGGATGAAGTTGCGGTTGCGCGCGAGTTCGGGCGGCAGGACCTTGATCGCAACACTGCGGTCGAGCGACAACTGGCGGGCGTGATAGACCGCGCCCATGCCGCCCTCACCCAGCTTGCGGTCGATCATGCAGCCGCGCAGCACCCGACCGATGAGGCGATCGCCGCTGCCGGCCCCGCCGGCGACCAGCCGCCCGGTCGAGTGCGAGAACGAGGTGCCGCACTGCGGGCAGCGCTGTTCGTCCTCGCCTGGCCGGCTGACGAAGGCGTGGCCGCATACCGGGCAGCCGATCCGTCCATCGCTGATGTTGTCGGTCGAGGGGCGGAAGGCCATCTCGCTGACCGGGCGCTGCGCGGTCAGCCGACGCGACTCCTCTTCGAGCCGGTCGAAGGGCAGGTTGCCCGGCGTGCTGGTGATCGCCGGCACGGGGCGGGATGGCGAATGCCGCCCGGTCAGCGCCCCGGGTCGCGTCCCGGCGCCTTCAACCGGCATGTACTCGTCACTTTCGCTAGCCTTGCCCCAGCGATGGCCGCACGTGCCGCAGTGGCGACGGCCGTCAGCGGCGGCAGGGCCGGCTACGTCGGCGCCGCACGCAGGACAGGGGCCGGCGGCGTTCATGGCTGGACTCCTACCGCGGCCGGACCCCGCGGCGCGGTGAACCAGCCCTGACGCACCGCGACCAGGGCGACGACGGCGAGGACGGCGACAATCAGGACCAGGGCGATATTCCGCGCACGCCGGCGCCACGCCAGGCGGGCGCGCAGCGCCGCGACATCGCGTTCAAGCTGCACGTCGGTGACCGACGAACTGGTGCTGCTGGCGGCAGAATCGCGATGCAGATCGCGGCCCTGTTCGAGCATGGTCAGGGCGGCCTGCAGGTCGCCACGGGCAATGGTGGCGGCGGCCCGGGCGCGCAGGTCGCTGATGCGGTGGTCGTGCTCCTGCTTGCGCGCCTCGCGCTCTTTGCTGCGCAGCACCGAGCGCGAGCGCTTATCGGTCTCGCGGTCGGCGAGCCGGGCCCACAGCGAGGCGGCATCGGCAAAGCGCTTGGCCTCATAGAGCCGCTGCGCCTCGGCCTCCTGCTGCTGCAACGTGGCGGCATCGGCCGTCACGCGCAGGACGTTGCCGCAGCGGCCGCACACCGCCGCCTCGGGCCGGTTGAGGCTGCCGCAGAGCGGGCAGGTGGTCGAGTCGCCGCCCCGGCGCGCCGCCCGCTCGGAAGCCGGACGTTCGACGGTCGGGCGTTCGTGGCTGCGCACGCTCTCGGTCCCGACCCGCGGCACCTGGGGTTGGCGGCCAGCTTCGCCCGGCGGTGGCATGGCCGGCTCGGCGGCCGGGGCCGGGGCCGGAACCGGCGGGGGAGCCGAGGACGGCGGAGGCGGCAGCGGCACCAGCGCCGGCATCTCGGCACTGGTGCGCGGACGGGCATCCAGCTCGGCGCGACCGAGGACGCCCAACTGCACGCCGATGTCGATCCAGGCCAGACGGCAGGACTCGGCGTCGGGGAAGCGATCCTCGGCCTTCTTGGCGAGCATGCGCAGGATCACCGGCGACAGCGCGGGCGGGATGCCCGGCACCACCTCATGCGGCGGCGGCGGCATGTACTCGCGCTGCTTGGTCATCACCTCGAAGCTGGAATTGCCGGTGAACGGCTTCTGGCCGGTCAGGGCGAACCAGGCCGTCACGCCGAAGGCGTAGAGGTCGGAGCGCACGTCAAGCTTCTGGCCCATGCACTGCTCGGGGCTCATGTAGGCCGGGGTGCCCATGGCGAGGCCGACCGCCGTGAGGTCGGTGTGGTCGTCCTTGCGCGAGACATCCTTGGCCAGGCCGAAGTCGGCGATCTTGGCGATCCCGTCCTTGGTGATCAGGATGTTGTCCGGCTTGATGTCGCGGTGCACAATACCCTGCGAACCGACGTAGCCGAGTCCGGCAAGGCACTGCACCATCAACGGGACGAATTCGGAGGCAGGCAGCAGGAGACGATCGGAGATCAGCTTGGCCAGCGAGTTGCCATCAACGAACTCGTTGACCATGAAGCGCAGGCCGTCGGCCTGGCCGAAGTCGTACACCCCGACGATGTTCGGGTGGGTGATGCGTGCGATCGCCTTGGCCTCACGTTCGAAGCGCTTGATGAATTCGTCGTTGTCGTACAGCGCCTTGGACAGGATCTTGATCGCGACCACGCGGTCGAGGCTGACCTGGCGGGCCTTGTAGACCTCGCCCATGCCACCCTGGCCGATCTTGGCCTCGAGCTGATAGCCCCCGAACATCCGTCCAGCGGTCAGACGCGGCAACCCGCCGACGACCGCCGCCTCGGCTTCGGCGGATTGTCCGGGCGCTGGCACCGCTGGCATGGGTTGGGGCGGGGGAGGTTGACCGTCGGGAATGCTCAGCGCGACGCTGAGATCACGCTCCGGGGTCGAGAACTGCACATCCACGGCGGCGGCACCGCCGGTCAGCAGGCGGGGCGGAGTCAGGCCGTGCACGACCGGCAGAGCATTGCCCGATTCGCTGCCCGCGCTTTCAGGACGCGACGGATCCGCTCCCAGCGCCGGTAGATCGGGCAGGTCGGGCAGGGGGGCTGAAGGGTGCGGGTCGCTGTGCTCTGCCATGACGAGGCTGGACTGTCCTCTGTTCTAGGTCCCGCGCCTGCGCTGCACAAGCACGCGGGGAGCCCCGCTCGCCTGGTGGGGGATGCGCCAATGGTTTAGCGGGACATCGCTTGACATGGGTCCATTGCAACCCGGCGTCGGGAGCGCGTGCATGTTGGGCGGCGCAGACATTGCAGATCCATGTCCAGCCGCTTTCCTGTCGCCGTGCCATCCCTGCTCGATCTGGTCGGCAACACCCCCCTCCTCGACATCTCGCACCTGGTCAACCGGCCCGGGGTGCAGCTGCTCGCCAAATGCGAAGGCAACAATCCCGCCTCGTCGGTGAAAGACCGTGCTGCCAAAGGCATGATCGCCGGCGCCCTGGCACGTGGCGAACTGCGCCGCGGCATGCGCCTGGTCGAGGCGACGAGCGGCAACACCGGCATCGCCCTGGCGATGATCGCACAGGCGGTCGGCATCGAGATGCATCTGGTGATGCCCGACACCCTGACCATCGAACGTACCCAGACCATGCGCGCCTTCGGCGCCGTCGTCCACCTGATCGACGGCGGCATGGAGGCGGCGCGCGACAAGGCCCTGGCGATGGTCGCGCAGACGCGCGGGCAGCCCGACGCCTTCCTGATGCTCAACCAGTTCGATAATCCGGACAACGCCCTGGCGCACTATCAGAGCACCGGGCCGGAGATCTGGCGCGACACCGCCGGGGCGGTGACCCACTTCGTCTCGGCGATGGGCACCACCGGAACGATCATGGGTACCAGCCGATACCTCAAGGAGCGCAACCCCGCCGTGCAGATCCTCGGCTGCCAGCCGACCGAGGGCAGCTCGATCCCCGGCATCCGCCGCTGGCCGGCGGAGTACATGCCGAAGATCTTCGAACGCAGCCGGGTCGATGGCGTCATCGACGTCACGGCGCGCGACGCCGAGGCCACCGCACGCATGCTGGCGCGCACTGCCGGACTGTTCACCGGCCCATCGGCCGGCGGCGCCTGCTGGGGCGCGCTGCAACTCGCCGCCACGCTCGAAAAGGGCTGCCTCGTGTTCATCGCCTGCGATCGCGGCGACCGCTACCTCTCAAGCGATCTGTTCCGGGTCTGAGGGATCATGCCCCCGTTCGTCGTTCGGCGTTCGGCGTTCGACGTTCCGAGGGGCTGTGGCTGCCCCCTGGGGCCGCTTGTCCAAACGCCGAACGCCGAACGCCGGACGCCGCACCTGTCTTGGGTTTGTGTCTGACATGGCGGTCACGCGTTGCGTCTGCTTCCGGCGCAGCTTCGCCGAACTCGTCCCGCAGGCGCGCTCCGCCGGCTGGACGACCCTGCCGCAACTCGCCGCCGGCACCGGCTGCGGCACCGGCTGCGGCGCCTGCCGGCCCTATCTCGAACGCATGCTGGCGACCGGTGCCACCAGCTTCGCCGTCGCCCGTCCCGGCCAGGAACCGCAACCGGCCCGCGCCGAAGCTTGGGATATGGCGTAGTTGGCGGGCCTGACTACGGTTCGCCCATGGCTATCCAGCACCCCCTCCCGCGCGGCACCAAGGTCGCCCTCGTCGCCGCCGTCACCGACTTCGACAGCGAGGACGAGGAGCGGGTCACGCCCGCAGGCGCCGTCGGCCGCATCACCGGCATCGCCACCGAGCGCGACAACGGCGACGAAGGCTTCTGCTACGATCTGGAATTCGACACCGGCGCCTGGCTGACCGTGGACGACAACGAGTTGGACGACCTGACCCGCTTCCGCGTGGTGTGAGGCGGCGGGGGGCGGGGGCGCCGAAACTAGAAACGTAATTGTAACGTTAAACGAGACAATAAGCCGGGCTGGTTCCCGGTGACCGCGACGCGGGCGGTGGCACCGAACTGCTGGGCGAGCTGGATGGCGCCGGAATCACTCTTCATCAGGATGCGGCGGTGGCCGCTGGGCACGGCGATGTCGCGCGCCAGGTCGCGCAGGACGTACGGGTCGTCCTCGAGCATCTGGGCGGTGAACACGGTGCCGCCGAGACGTACGGCGACGGTCTCCCTGGCCTGCAGCGGATGCTCGGCGGGGATCGCGCCGTCGAGCACGATGGTGGCCTCGTCGATGATGGAGAAGGCGACCTTGCCGGCTGCCATGTTGAGGTCGCTGCTGACCCGGTACACGAGGCCGCTGCGGCTGGCGACGACCTCCTGGGCGCGCTGCTCGTCGAGCCGGCGCTGTTCGCGCGCCAACTCGGCCTCGACCTCGGCCTGGCGCAGGCGCAGGTCGTCGCGCACGATGCCCAGTTCAACGAGGCGGATCGCGATCTCATCGCGCAGACGCAGCCGGGGGTCGGGCGCCGCGCCGGGCACGGGCGCCAGCGGCTGGCTGGAGAGTTCGCGCGTCACCAGGTCGTGTTCGAGCTGGGCGCGGCGCAGCGATTCCTCGGTGCTGCGCAGGCGGTTCTCGTTGGCGCTGCGGCTGTTGGTCAGACGGTCGCGGTGCGACGGATCGATCTCCTGGTTACGGATCGTGCCAAGGACGTCCCCGCTGCGCACCAGGGTGCCGACCACGCCCTTGTCGGAGATGACCAGCTGGCCGCTGATCGGCGCCGTCACCTCGACCACCTGGCCATTGACCACAGCATCGCAGATCGGCACTGCGGCGGCGGCGCTCAACCAAGCCCAGGCTGCGGCAAGCGCGATGCCGGCCGCCGCCAGGCTCCAACGCAGGGTGCGCGAGGGACGGCTGAGATCGGCCGTCGGCAGGGCCTCGGGCTGGGCCACCGGCCTGACCGCCTGCCGGCCGGCCGAGGAATCGTCCGGCATCGGCATCGGCACGAAGGTGCCGCTGGTCGTGCGCAGCGTGGCGTTGGGCAGGACATGTCCGGGGACCGCGTGCGGCGCCAGCGCCAGACCGGCCTGGCTCGGGTCGGACCAGCCGGCTGGCGGCGCCCCCTGGGCGTAGCCGGCGGTGACGGGCGAGGACCAGGGGACGGATGCCTGCGGCATCGCAGACGCTGCGCTGAAAGCGGCCGTCATCGGACTCGACCAGGGCACCGGGGCGTGGCGGTCGCGCTTGGCCTCGCGCAGGCGGGCGCGCAGTTCGACAACCCGGCGCTTGGCGCGCTCCAGCTTGTCGGTCGTCTGGCCGCGCACCGAAGCGAGGCCGCTGCGGATCCGGGCGCCTTCGTCCTCCAGCTCGGCGGCGCGCTGCCGCGCCTCGGCCAGCTGGGCTGACAGGTCGCCGAGCTCGGCCAGACGCTGCTCGCCCTCGTCGAGACGGGCTGCCAGTTCACGCAGCCGGACCTGCAGTTCGGTGTTCTGCCGGGTCGCCTCGTAGGCGGTGCGCTCGTGGGCGCGCCGCTCCTCCTCGGCCTGGGCCAGGCGGACGCGCAGCCCGGCCAGCTCGTGCTCGGCCCGTTCGGCGCGCTCGCCGGCGGTATTGGCGCGGGTCTCGGCGCTGACCGCCCGACCTTCGGCGACGGTGACGCGGGCCTCGGCCTGCTCGTGGGCGCGCGCCAATTCGGCGGTGCGGGCGGCCTCGGCGCGCGCCTGGTGGAGATCGCGGCGCAGGCGCTCGGTGTCGCCGCGCGCCTCGTCACGCTCGGCGGTGGCCCGGTTGCGCTGCGCCTCGTCCCCGGCGGCGTGGCGCGTGGCTTCGGCGAGCAGCGCCTTCAACCTATCGATCTCGGCCTGCAGCGCGGTGAGGCGTCCGCCCTCGGAACCGGCCCCCTCGCGTGCGATCGCTTCGGTCGGCGGCTGCGGACGTTCCCCCAGCGACCCATGCAACGCGCGGCTGGCTTCCAGCTCGGCCTGGTGACGGGCGCGGTCCTCGTCGAGACGCGCCTGCAGCGAAGCGACCTCGTTGAGCAGCCGGGCGTGCTCGGCGCGCATCCGGCCCAGTTCGCGCTGCTGGTCCACGGCGCGCTCGGCGCTTGCCGCGGCGGCATCCTCGGGCGTGCGGATGGCCGCGATGCGCGCCGTCGAGACGCGCGAGTTGTCGCGTTTGCTGCGTTCCAGCTCCTGGTCGAGCCGCGCGGCGTCCTCGGCGGCGGCGGCCAGGCGTTCGCGCAGGCGCTCGGCGTTGCCGCGCTCCTCGTCGGAACGCAATTCGGCCTGGCTGAGCTGGCGCTCCAGCTCGCGACTGCCGGCTTCCAGCTCGCTGATGCGGTGGGCCAGCGCGTCGGCGCGCTCGCGGGCGGCGGCCAGATCACGGCCGGCAAGATCGCGCAGATGGCGCACCAGCGCCACCACCACGGTCTCTGAAGCGAGGGCGACGATCGACGGATCGTCGCCGCCGACCACCTCGTTGAGCCGGGCGACGACCGCCTCGATGGCCGGGTCGTCGAGCTCGCAGTCGCGCGCCAGGCGCAGCACCTCGGAGGCGAGGCCGCGCAGCTCGGCGAGATCGGCGGCGCGGCCGGCGCGTTCCTCGGCCAGACGGCCTTCGGCGGCCTTCACCGCCTGACGGAGCGCATCAAGATCCTCGGGCCGGATGCGCTTCGCCTCGTTGCCGAGCAGCTGGTCAAGGGTCTTGCGGTCCTGGGTCAGCGGATCGTAGCTCCAGGTCTCGATCGGCACCTCGCCGGTCTGCACCAGCCCGACGATCCGGGTACGCGGATAGGGGCCCTGCCATTCGCCGTTCAGGTAGAGGTGATAGGAGCTCTCCTCGGGACGCGGCTCATCGACCTTCTCGACCGCTTCCAGCGCGCTCTGCTGCACCCCCAGGGTCGGCGACGATCCCATCGCCGCGGCGCCGGTCTCGTCGCGGATACGCGCACGCAGATCGGCCCATTCGTCCTGCTGGCGGGCGGCTTCGAGCAGGATGGTCGCGGTGTCGATCGACAGTGGCCGTTCGAGGCTGCGCGCGACCAGCTCGTTGGCCTCGATCTTGCCCGGTCCCGATTCGTCGAAATTGAACTCGGCGGTATTCCAGGCGAACAGGTTGTGCAGCTGCTCGCGCGCCTGCTCGTGGACCAGCTCATCGAGCTCGGTGCGGTTGGCGCGCTCGCGCGCCTGCATCGCGGTCCAATACCAGGTCACCCCTTGCAGCCGCTGGCCAGCATCGCCCTCGACGCCGAGCAGGGACAGACGCAGCTCGAGGTCCTCGCGGCCCTGCTTGTCGAGGAATCCGACCCCGACGATCTCGCCCTGGTTGAACACCACGTCGCGCGAGCCGGCCTGCGAACGCAGGCGCAGGACACCGGTCGCCTTGATATTGTTGAGCGTCTGGAAGACGTCAGGCAGCGGCAGGGTGCGGAGATTGCCGGCGAAAGCCATGGGCCGGCATCCTAGGCCTGCTGGTTAGCGTGCAATCTGCGTAGGCCCAGCGGTTGGGCAGGTGTGCTACGGACGCAATCTACTTCTTCGGCTTGTCCGCCGGTTTGTCCGCCGGCTTCGCTTCAGCGGGCTTGTCGCCCGGCTTGGCCTCGTCGGCGGCGGGCGCCAGGGTCTTGAGCAGCTCGGCAGCCTGCGCCTTGGTCGGATGGTCGGTGACGGCCTCGGCGGCGGCCTGCAGCAGCAGCAGGGCGGCGGCGCGGTTCTCCTTGGCGAGCGCGACCTTGCGCTCGTCGGCAGCGAAACCGTTGGTCTTCTCCAATGCGTCGGCATCAGCGATGAGCAGCCGCCCGAGGTGCCAGCGCGCTTCGCATTTCTGCTCGGGCGATCCGAAGGGCAGGGCGTCGAGGGCCAGCAGGTCGATGATCGCGCCCTGACGGTCGCTGTCGGCCTTGCACACGCCGATGCCCAGCCGCACCCGCGCCGAAGCGGCGGGGTCGGCGGCGAGCTGCGGCAGCATGCGCTCGTAGATCGGCACCGCATCCTTGGCCTGGCCGGTGCTGCGCAGGGTGTCGGCGACGAAGAGGTTGAAGTGCAGCCACGGCCCGCGTTCGGCCTCGGGGCTGAACGAGGCCTTCGAAACGTTACGGCGCAGTTCGTTGGCGTCGCCCTTGGCCAGCGCCATGGCAGAACGGATCGCGGCGGCGCGGACATTGGCGGCCTGGCCGAGCTTGCCCTTGCCGTCCTCCTCCAGCTTCTTGGCCAGGGCGTCAGCCTCATCGGTCTTCTTGGCCATGGCCAGGACCATGCCCTGGCGGTAGCGCGCATCGAGGGCGAGCGGATGCGCCGGGAACCCGGCGACGATCTTGCCGAAGGCGGCCGCCGCCGCCGCCGCGTTGGCCGGCCCGGCGAGATCCCACGACGCCCCCTCCTCGAAGCTGCCGACCACCTTCTCGGCTTCGCGCTCGCCGCCAGCCAGCGCGGCGAAGAGTTCGGCCGATTCGGCGAAGCGGCCACGGTCGCGCGCCTCCATGCCTTGGGTCCAGGCGCCGGGCTGGCGCTGGAAGGCGTACACGACCTCGCGGATCTCACGGCGCTTGCGCGTCGAGTCGGTACCCGCGGTGGGCGAACCACGCCACTTCATCTCTTCAAGCGTTTCACTGACCACCCAGCATTCGCTGGGCCCCTTGTCCTTGAGCAGGACACGGTCGAGGATCACGGCATCGCCGGCCTGGACGCAGGCGCAGGCGAGCAGCAGGGCGGCGGCGGAAAGGGCTCGGCGCATGGGACTCACCTCGAGATGTAGCGGCGGTATTCGGCCTTGAGCGCATCGGACGCCTGGTCGGGAGCCAGTTTGTCGATGCGACCGGTGATCTGGCGCATCAGCTGGGCGCCCTGGCCGGCCACGGCCGGATCGGCGCCGCGCTCGGCGTCGGCCATGGCGGCATGGTCGAAAGCCTCGAACAGGCTGGCCGGATCGCCGAGTGCAACCAGGACCTGGGCCCAGGCGACCTGGGCGCGGGCCCGGCCGGTGGCATCGCCAGCACCGTAGGCGAGGCGGCGCAGGGTGGCGATGGCGGCGGGATTCTGGCCCGCCGCCTGCTGCTGCTGGGCCAGCGCGACGCCGACCTGGGCGAAGTACTCGGCGTCCTTCACCGCATCCAGCTTGGCGAAGGCGGCATTCAGGGCCTTGGCCGCCTCATCGTGCTTCTTGGCGGCGGCGAGGATCTCGGCCTGGCCGGTGGCGCCCAGGGCGATGGCGCTGATGCCCCACTCGGCCTTGCCGGCGAGGACGGCGTAGGCCTTGAGCGCGCCGTCATTATCCCCCTTCTTCTGCAGGCTCTGGGCGCGCAGGAAGGCGATGCGCGCCTGGTTGGCCGACTTGGGGAACTGGGCGGCCAGGCCATCGAGGGCCTTGACCGCCTCATCTGCGCGGTTGGCCTGCAGCAACGCCTCGGCAGCGCGCAGGAAGGCGCTTTCACGGGTGTACCAGCTCTCGCGCGACTTCGTCGCCTCGAGGAACTGGGTCGCGGCGGTCGCCCAGTCGGCCTTGGCAGCGGCGGCGTCGCCGCGCAGCCACGGCACATCCTGCGGACGGTTGTAATCGACCCGCACGTACTTGCCGCGGTTGAGCGTGGTCGGCGGGCTGTCCTTCTTCTCATCAAGGGTGTGGGCGACGCCATCGCTGGTCTCGCTGAGGATCCACACCTCGGCGAAGGAACGCTCGGCGAGGACCACGGTGCCCTGATGCGGGCCGAGCGGGGCCTCGCCGGCAGCCAAGGCGAGGCAGCTGCAGAACAGGACGAGGAGGACGCGGATCACGGCTTGGCCTCCGGCTGGGGGGCGGGTGCAGGTGCGGGCGCAGGTGCAGGTTCAGGGGGCGCCGCTTCGGCGACAACCTCGGGCGGCGGATCCTTGCCCTCCTCCCACAGGAAGAACACCACCGTGCCGTCGTCCAGTTCGCGCCGCACCGGGGCGAACTTCGGTGCGCCGACCGGCAGGAAGACCGTGGTGGCGATGCCATCGATGTCGATCGACTCGATGGTGAAGCCGACCTTGGCGGTGACGCCTGGCTGCTTGAAGATCTCCTGATAGCGCCGGCACAGTTCGGCGGATAGGGCGTTGCGCGCGCGGCGCACGCGCTTGTCGTCGCGCGGGTTGCGCGGCAGCATTTGCAGATCGTCGGCCGGCGTGGACTGGTTGGTGGCGTCGAACTTCAGGCGGCGATCGACCAGACCGACGTCCTTGAGGTAGATCGACAGCTCCAGCACCTGGATCACCGCCGTCCAGTAGGTCGGCGAGCCGTTCTGGGCCGCGTCGCGCACGCGCGCCGCCTTGATCTGGGTCGCCTCGG
>JAIFND010000032.1 GCA_020047915.1 bacterium | reverse complement strand
GCGCTCGCGGCGGTGGGTGCGCGGCCGTGGCAGATCCTGCTGTTCAGCGCGCTGCCTGCGGCGCGTCCCCAGTTGGTGGCCTTCACCCTGTACCGCTGGGAGGTCAATGTGCGCGAGGCGGCGGTGCTCGGCCTGGTCGGCTGCGGCGGCCTCGGCTTCGAGGTCGCCCGTGCTCTTGGCCAGTTCGACCGCCAGGCGCTGACCACGGTGGTCGCCGCGACCGTGCTCATCGCCCTTGCGGTCGATGCCGCATCGGCGTGGCTGCGGAGGCGGTTGGTCTAGGGGGGATCAGGAATGCTGGAATGGTCAGCGATTTTTCAGCACTCCGGCATTGCACAGTTCACCCCACGCCTCTGGTGAACCGCAGCGTGGTTGCTACGTTCCTTCTCCATGTCCTTGCGCCTGTCTGCTGCCGTCATGTGCTGCGCCGTCGGCGCCGCGGTTGAACTGCCGGTCACCGATGTCGCTGTGCTGCCGGACGGCTGTCAGGTGCAGCGCTCCGGTACGCTGCCGCCCGGCGATGGCCGGATCGACGCCCTGCCAGCAGCGGCCGGCCTGGCGGCCGATCTGCTGATCGATGGCCGTCCGGCGGTCGGGTGGCGCTTCGAACTCGGCCAGACTGCCCCGCCAGCCGCTGACGCCCGTCTGCTGGCGGCCCGCGACGCCCTGGCCGCCGCCGACGCCGCCGTGGCCAGGGCTCGGCAGCAGGCCGACCTCGCGCAGGCCGTGCTCGCGCCGGCCCCGGTGCCGCCCGGCCAGGCGCAGCCGGCTGTGCGCTCGGCCGAGGAGACGCGCGCGCTCGAGGCCTTCGTGCTGGCCAATCGCGCTGCGGCCCGCCAGGCGCTGACGGTTGCCGAGGAGGCACGCCGGGTCGCCCAGCTCGCGGTCGAGGCGGCTCTGGCCCTGCCGCCACCCGTCGTGCGCCCTGGCCGCATCGTGCTGCCTGCCGCCGGAACTCCGCGCCAGATCCGGCTGACCTACCGTCTGGACGGCGGCTGGACGCCATCCTACCGCGCCGAGATCGAGGGCAGCCGGGTCAGCCTGGTGCGACTGGCCGAGGTGCGCTTGCCCCAGGACGAGACCTGGGCCCCCATGCCGGTGCGTCTGCTGGCACGCTCGGCGGCCGCCCCGGTGCTGCTGCCCGATCTGCCCCAGGCCACACTGGGCATGCCCGAGGCCAGCGCCGCCTTCGCCGAGCCGCGCGAAGCGGTCGCGTTGCGATCGTACGACGCTGGCGGCATGGTCGCAGACGATGAGATGGGCGGGCAGGGCGCCTTTATGGCGATCGGCGCCGGCGGCGGCTCGGCGGGCCTGTTCGGTGGCCGCAGTGGCGGCGCGAAGAAACGCGCAGTAGGTCGCCATGGCGGCAGCAAGGGCAGCGAATCCTCGGTCGAGAACGGTGCCCGCTCCATCTTCGATCGCCAGCGCAGCGACGGTTCGTGGAGCGAAGGTTCGCACCCGCTCGCCACCCACGGACTGTGCCTGCTGACCTACCTGGGCGCCGGCTACGACCACAAGACGCCCAACAAGTTCAAGCCGCGGATCGCCAGCGGCCTGGCCTGGCTGCGCAGCCAGGATCTTGCGCATGCGACGCTGGTCGAATTGGCGATCGCGACCACGGCGCTGGCCGAAGCCTACGCCATGACCAGCGACCCGGAACTGCGTCCGGTGGTGGAACAACTGGTCGCGGTGCTGCGTCAGCGAGCCATCGATGGCGGCGAACTGGGCGGCGCGGTCGCCACCTCGGGGCCGCTGGCCGGCCCCGAGGTCGCCGTATGGGTGACCATGGCGGCGAAGTCCAGCTACGCCGGCGGCATCGATGTCGGCGATCTGATGACCCAGCTCAAGGACCGCTTGGCCGGACTCTCCCTGGTCGGACGCGATGGCGACGAGGGTCGCCTGGCCAGCCTGACCTGCGGCTCCTTCCTTGGTCAGCGTCCCCACGCCGATCCCGCCGAATGGAGCGCCTGGGCCGGGCGCATCCCGCGCTGGCTGGCCGAGGGCCGGCTTGAACTCGTGCAGTTCACCATCCTGTCAGCCTTCCAGGCCGGTGGCGAGGCCTGGGCCCAGGTCAACCGCAGTGCGCGCGATCGGCTGGCTGCCGATCTGTCCGACGGCAGCTGCTCGTCGCCCTGGCCGCCCGGCGGCTTGGCCGCGACCGCGCTCGCCTGCCTCAGTCTGGAAGTGTACTACCGCTATGCCCAGGTGAAGCCTTCGGCCGGCCCGGTGGTCGTGGCGCCCAGCATCGCCTGGAACGGCTGGCCGCTGGTCCTGACCACGCCGCCGATCCCAGGGCTTCCCGGTACGCAGCAGGTGCGCATCGATGCGGGCGAACTGACCACCGCCGCCGGACTGGTGTGCGTCCCGTTGACCGATCCGTGCGCCTGGCGCCGGGTCTCGGCGGCCAACCCCTGGGCGCAGGCCCTGCCCGGGGCGCCCCTCGAGGTCGTCTTCGCCGAGGGCGGTACGGCCACGGCCCAGCTTGCCTTCACCCGGCCTGGCGCCCGGCTGCAGCTGGATCTCGGGCGCGACGAGCGGGTGCGCGTGGCGCGGACCGCCGAGGTCACGACCGACGAGGGCTGGATCCGCCGGACGATGACCGTGCGTCTGCGCTTCACCTGCTCGGCCCCGGCGGGGACGCCGGCCATTGCGGTGGTCGAGCCGCTGCCGCTGGCCGCCAGCGAGGGCGAGGTGGCCTTCGCCCTGGTGGCGCCGCAGGTGGCCGACAGCGAACTGGAACGCCTGCGCCGCGACGATCCCTTCCTGCGCTTCACCCTGGCACCCGGTGCCGAACACGTGCTGGAATACCGCTTCACCTATCCGACCGCTGTGCGGCCGGTGCTGGAGTACCGCTGACATGCGCCGCCTCTGTCCGCTGCTGCTTGTCGTCGCCACCGTCGCTGCGGTCGAACTCGATCTGCCGGCCCCCGAGCGGCTGACCGCGCATCCCGATGGCGCCCGCCTGGCCTGGCGCCTGGATCTGCCTGCCGGCACGCATCGCGTGCGGCTGCCACCGCGTCTGCCCGGCGAGCCTGCCGTGGTTGGCGGCGCGGCCGCCTGGCAGCGGCAGGTGGTCGCCGGCCCGCCGCCCGGTGAACCGCCGACCGCCCTGGCCGCGCTGCGCCAGCGACGCGACCGCCTGGCTGGAACGCTGCAGACCATCAACGACCGGCGCCAGCTCGCCGACCGGTGGAACGAGGAATGGCGTACTCGCACGCCAACCGCCACGGCTGCACCAGCCTGGCAGGCCGCCCTGGACGACCACCTGGCGCGGGTCGAGCGGATCGATCAGGACGCTGCGCTGGCTGCCGCCGAACGCACCGCCCTGATCGACGAGGTCGCCGTCCTGACTGGCGATGCCGAGGGGGCCGAAGCCCTGCTCGGCCTGGGTGGGCAGGACCTGCGCGGTATCCAGGTCTGGCCCGACGATGCCCTGCGCCTGCGCTGGAGCGGCCGGCCGATTCCCGGTGTCGCAGTACTGGAAGTGACGATGCACGCGGCGGCGGCGCTGCGCATCGTCGCCGACAGCCGCCAGGGCGGTTGGACGGCCTCGACCAGCGCCACCCTCGACGGGTCGGTCATGCACCTCGTCCGTCATGCCGTGCTGCGCAAGCCGGCGGGCGAGGATTGGGGAGCGCCGCTGGTGCGCATCACCACCGCCCCGCTGGTCCGTCCGTTGTCTGCTCCGGCCCCGCGGCAGGTCACCGTCGCCGAGGATGCCGCCGTCACCCGGCGGAAATCGGTGGAGAAGAGCAGTTCGGTCGGCTGGGGTGTGGCTTCGCGCACGGCCCCTGCGGCGACCGATGCCAGCAGCGCGCTATCGGAGATGCAGGCGTCTTCGCCTGCTGCGCCGCCACCGGCCAAGCCCCCGGCAGGCGAGGCGGCCGATGACCGCGATCCCTTCGCCGCCGACCTGCCGGCCATCGCGCTGCCGGCCGGTTCGGCCCAGGTCACCGTCGCCCTGCCCGCCTCCGAACTGCGCGTGCTGGCCGACGAGTGGATCCTGGCCCCGCAACTGGCGCCGATCGCCATGCGCCGCGTCTCGTTGCGCCTCGACGGCGCGCCCGTGCCCGGTGGACCGGTCTCGATTGCCGATGGCGCGGGCGGGATGCGCAGCGGCATGCTGCCCGACCTGCCTTCGGGCGCGACCTGCGATCTGGTGGTGGCCGAGGATGACAGTGTGTTCGTCGGCGAGACCTCGACCTGGCAGGTCGATCCGGCGGCCCAGACCGAGAAGGCGCAGCGCCACGGCGCCGACCGCTGGATCTGGAACACCGGCCAGGCGCCGCGCCGGCTGCGCGTCTATCTGACCACGCCGGTCAGCCGGGCGCGCGAGATCACGGTGGGCATCGATGCCGCGACCAGTGCCGGCTACAGCGTGATCCAGCCAGGCGTGCTGCGCTGGGAGGTGGACTTCAGCCCGGCCGCGCCGACTCGCATCGGCCTGGGCTGGACGCTGCAGGCCACGGGTGGCGCGAAGCTGTAGGATTCAGCCTTGATTCCGCAGTTGGATTCACAAGGAGGAACGAAGGCAACGGAGGCGACACGGTTTTCAGGGGGAACCGCCAGTCGCCCAGCTGGTGATCAGCCACACCGGCGGAACTCCTTGATGCGAACTCTGTTGCCTCCGTTCCTCCTTGTGAAAAGAGGTTATTAGGTTCAGCCCAGCGCCGCGCGCAGCACGCTGTCCTCGCCCAGCCGGTTGTCGGTGAGTCTCACGATCGACGGTTCCAGGGGGCCGTCGTCGAGCTGCAGGGCCGAGCGGATGTGGTCGTCCGGGCCGAGGAAGGCCGGCCAGGCGCCGCGCAGGCGGGCCGGGTCGAAGGAACCGACCAGCGACTCCAGCTGCCGCGCCTTCTCGCTGCGCTCGGGCGCCTGGTCGAGGGTGCAGGCGTGCAGCAGCAGCATGCGCGCGGCGCTCGGCCAACTGACCGGATGGCGCATGTCGGTGCCGCTGATGCCGTGCACCAGACCGTAGAGGAAGGCGGGCCGCGAGAGGTTGAACAGTGAATGGCAGGTGATCTGCACCCATTCAGCGGCACCGCGATCCTCGGCCACGCGGATGAACAGCTTGTCGCCCAGGATCTCGCAACTGCCGTGATAGCTGTAGCGCACCAGGCCGGACTCGCCGGCGAGCAGCCGCGCCCCGCCGCCTTCCAGGCGCAGCAGGCTGCGTTGGATGCGGCCATCGTTGAAGAAGCTGCGGCTCCAGGTGATCCACCAGCCGTCGTGGAAGCCGGTCTCGCTGCGTAGTTGGGCGAAGCCGTGTTCGAGCTGGCGGCTGCGCGCCTGGGCCGCCCCGGCCAGGTCCTCGGCGGTGCGCAGACGCTGGCGCACCGCTGGCGGCATGGCCTGCAGCAGGGCGGCGGCGACGAAATCCTCGGCCTCGTCGCCGACCAGGCCCAGCGCGCTGGCCAGCCGCCGCGCCTGCGCCTCGGTGGCGGCGCGGCGTCCGGTGCGGATGCGCGACAGGGTGCTGGCCGAGACGCCGACCTTGGGCGCCAGATCGGCGAGGTTGGTGTTGCGGCTGCGCAGCAGGCTGCCGAACAGGTCGGCGAATTCGGGAGGGGCGCTCATGCCGGCAGTGTGCCGCGTCGTGCGTAGCCGCGCAATCAACTGCTCAGGCAGCGCATGCATCCATAGGCATGTCCGTGCGCCCTCGCGCACGGGCGCGGCTCAACCGTCGTGAGCCGTCTGCCTGAGCTGCAGCACCACCCGGCGCAGCGTGCCGGCGGCCTGCGCCGCCTGGGCGGCGGCGTTCTCCAGCGCCTGGCGTTGGTCGGCATCGAGCCCGCCCTGATGGCGTGCGAGGATGCCGGCGTTGTGCGCCGCCGCCTCCAGCATCAGGCGTGCATCGCCGACCTGCTCGCGCTGGTCCTTGCTCAGCCGGGGCAGATCGACCATCTCAGCCCTTGGTCAGGAATGTCGCGAAGGGCTTGTCATCCAGCAGGATATGACGGTACAGGGCCTGGCCCAGCCGATCAACTTCACTGTACAGCACAGTCTGCCCGTCGTTGTCCTTGGCGACCAGATCGCACACCGATTCGGTGAGCGCGGCATGCGCGAGGCGGTGCTGGGCCAGGCCGGCATAGCCTTTGGCCTCCATCTCGCGCTCCTCGTTGGGGAAGTGGTCGAGGACGTGCGCCCGGAAGCGGTCGAGGGCGTTTGACAACTGCGCCTTCTGGTCGCCTCCCGAAGCCGCAGCCTTGAGTTGGTCGATGATCTCGACCAGTTCCTGGTGCTCGCGGTCGATGGCGGCGTTGCCGGTGGCGAGGTCGCTGGTCCAGCGGGGTGAACTCATACGAGGAGCCTAGCAGGCGACCGGCGCTTGCGAAGGGGGTAGGTGGGGGGATGTCTCAGATCGCACCGGAACTGGGAGTCACAGCGATGCGATCGAAGGACGTGGCTGGGGGCGCCTCGATCATCATCCGGGCCGCTTCGGCGACGTCCGCCGCCCGCACCATGCGGCTGCGCTCGGCCCCGGCGAACTCGGGGGGCCAGACCTCGGTGTCGGTGGCGCCTGGGGCGAGGATGCCGACCCGGATGCGGCGCGGCCGTAACTCTTCGCGCAGCACCCGGCTCCAGCCTTCGAGGGCGCACTTGCTGGCGGTGTAGGCTCCACAGCTTGTGAAGGCGTTCTCAACCACGGCCGAGCTGACATTGATCACGCTGCCCCCCGCCCGCAGTCGCGGCAACAAGGCGGCGGTCAGCAGCATCGGCGCGTTGACATTGATCCGCCACAGCCCGTCAAGGTGCTCGGCGGTGATCGCATCACCGTTGGCCAGGGCGAAGACTCCCGCGTTGTTGACGAGTACATCCAGTTCAGCGACCCCGCTCACGACCGCGGCCAGGCCGGCGTGATCGGCCAGATCAGCGGCGATGGTGCGGTGTCGCGGGCCGAGCTCAGTCGCTAGGGCAGTCAGCCGGTCGGCGCGGCGCGCGACCAGGATGAGGTCATGGCGCGGGGCGAGGGCGCGGGCGATGGCGGCGCCGATGCCGGAGGAGGCGCCGGTGATGAGCACGGTGGGCATGGTCCCAGGCTATACCTTCCGCCGCCCGGTCACGCGGGCTTGCACCGCGCCTGCGACACGGGAAATCAGCGCATGGCGACCGCCGCTCCGCAGACCATTGAGAAGCCCGAGGTGCGCATCGCCCCGCGTTGGCATGTCGTGCTGCTCAACGACGACGACCACACCTACGAGTACGTCGTCGAGATGCTTGGGAAGATCTTCAACAAGACGCCGGAGCGCGCCTTCCTGCACGCCTGCGAGGTCGATGCCACGGGGCGGACCATCGTCGATACGACCTCGAAGGAGCGCGCCGAGCTGAAGGTCGAGCAGATCCACGCCTACGGCAAGGACCCGAGGCTGCCGCGCAGCAAGGGCGGGATGTCGGCGGAGATGGAACCGGCTGAGTGAATGCCAAATGTTGGAATGCTGGAATGCTAGAATGCCCGAGGGACGCTCCATTCCAGCATTTCAGCATTCCAGCATTTGGCATTTCAAGTCTCTGGCTTGACCCCGACCGCCTCGGCGAAGATCCAACCGTCGCTCACCCGCGCCTCCAACTGCGTACCGGGCACGGCATCGGCCAGGCGACGCACCAGACGGCCCTCGCCGGTGCGCAGGACGGTGAAGCCACGACCGATGACCGCCAGCGGGGACAGCGCGTGCAGCCGGGCCGCCTGTTCGCTCAGCCGCGCCTGGCCGATCTCGACGCGACGGGCGAAACCGGCGTGCAGGCGGGCCGACAGCTCGTCGAGGCGCTGGGCGCGGATCTGGATCTGGTAGCCCGGCGCGGCCAGGGCGCGGTGCGCAGCCAAGGCGGCGAGCCGGGCCCGCGCCTCGTCAAGCTGTCCGCCGATGGCGTTGTCGAGGCGCAGCCGCGCGTCGGCCAGGGCCGCGTCCAGTTCGGCGCGCACCGGCACGATCAGTTCGCCCGCCGCGGTCGGGGTCTTGGCGCGCAGGTCGGCGGCGAGGTCTGCCAGGGTCCAGTCGGTCTCGTGGCCGACCGCGCTGACGACGGGTTTGCTGCAGCCAGCGATGGCGCGCACCACCGGCTCCTCGTTGAAGGCCCACAGGTCCTCCAGCGAACCGCCGCCGCGACCGCAGATGATGACGTCGACCTGCGGGTGGGCGGCCAGCCGGTCAAGGGCGGCGACGATCGACGCGGCGGCGCCACGCCCCTGCACCAGGCACGGCGCGACCACCACGGGCATGTCGGGGAAGCGGTCGCGGATGCTGTGCAGCAGGTCAGCCAGTGCCGCCGAACCGCTGGCGGTGGCCAGCCCGACCGCGCGCGGCAGGAAGGGCAGGGGGCGCTTGCGTTCCTCGGCGAACAGGCCCTCGGCGGCGAGCTTCGCCTTCAGCGCCTCCAGCCGGGCGGCGAGGTCGCCCTGCCCCGCCTCGGTGATGCGCGAGGCGATGATCTGATACGCGCCGCGCGGCGGGTACACATCCAGCGAGCCGCGCACCGTCACCCGGCTGCCCTCGGCCGGGATGCGCCCCATGCGTGCCACCGAGCTGCGCCACATCA
>JAIFND010000122.1 GCA_020047915.1 bacterium | reverse complement strand
CGCTTGGGCTTGGAGTCGGGAGTGGTGGACATGGTCGGATCCTTGTGAGACTTGCTCACGATGGAAGTCCGAAATCAGCTTAGGCAGCACAGCCCCAGGACTTATTGGCTTCCGGAGGGGGTACCCCCAAGTATTGCTGTGCCCGTAGGTCAGTCCTCCATTTGGCCTCGTTGGCCTCGGCCTCCCGCTTGTTGGTGGTCTTGGATGACCTGCGGTAGCGGTGTCCTTCGAAGGTGAACTCAATAAGCCAGAAGTCGGAGCCGGGTTGCTTGTAGACGGCCATAGGGAGCCCTTGTAGGGGGACTAAGGGCTGATTGTGCCCCTAAAATCACCCCTAGTCAGGACCATAGCCCCTGGTCACGCCTCAGCAATTGCAATCAATAAAGATAGTGTAAAAGCAATAATACTAAGAGGTTGCCAAGCGCACCAGCAGCTCCGCTCCGGCACGCAGTTTGGCGTCGGGCACGGTGTAGCAGATGCGGATATGGGTGTCGCGTTCGCTGAACACCCCGCCGGGGATGATCAGGCAGTTGTTGGCGATCGCCTTCTCGACGAACTGCTGGCCGCTGAGTCCACCCGGCACCTTGGCCCACAGGTAGAACGCGCCATCGGGCGGAGCGATCTCGAAGGTCGGCGAGAGGATGCCGACCATCAGGTCGCGCTTGTCGCGGTAGGCGCCGATGTTCGGCTTGTGGTCGACCTGCGGGCCGGCCAGGGCGGCATACTGCGCGACCGATGGGGCGCACACGAAGCTGTATTGCTGCACCTTGGTCATCGCGTCGATCACCGCCTTGGGTCCGCAGGCGTAGCCCAGGCGCCAGCCGGTCATAGCGTAGCTCTTCGAGTGTCCGACCAGGGTGACGGTGTCGGGTAGGAAACTGCTGATCGACGGGCAGGGACCGTAGGCGAAGAGGCGGTAGATCTCGTCCGATATCACCGTGATGCCGCGCTTCTCGCAGACCTTGGCGATGCCCTGCAGCATATCCGCCGGGATGATGCGCCCGGTCGGGTTGGCCGGCGAGTTGATCAGCAGCAGGCGGGTGCGCGGGGTGCAGGCGCGCTCAATCGCCTCGGGGGTCGGCACGAAGCCGGTGGCGTAGGTGTCGAGGTACACCGGCACGCCGCCGAACAGGCGTACCAGATGCTTGTACATCACGAAGTACGGATCTGGGATCAGGACCTCGTCACCATCATCGACCAGCGCCATCAGTGCGAGGAACAGACCGCCGCTGACCCCGCTGGTAACCAGGATCTCGTCAGCGGCCCAGGTGCGGCCGGTGTGTGTCTTTTCCTCGGCCAGCGACATCTCACGCAACTCGGGGATGCCCTGGGTCTGGGTGTAGCTGTTGCGGTTGGCCGAGATCGCAGCGATCGCCGCGTTCTTGACCGTGTCATCGACCGGGAAGTCGGGCTGTCCGATCGACAGGTTGATCGGGTCCTTGAGCGACCTGGCGAGATCGAAGATGCGGCGGATGCCGGAGGCGTCGATGCGGCCGACGCGGGAAGCGAGCTTCATAGAGTCCATTGCCCCTGCATTGCCCCAGGGGTTAGGGCGTGATTGCCGCGCCATTGCCCCAGGGGTTGGGGTCGTGGTGCAGCGTGGTTTCTGAATGCTGAGGTGCCTGGGCCCTAACCCCTAACCCCTAACCCCTAGGGGCAATGCTCACGCCTTCTTCACCATCGTCAGCCGGTTGTGCCGGCCGGTCTCATGGTGGTAGTCCACCACGTCCATGATCTTGCGGATCAGGAAGACGCCGAGGCCGCCGCTGCGGCCGGCGGCGACATGGCGTTCAATGTCGATGTCCGACATGGTGCGCGGGTCGAAGGACTCGCCCTGGTCCATGATCGAGATCGAGAAGCGCTGCTCATCGACCTCCATGTGGATATCGATGATGCCCTTGCCAGTCGCCGTGCCCTCGTAGCCGTGCTCGACGATGTTGGTCACCGCTTCGTCGACTGCGATGAGGATGCGGTTGGTGTGCGCGACCGGGAATCCGCCCTTGGTGATCGCCTCGCTGATCTCGTTGCGGACGTGGGCCAACTCATGCATCTCGTTGGGGATGCTGAGGTCCTGGATGTGCATGCTCAGGCCCGCCGCACGGTCAGGATGGTGAGGTCGTCGCTCTGCTCGGCATCACCGCGGTGCTTGGCGATGCCGGCGACCACGGCATCGGTCAGGGCGGGCGGATCGAGATGCCCGTTGGCGGCGATCATCTCGTAGAACTTTTCGTCGCCGAACTCCTCGTTACGCGCGTTCATCGCCTCGGGGAAGCCGTCGGTGTACATCACCATGGTGTCGCCGCGCTCGAGCGTGGTTTGGGCGACCTGGATGGTGCGGTCGAAGATCGGGCCTTCATTGAAGCCGAGGGCGATGCCCTTGGTCGTGGCGAGTTCGTAACTGCGCGTCTTGGCGCGGTACAGCACGATCGGGTTGTGACCGGCCGAGGCGTAGGTCAGCAGGCCGGTGTTCTCGTCGAGCACGGCATAGAACGCGGTGACGAACATGCCGCGCTTGATCTGCTTGGCGATCAGGCGGTTGGTGTCCTTCAGCGTCTCGTCGGCGCGGTGCCCGCCCTGCGGGGCGACCAGGCGCACCACGGTGCGGGTCACCGCCATGACCATCGAGCCGGGAATGCCCTTGCCCGAGACGTCGGCGATGATGAAGCCCCACACGCCAGGGCCGAGTGGGATGAAGTCGAAGTAGTCGCCAGAGACGGCCTTGGCGCCCTGGTAGAAGCTGTGGCACTGGAAGCCGGTGATCAGCGGCGGTTGCGCCGGCAGCAACTGCTGCTGCACCTCGCGCGCCAGGCTGAGTTCGTAGGCCTGTTTCTCCTGCTCGATGACCGCACTCTGCGCCTCCTGGAGGCTTTCGGTCATCTTGTTGAATTCGTTGGCGAGCAGGCCGACCTCGTCGGTGGAATGCGCGGTGGTGCGATGCCCCAACTTGCCCTTCGAGACGATCTGCATGTCCTTGAGCAGGACTTCCAGCGGCTTGGTGATGCTGCTCGCCAGCCACTGCGCGATGCCCAGCACCGCGGCGATGGCGATGATGATGGCGATGGCAATCGTGGTCATCAGATTCGACTTCACCTGATCGACCGAGTTCATGGCGATATCGACGCGGACGTTGGCCGGTTCGGCCTGGCCATCGCCACCGACCACGCGGCCAAAGCCGGCGGGGGGCGGGTCGCTGGGCAGGGCGATCTTGAAGCGCAGGATGCTGACCGGGCCGCTCTTGGTCAGCTTGGTTCCTTCGTAGATCGTGATGCCCTCAGGGACGCCGACCGTGATGCTGCGCTTGGGTACGAACAGGCTGTCAACTTTGCTGCGGATCTTCGTCTCTATGTCTTCACCGACACCGATGCCGGACAGCTCCGGAATCTTCTCGATGTGGTAGCGGATGCCCTGGATGTCACTGAGCCCGTCGCCCCACCCGGTCACCTTCTCGAGGTAGCGCTCGACGTAATCTTCGGTTTCCTTCTGCAGGTTCTGCAACGCGGCGTTGTCGTTTTCCTGCTTGGCGTGGGCCTTGATCGCATCGACCCGGTCTTTCACCATCCCGGCGATCTGCACGGCCATCTGCGCCGTCTCGATGCCGTCCATGGTCTTCTGGCCGTAGATGTACTTGTTGGCCGTGCCGCCCATGGTCAGGCCGAGCATGATCATGGTCAGGGCGGTGACGCCGGCCATGACCAGCATGAACTTGCTGCGCAGCGCCATGCGCGGCCTGTTGCCGCGGATCACCGGCCGTACCGGCTTGCCGGCCTGGCGGTCGGAGGAGTTCTGCCGACCGGGGCTGCGCGATCCATGCCCACCGGCCAGGCCGGTCAGGTCGGAGGTCTTGGTCTTGCCCGAGGATGAATCATCTCGGACGATGGGGCTGCGACCAGAGGAGGTGGCGGGGCTGGGCGCTGCGGTGGCGCTGCGGCCAGAGGAGTTGGTCTTGGCTGCAGGGGGGCGGGGCGCCGCCGGGGCCGGGGCCTGGGTCTTGCGCTGGGCTGGCGGTGCTGGCCGCTGACGTCCGCTGCTCGAGGGGTTGGTCATGAGTATCCCATCAGCCCAGGAGGGCGGCTGCGAGGAGGCCCGCGAGGACCCCCGCAACGATATCGTCGGCCATGATGCCCCAGCCACCGGGCAGATGCTCGCACCAACCGATCGGCCAGGGCTTGGCGATGTCAAACACACGGAAGAGGACGAAGGCGACGGCGATGCCGAACACGGGCATCGCCAGGGCGCTGGCAGGCAGCAGGGCGATGGCCAGCCAGGTGCCGGCGACCTCGTCGATGACGACCTGGGAGGGATCTTCGACCCCGTAGTGGGCCGCCGCTGCCGGGGCGCACCAGACGCCCAGCGCGGTCACCAGGAGGACGGCCGCCAGCATGATCCAGCGGAAGGTGTCGGCCGGGCAGAGCGGGACGAGGGCCAGCGCGAGCAGGGCGGCGGCGATGCTTCCCCAGGTTCCCGGCGCGGGGCGCAGGCATCCGGCGCCGAACCAGGTGCTGACATGCACCCGCCACATGGCGGCCTCAGCCATCGACGTCAAGCTCTCCGAAGCGTTTCTCGATCAGGGTCGCCACCGTCTTCACGGCGCTGACCGCATCATCACCTTCCGCGTGGATGGTCAGTTCCGAGCCGCATTCGGCGGCCAGCATGAGCAGTTCCAGGACGCTTTTCGCATCCACCGTCATGTCGTCCTTGGTGATCGTCAGCTCGCAGGTGAAGCGGCTGGCGGCGGTCGCGATCTGGGTCGACGGACGGGCGTGGAGGCCCATGCGGTTGGTCAGCACGACCGTCTGTTCCGCTTTGGGCATGGGCCCATCGTGGGCTTCCGGCAGGGCATCGTCAAGGGTTTGCTGTTATTTCTTAACCCGCCGTACCACAAGGGGTTCGGGTTTAGAATCCGGGCCAGGCGGCGAGCAACTCGGCAATCTGCTGGCGCGGCCGGACGACGCGTGCCTGGCCCGCTTCGGTGACCACCTCGGCGGGCAGCGGGCGCAGGTTGTAGGTGCTGGCCATGGCGAAGCCGTAGGCCCCGGCGTCGCGGATCGCCAGGATGTCGCCAGGCTGGGGCAGCGGCAGCTCGCGGTCACGAGCGAAGATGTCACCGCTTTCGCAGATGTTGCCGACCACATCGACCTTCCGCCGCGGGGCGTCGGGGCGGCTGAGATTGTCGATGCGGTGGAAGGCGTCGTACATCGCCACCCGTACCAGATGGTTGAAGCCGGTGTCGGTACCGACGAAGACGCGCCCTTCAGGGGTCTCCTTCACGCTGGTGACGGTGCACAGCAGAGTGCCGGATTCGGCGACCAGGAAGCGGCCCGGTTCCAGGCGCAGTTCCAGGCGGCGGCCGTAGCGGACGCAGAAGGCCTCCATGTCCGCAGCCAGACGGCGGCCCATCGCGGTCAGGTCCATCGGCTGCTGTTCGGCCCGGTAGGGGATGCCGATGCCGCCGCCGCAGTCGATGAACTCGAGGTGCGGCAGTCGCGCTGCGAGGGCGAAGATCACGGTGCAAGCCTGGGCGAAGGCTTCCGGTTCAAGGAAGCCGCTGCCGATGTGCATGTGCGCTCCGACCACGCGGATGCCGGTGCGGCGTTCGATCTCCAGCACGCGGTCGAGGTGCGCGTTGGGCACGCCGAACTTGGTCAGCGGGCCGGCGGTGCAGATCTTCTCATGCGCCCCGGCGCCGATGTCGGGATTGAAGCGCACTGCGCAGCGCTGCACTCCGGCCGCGCCGAGGCGCTCCAGCCGGTCGAGCGAGCCGCAGTTGATCAGCACGCCCTGCGCGATCGCCTCGGCCTGCTCGGCGTCGGTCATGTTGTTCTCGGTGTACACGATGCGCTGAGGCGCGACGCCCAGGCGCAGCGCCATCGCCACCTCGCCGGGCGACACTGCGTCGATGCCGAAGCCTTCGCCGACGATCGTCTGCACCACCGCCGGGCAGGGGTTGGCTTTGATCGCGTAGAGCGGCTGGAACGGCGCGTAGGGGATTGCGGCCTTCAGGGCACGGCAGCGCGCGCGCACCGTGTCGAGGTCGTAGAGGTAGAGCGGCGAGCCGTGGGCGGCGATCAGGGCGGCGGGGGACATGGGCGGGGACGCTAAGGCGGAAGGCGGAAGGCGGAAGGCGGAAGGATCGCCGCGCTGCGCGCTTGCCATGATGCCACGCCTGCGAGCCTTTCTTCCGCCTTCCTCCTTCCTCCTTCCGCCTTAAAAGTCGCCTCGCCCGCCCCCTGCCCATGATCTCCCTCCGCTTCCAAGACGGCACCCTGCTGCTCGACGGTCTGCCCGAAGACGGCGGCCCGCTGGCGGGACTGTGCGTGTGGGATGCGCGGGTGCGCCTGCATCGCGCTGCCGCCCTGCACTACGCCGCGATCCTGCGCCGCCTGCATGGCAAGGCCGAGTACCGTGACGAGGCCCGCGCCTACGCCGAGGTCGTGCTGGCCGAGCGCGAACCGCGGCCGATGCGCCATTACCAGCGGGCCGCGTTGGAGGCGTGGGAGGGGGCGCAGCGCCGTGGCGTGGTGGTGCTGCCGACCGGGGCGGGCAAGAGCTACGTCGCGCTGCGCGCCATGCTTGCGTGCCGGCGCAGCGCCCTGGTGCTGGCCCCGACCATCGACCTGGTGGTGCAGTGGGCGACCGATCTCGAAGCCCGCCTCGGCCGTCCGGTCGGCCAGTACGGCGGCGGCGAGAAGCGCCTCGACGACATCACCGTGGCGACCTACGATTCGGGCATCCTGTTCATGCCGTGGCATGGCAACCGCTTCGGCCTGATCATCTTCGATGAGGTCCACCACCTGCCCTCCGGGGTCACCAGCCAGACCGCGAGCATGTGCATCGCGCCCTTCCGTCTGGGACTCACCGCCACGCCCGAGCGCAGCGACGGCCAGGAGGGCCGCCTCGACGATCTGGTCGGCCCGATCGTGCACCGCACGCGCATCGATGAACTGGAAGGCGAGTTCCTCGCCAGCTACCAGGCCGAGGTGGTCGAGGTGGCGATGGACCCCGACGAGGCGGCCTCCTACACCGCCCATCGCGCCCAGTATCTCACCTTCCTGCGCGCCAGCGGGGTGCAGTTGTCGGGGCCGACCGGCTGGCAGGATTTCCTCGCGGCGGCCGGACGCGATCCGCGCGGCCGCGCCGCGCTGCGCGCCTGGCGCGAGCAGAAGCGCCTGGCGCGCGCCAGCCGCGCCAAGCTGCGCGCGGTGTGGGAACTGCTGCGCGAACATGGCGGCGAACGCGCCCTGATCTTCACCGACGACAACGACACCGCCTACGAGATCGGCCGGCAGATGGTGCTGCCGGTGATGACCCACCACACCCGCCCGGCCGAACGCCGCGCCATGCTCGCCGCCTTCCGCGACGGCTCGTGGCCGGTGCTGGTGACCAGCAAGGTGCTGAACGAGGGCGTCGATGTGCCGGAGGCCAGCGTCGGCATCATCGTCAGCGGCTCGGGCAGTGTGCGCGAGCATGTCCAGCGCCTTGGCCGCATTCTGCGCCCACAGCAGGGCAAGGTGGCGGTGCTCTACGAACTGGTCAGCGCCGGCACCGCCGAGGGCTTCACCAGCGAGCGGCGGCGTTCGCACGCCGCCTTCGGCGAGAACGACTGGCGCGACGAAGCGCCCCCCGCCCCCCGCCCCCCGCCCCCCGCTCGGCCATGCTGACCCGTCAGCTCCTCCGCTACCGCCTCGACGGCGATCGCCTACTGCCGCGCTGGTTGAAGCCGACCCCGGCCGTGCTGCAATTGGCCGAGGATCTGCTGGCCTTCTGGAAGGGTGGCATCGGACGCATGCGCGGCGAACTGGACGAGGGCGAATCGGCCATTCTGCATGGTTCGCGGCAGATGCTGGTCGGGCGCGGCCTGTCCAAGGTGCTGACCGATGCCTGCGACTTCGGCGACCCGGCCTCGGCCGAGGCGCTGCGCGCGCGCGCCCTCGCCGCCTCGTTCGCGCGCCTGCGTCAACCGCTCGCCAGCAGCGACGAGCACCGCGCCGCGGTGGCTGCCGAACTGGCCCTGGCGCCCGAGGCGCTGGCCGACGGCCTGTATGCCGACCTGCCCGACCGCGCGGTGCTGGCGGCGGTGCCGGCGTGGAACGCGACGACGCTGATCGCGCGCTGCAACCTGGCGCTGTGCCAGGGCCTGCTGCTGGGCGCCAGCGAACTGCGCGTCCACCTGCGCGACCGCGAGCGCGGCATCCAGCGCCGCCTGCTGCGCGCCCTCGCGCGGCGCCGGTTGTGCGCCGAGGTCGCTTCGGCGGATGGAGGCGGGCTGTACCTGACGGTCAGCGGCCCGGCGGCGGTGCTCGACCAGCGCTCGGCCTACGGCATGCAGCTTGCGCTGTGGTTGCCGGCCCTGGCCTGCGCCACGCAGTGGTCGGCGCAGGTCCAGGTGGTGCCGCCGCGCGGCGTGCATGCCGCGCGCATGGAACTCGACCAGTCGCTTGGCCTGCCCGGCGACCTCGCGCTGCTCGACTGGGTGCCGCCCGAGCTGGCGGCCTGGTTGGAGCAATTGCCGGCCAAGCTGCCCGGCTGGACCGCCGTCGATCCCGAACCGATCGTGCTGCCGGGTGGGCAGGTCGTGCTGCCCGATCTGGCCCTCGCTGATGGCCAGCGCACCGTGGCGGTCGAGCTGTTTCACCGCTGGCATCTGGTGCAGTTGCGCACCCGCCTCGACCAGCTGCGCGCCGGATTGCTGCCGGGCCTGATCATCGGCGTCGATCGTGGCCTCTCGCGCCTGGCCGAGGCGCGGCCGCTGCTCGACGACCCGCTGATCGCCACTCGCGGCTTCCAGTTCAGCGACCTGCCCAGCGCCCGCGCGTTGGCCGAGGCGCTCGCACGGTAGCGCCGGCTTCAGCCGGCCTGGCTGGCGGGCTTCAGCCCGCCGATGCTGCTGCCAACGCAACACCCCCGGCCGTAGGCCGGGGGTGTTGCTGCTTCCATTGCCACGGGCGCGCGGGCCGCGCGCGGTCCCAGGGGCCGGCTTCAGATGCCGGCGGCCTTGGCCAGGGCGCTGAGGAAGTTGCCCAGGCCGATCGAGATGCCGCTGACGCCCGAGGCGACCAGACCGCTGACGCCGATCAGGATGCCGCAGTACAGGGCGCCGATGGCGATGTTGCCGCCCGAGAGCTCGGCCTTCTCGTCGATGCCCTTGGTCAGCTTGTCCATGACCTTGAAGGTGACGGTGATGGCGAAGCTGGCGACCATGATGGCGACGCCGAGGTTGATCATGCCGGCGATCAGGCCGACCACGCCAGCGCTCCACTCGCCGCCGGCCAGGCTGCCCAGGCCCTTGGTCATGCTGTCGATGCCCGAGCCGACCACGCGGGTGTAGCTGATCACCGCACCGGCCGCGAGCAGGGCGACGGCGATGTTCTTCTTGGCCACCTCGGCCCAGATGTCGAGGCCGCCGAGCAGCTTCGAGACGACCTGCAGACCCTTGGTGATGGCGAAGGCGGCGATGCCCAGGCCGACGGCGAACTGCACCAGGCCGAGGACCAGGCCGAGCAGCGAGCCGATGATGTCCTTGAGGTGGCTCGGCTCGGCCGGCGCGGCATCAGCAGCGAAGGCTGCGCTGGCGCAGATGGCGATGAGGGCGAGGGCGCGGGAGATGCGGACCATGGGTGGAAACTCCGGTTGGGAGGGTTGAGGGGGCGGACTGTATGACGCACGTCGGTTTGCCAACCCCCCACTCCGTTCACCCCCACTTCACCTTGACCACGCATTTTCTGAATGGGCGGGCAGGTTCAGCGAGGCGGCAGCAGGGCTTGTGGCCTTCGCCGGGGAGGAATACGGCGAACCAGCCTGGAAGGACAGTCAGCAGTTGTCCGTACTCGGGTTCCGGGTGGAACCAGATGTCCGGCCCTTCCTGGGTGCCGGAGGGCAGCGACTGGGCCGGACACCAGCCGATGCGTTCCCCGCCCTCCAGACTGAGCTGGATGTCGAGGTAGGTGCGGTGGCTCTCGTAGCGCCGCACTGCCGGATCGAAGGTGGTTCCACCTTCGACGATGGCGAAGAGGTCCTCGCCGTCGATCACATGGCGGCCATCGGCGACCTGCGCCCAGTCGCGACTCTGCAGCCAGGCGAAGCCGGCGGCGAGGCGGGGTGAGAGGGCGGCGTAGCGGGAGGCGTCGGCGAGGCGGTCGAAGAGCATGGGCGGACGGAATACGCAGCGGCGAACGAATGCACCGGTTGTCTGGCATTTCTGCGAATCCCGCCATGCTGCCGCCCCATGCTCCGCACTCTCGCCGTCGCCCTCGCCGTCCTCGCCGTTGCCCTGCCTGCCACCGGTTGCTCGCGCCGCGTCAAGCCGGTGGTCGAGACGCCGAAGGAGTACACCAAGCCGCTGGCCGAAGGCGCCAGCGCCCTGGTCGAGGTCGATGCCGCCACTCTGCCGGCTTTCCGTCTGACCCCGGCCGAGCGCAGCGCGCTGCAGCAGGGCATCAAGCACAGCCTGGCCTTCCTCGCCAAGCCGTCCTCGGCGACCCGCTTCCCCGCCGAGCTGCCGGTAACGCGCGAGCAGGTGCAGGCCGGCCTTACCGACCTCGCCAAGCTGCTCGCCACCGCCAGCGACGAGGAACTCGACCGGGCGATCCGCACGCGCTACCGCGCATTCATGTCGGTGGGCTGGGATGGCAACGGCGGGGTGTTGTTCACTGGCTACTACACCCCGATCTTCGCCGCCTCCTACACCAAGGAGGGGCCCTACCGCTTCCCGATCTACAAGCGCCCGCCGCAGCTGGTCGGCGGCACGGTGCACGAGCAGGCGCAGTGGAAGCGCCGCGACGGCACGCTGATGCCCTGCCCCGAAGCGGCCGAGCTGGAATCGACCGGCCTGCTGAACGGCCACGAGCTGGCCTACCTTGCCGACCCCTTCGAGGCCTACGTCGTGCGCATCCAGGGCTCGGCCAAGCTGCGCCTGCCCGACGGCAAGGTGATCGACGCTGGCTACGCCGGCACCAGCGGCCACGAGTACAAGTCGATGGGCGCCGCCCTCGCCGCCGACGGGCGCATCGCCAAGGAGAAACTCAACTTCTTCAGCATGCGCGAGTTCTTCCGCGCCCACCCCGACGAGTTGCCGACCTACGCCGCCAAGAACCCGCGCTACACCTTCTTCACCGTCACCAGCGGTGGCCCCTTCGGCTCGCTCGGCCAGCCGGTGACCTCGGACGTGACCGTGGCGACCAACAAGGCGATCTTCCCCCCCGCCGCCGCCATGCTGGTGCAGACCACGGTGCAGGACGGCAACGGCCGGAAGCTGTCCTATGTCTCGCTGCGTCTCGACCAGGACACCGGCGGCGCGATGCGTGCCCCAGGTCGCGCCGACCTGTACATGGGTGTCGGCGAGGAGTCGGAACGCCGCGCCGGGGTGCAGGAGTACGAGGGCCGGATGTGGTACCTCGTGCTCAAGTGATGCTGCATCTGGCTGGAGGCTGGAGGCTGGAGGCTGGAGGCTCGCGCAGAACATGTATCGTGGCAGCAGTCTGAATATGACGAGCCCCGAGCTTGCCCGCTACCGCGTCAAAGAGATCTTCGGCCCGACCATCCAGGGCGAAGGCCTGCATGCTGGCATGCCGTGCCTGTTTGTGCGCCTGGCCGGCTGTAACGCCTGGGACGGTCGACCCGAAACACGCGCCGCTTCTGCCTGTCCCTACTGCGACACCGATTTCCGCGGTGGCGACACGCTGGATCTCGCTGCAATCCTCGCACGCCTCCAGCCTCCAGCCTCCAGCCTCCAGCGTTCGGCTCTCGGCTGCGTCCTGACCGGCGGCGAGCCGCTGCTGCAGGCCGACGCGGACCTGCTCGCTGCACTCGGTGCCGCCTTCTCCTGGGTCGATATCGAGACCAACGGCACGCGACCCTGTCCGCCGCGCCCGGCCAACGTCTTTGTCTCATGCAGCCCGAAGGCGGTGTGTGGCCAGCCGGTGGTGGTCGACCCCGATTGGTGGAAGATCCTGGTGCCCGAGCAGCAGGGCTTCATCGAGCAGGCGCTTACTTCAGGCAAGCCGGTGTTCGTCCAGCCGACCTGCCCCGACGACGGACCACAGGGCGCCGGCTACGCAGCCAACCTGGCGCGCTGCGTCGAGTTGTGCACGACGCGCGGCTGCCGTCTCAGCCTGCAGTTGCACAAGTACGCCGGCGTGCCGTAGGTCAGCGCGCGATCAGCCAGACGCCACTGGCGAGCAACGCTCCGCCGAGCAGCAGCAGGCCCATGCAGCCGCCCTTCTTCTTCGCTGAGCCGGTGCCCGGCGCGGCGCGGCGCGGCTTGGCGCTGCCGCTCGGCTTGCCCAGGCCTTCGACAAGCTGCACCACCTCGTCGGCGGTCTGCGGGCGCTTGGTCGGGTCCTTCTCCATCAGGCGCTCGATCAGCAGGCGCACATCGGTCGGCAGGTCGGGGACCAGGCCGGTCAGCGACGGCGGGGGATCGCGCAGCACCTTGGTCATCACCTCGGTGCCGGTCTTGCCTTCGAAGGGCAGCTTGCCGCTGACCATCTGGTAGAACGAGGCGCCGAGTGCATAGAGGTCGGCGGTGGGGCCGGCATCGCGCGCGTTGCGGATCTGCTCGGGCGGCATGTAGGCCGGACTGCCCAGGGCCATGCCCTGCATGGTCAGGCCGGCGCCTTCGCCTTCGGGCTCCATCTGCTTGGCCAGGCCAAGGTCGGCCAGCTTGGCCTGCTTGTCCTTGCCGACCAGGATGTTGGCCGGCTTGATGTCACGGTGGATGATGTCCTTGCCGTGGACATAGCTCAGCGCCTGGGCGATCTGGCCGATGTAGGTCGCGGTCGTCTTCCAGTCGAGGCGCCCTGTTTCTGATTCCTCGCACAGGCCGGCCAGGGTGTTCCCGTCCACGAATTCCATGGTCAGGTAGTGCACCCCGCGATCCATGCCGCAGTCATAGACCGCGACGACATGCGGGTGCTGGATGGCGGCGCTCAGTTTTGCTTCGCGCTGGAAACGGGTGACCACCTCGGGCTGCGCCGCAGCGCGGCTCGACAGCATCTTGATCGCGACGCGACGGCCGACCGAGACCTGCTCGGCCTCATAGACCACGCCGAGGGCGCCGGCACCGAGACGGCGGACCAGGCGGGTACCGCCGATCTCCTTGCCGACCAGCTTATCCTCGGCCTTGGCCGGGGCCGCCGTCACCGGGATGGAGCGCTGGCAGCTCGGGCAGTTGAGCTGCTTGCCGGCCAACCTGGCCGGCACGCGAAACTCATGCTGGCAGTATTTGCAGGAGACCAGGAGATCGACGGCTTCGGACATGGACAGCGATCCTGTCGCGTCCCGGCGCTTTGCCAACCGTGCCGTGGGACTACACTTCCGCCGATGGCCGATATCGCCCGCCCCGAGACCCGTCTGGAATTCGCCGAGCGCGTCCTGGGCCATCGTTTCGCCAATCCCGATCTGCTGCTGCAGGGCTGCACCCACGCCAGCCGGCTGGCCGCCCAGGCCACCCCCGAGGACCGCCGCCGCGCCTCGAACGAGCGCATGGAGTTCCTCGGTGACGCCATCCTCGGAGCGGTCGTCGCCATCGCCGTCTATGGTCGCCACCCCCAGGCCGACGAAGGCTGGCTATCGCGCGCCAAATCGAATCTCGTCTCGCGCGCCATGCTCGCCCGGGTCGCCGACCGCACCGGTGTCCTCGCCCATGCCGTCATCGGTGGGCAGGTCGGGCCGCAGCCGCCCGAATCGGTGAAGGCGAACCTGGTCGAGGGCATGATCGGCGCGGTCTTCATCGATGGCGGTTGGGAAGCTGGCCTGCGCGCAGTCGAAATGCTTCTCGAACCGGAACTGGCCGATCCCAGCCATGGTGAATCCGACCCGCGCATGGCGCTGCAGGAGTGGGCTCTGGCCCATACCCAGAAGCTGCCGGTCTATGCCACCGTGCGCAGCGGCGGCACCGACCACGCGCCGGAGTTCACCACCACGCTGACGGTCGGCGAACGCACCGCCAATGGTGCGGGCATCAGCCGCAAGAAGGCCGAAGCCGCAGCCGCCAGCGCGATGCTGACGGCGCTGGCCTGATCAGGGTAGTGTTACGCTGAGCGAGGCCGGCCCGGCCTGCACCGCCAGGGTGCCGCCCCGGGCATGGACCACGACGCCGTCCCAGGCGCTGCTGGTGCGCGCCTGCCAGGCCACGGCACCGGCATAGCCATCACCGACCAGTCGATCGCCAGGCCGGGACTTCTTGTCCTGGGCCTTGCCGTTCTTGCTGCCATCCTCGAAGGCCACCAGGCGTACGGCCGAGACCTGCCCGCCGGAGACCGAGGCGCTACCGCTCCAGTCGAAATGACCCTTGGTCTTCGCAGGAATGGCGTTGTCCAGGTCGCCCCAGCGCACGAGGTAGGCATTGGCCCCGTTACCGGCGCTGGGCAGGGCGCGGACCTCGAGGATGTGGCCGGCGTCGATGACCTGGCGGGCGAGCAGGGTGCCCAACTCGCGCTTCTTGGGATGGGTATCGGCCGCCGTTAGGGCAGCGCAGGCACAGGCGGACAGCAGCAGGTAGCGGATCATGGGGACCTCCGCCGACAGCCTATCTGGTGTCCGGCTGGGGCTGCGCGGGGATTCCCCACACCCAGCCCTGACCCGGTGTGGGACTTCCCTACAGTGCGCGATGGGCGGCGTTGGCGTCCTGGCCAGCCACCAGCGGCACCAGCCGGTAGGCCAACTGGTAGCGCTGGCCTGTGCGTACGCGGTACTGGTCGAAGGTGTCGGGGCCGCAACTGGCGGTGCCGAGGCCGCGGTGCGCGGCGTCGAGGTGCAGATGCACGCAGTCGTCGGCCACGACATCGGTGGTGTGCCAGGCCTTGCTGAGCGCCATCTGGTCGAAGCGACTGGCGTTGAACTCCAGCATCGGCGCCGCCGAGACCAGCAGGCCGACGCCGTCGGCCCGGCGCAGACTCAGCCAGCGCGTGTCGAGGTGGTGGCCGTGCTCCTGCGGCATGATGTGCGGGGCGTACTGGTCGAGCACGGTCGAGGCGAAGCGCCCGACCATCCCGCAGGCGCGGCGGTCGTTATAGGTCTCGTGCGGTCCCAGGCCGAGCCATTCCAACTGCTCGAAGCCGAGCGGCAGGGTCAGGTGTACGCCGAGGCGTGGCAGGTCGGGCAGATCCTTGTGGGTGTCGAAGCGGTGGCTCCACGCCAGCGAGCCGTCCGGCGCGATGCGCAGGCGGTGCTCGGCGATCACCGCCTTGGCCTTGTCTGCACCCCAGGTGCGGGTGCGTGCGACCACCTCGGCGGAGTCGCCGACCACGCGGGCGCTCAATTTCTCCAGTGTGGTCTGCGCCTCGTCGAGGTGCGCGATCATCCAGCGCCGCACCGGCTTCGCTTCCCACGGATTATTGGGATTCTTCAGGGGGTTGCGGTGCATGTCGGTCAGTCGGATGCCGTCATTGTCGGTCGGAGCGCGCCAGATGCTGGTGGCTGGGCCGGAGGCCAGCAGGTCGGTACCGCCCACCGACCAGCGCAGCAGACGTCCGCTGGAGCGTTCGATCTCCACCGCCACGCCGTCGCCGGTGATGGCGATGGTGCTGCGCCCCTGGTCGATGGCCAGGCGGTTGCGCCGTGTCGCCACGGCGGGAGCGGCAGGGGCCGCAGCCACGGCGGGCAGGGCGAACTGCGCCCAGGCCACCTCGTGGTTGCGGCCGGTCAGCGGCAGGTCGCGGGTGTCGTGCCAGCGCAACGTGACATGCACCTCCTGGCCGGGCAGCACGCTTGGAATGCGGCAGGGCACCTGGAACTGTGCATGCGCGCCCGGGGCCAGATCGAGCTTGGCAAGCTTCCCGTCGGCGACCTCACGGCCATCGACGGTCAACTGCCAAGTGCCGGCGAGGTGCGCGGTGCTGATGAAGTCGTATTTCGAACGCACCTGCACGGCGCAGGTCGCGGCATCGAGCAGGCGGACCGCCAACGGCTGGAACAGGGTCTTCGCTTCCCACATCGGGGTGTGCGGGGTGCGGTCGGGCCACACCAGGCCGTCGCACACGAAATTGGTGTCGTGGGTGGCCTCGCCAAAGTCGCCGCCGTAGGCCCAATATTCCGTGTCGCCGGGCCAGCCGATGTCCGGCGTGCGGCCGCTTGGCGTGGCCGTGGCGTCGGCGCCGACCGGCATGTCGGATCCCAGACGCTTGCGGATGCCGTGGTCGAGCAGCTCCCAGATGAACCCGCCCTGCATGCCCGGCGTGTTCTCGAAGGCCTGCCAGTAGTCGGCCAGGCCGCCGCACGAGTTGCCCATCGCATGCGCGTACTCGCACATGATCAGCGGGCGCCAGTCCTTGGTCGTCGTCGCCCAGTTGACCAGATCCTTGGGCGGCGGGTACATCGGGCACACCAGGTCGCTGCCGGCATGACCCTTGTCCCACCCGGCGACCGCGATCGCGCCCTCGTAGTGCATGATGCGCGTGGGGTCGGCGTGGCGCATCCACGCCGCCATCGCATCGTGGTTGGGGCCGTAGCCGGTCTCGTTGCCCAGCGACCAGATGATGATCGACGGGTGGTTGCGGTCGCGCAGCACCATGCGGCTGCCGCGATCGAGGAAGGCGAGGGCGTAGCGCGGATCGTTGGCGATGTCGTGGTAGTGGTGGTGCGCTTCGAGGTTGGTCTCGTCGATGCACAGGATGCCGTGCTCGTCGCACAGGTCGAACCAGCGCGGGTGCGGCGGGTAGTGCGAGGTGCGCACGGCGTTGAAGTTGAAGCGCTTGAGCACCTGGATGTCGAGCAGCGTGGTGTCGGCATCGACCACCTTGCCGGTGCGGTCGTGGTTCTCGTGACGGTTGGCGCCGCGGATGAACACGCGCCGGCCGTTCAGAAGCAGCGAGCGGTCCTTGATCACCACGCTGCGGAAGCCGATGCGGCTGCGCGCATGGTCGGTCTCCTTGCCGGCGGGATCGACCAGCGACACGACCAGGGTGTAGAGGTTCGGTGATTCATGCGACCACGCGGCGACCTTGGGCAGGTCGGCACCGAGCTTGGCGATGTGCTCCTCGGCCCTGTGCGGGTCCTTGGCCTCGCACCAGTTGACCTCGGCCTCCAGCGGCTTGCGCAGCGCCGGCTTGCCGCGCCGGTCGAACAGCCGGGCGCGGATCTTCCAGCCCTTGGCCGGGGTGGCGTGGACGCGCACCGTCAGGTCCAGCCGGCCGGCGCCGCTGACGTGGTCGTAGCCGGCCTTGGCGAAGTGGTCCTCGATGTGCACCTGCGGGTAGGCGAGCAACTCGACCTCGCGCGCGATGCCGGCCTGCCACCACTCATCCTGGTCCTCGATGAAGGTGCAGTCCGACCACTGGATGACCTGCACCGCCAGCACGTTGACGCCCGGCTTGGCGACGGCGGTGACGTCGAACTCGCTAGGCAGGCGCGAATCCTTGCTGAGGCCGACGGCGACGCCGTTGACCCACACGCTGCCGACACTCTCGATCGAACCGAAGCGCAGGATCAGGCGCTTGCCCGCCCAGTCCTTGGGCACGGTGAAGCGGGTGCGGTAGAGGCCGGTGGGGTTGGCGTCGGGTACTTCGGGGTAGCGGCTGGCCCACGGCAGCTTGACGTTGGTGTAGATCGGCTTGCCGAAACCCTGCATGGTGAAGCAGCCGGGCACGGTGATGTCGGCCCAGCCGGCATCCTTGAGCGTCGGCGACGGGAAGTCGGCCGGCGTGTCCTCGGGGCGGTCGAGGACCTTGAACTTCCAGGTGCCATCAAGCGACAGCGCCAACGGCTTCGCTGCGGCCAGCGCATCACCGAGGCTGGCGTAGCCGTAGCCATAGGCGCGCCCGCGCAGCCGGTTGATGCCGGTCAGTTCGGGGTTCTGCCACGGCACCAGGGCGTCCTTGGCGGTGAGGGTGGCGGTCTTCGAGGGGCGGGGGGCGGGCATCGGCGGCTCCGGAGGGATGCCCTATCCTAGGCCCGTCCAGGGGGGCTTGCATATAGGAGATCTGGTCCATGACATATGGAAAATGGAGATCACGGTCGGCAGCGTCTATAGATCCCTAGGCGACCATCCGCTGGACAGGATCGGCGCAGGAATCATGGATAAATCCGGAGTCACGGTCGATCAGCGTGAAGTGCGGGCACCGACCTGGTCGATTGTGCATGTGCTGCGTGGCACCGGCCGCTACATTGATGCCCGGGGCCGCACCTTCGCCCTGGCCCCCGGCTGGTGCTTCCAACGCGTGCCGCATGTGCCGCAATCGACCTATCTCGATCCGCGTAGCGGCTGGTTGGAGGGCTTTATCGATCTCGGACCGCGCCTGCACCTGCCGTTGGCCGACATGCGCGTGCTGCCGACCGATCCGCCCGCCTGGCGTTGGGAGGGTCAGGTCGGTTTCGCAGATCGCCTGCTGGCCTTCCGCCGAGACCTCGAAGTGGCCGACGAAGGATCCTTGCCTGGCCTGCTGACGCGCGGCCTGGCTCTCGCCCTCGAGCCTTTCGCCGCCGCCCGGCCCGAGGTCACGCGTGATCCGATCGACGAGGCCTGCCGCCTGCTGGCGGAGGAATCCGAGCGTCGCATCGACCTGGCCAGCTGGTGCCGCGCGCGCGGCCTCGACTACGAACGCTTCCGCAAGGAATTCACCCGGCGCACCGGCCTGCCGCCGCACCGTTACCGCATCCGCCGACGCATCGATCGCGCCTGCGCCCTGCTGCGCGACGGGCGCAGTGTGCAGGATGTCGCGGCGGCTCTCGGTTATCCGTCGCCCTTCGAGTTCAGCGCCCAGTTCCGCGCCCACCTCGGCGTCCCGCCCAGCCGCTGGCGGGCGGGGTGACTGCAGGCCAGGCTACATTGCCCCTTTGGGTTCGCCGTTTGCCGTTCGGCGTTCGCCGTTCGGTGTTCCGCAGAGGGTGCGCCCGACAATTCATGGATAAAACGCCGAACGCCGAACGCCGAACGGGGGAATTCAGGGTCAGGCGAGGCGCAGGGTGATCGTCCCGGCGGGCAGCATCACCATGCTGTACGCCGTGCCGGGCAGGACCTGACGTCGGACCGCGACGGCAGCGCCGTCAGCGGTGGTGGCCGACACGGTGCCGGGATTGCGCACACGGACCTGCTGCGCCACGGGCGAACGGAAGGTGGCGGTGCAGCCGTCGGCGCTTTCGCTGTAGGCGATCAGACTGCCGTCGGCTTCCTCGATGCGTGCCTGCGCCGGGGCGGCGCCACGCGTGATCGCGATGGCGTGGGTGCCTGCGCGCAGCCGGTCCTCGGGCACCTGCAGGCAGCGCGTGAAGCGTTCGCCGTCCAGGCTCCAGGCTGCGACCTCCTCGCCGGCCCCGCTCGCCGTGGCATCGATGCGGCTGAGCCGCCAGCGCCAGCCGGTCACCGCCTGCACCGCCGCACCGCCACGCACCGCCACGCCCTGGGGCAGGGCGCGCAGCAGTTGCGCGCAGCTGCTCGCCATCAGTGACCCGGCGCTGAAGGGCAGGCCGCGCCAACTTTCGACTTCGCCGGCGTACTCAGTCAATGCGCCCGGCATCGGGTACTTCGTGGTCAGCAGCAGCGCCTCGCGCACCTGCTGGTCGAGCATCGCGCGCCAGCCGCCGGCGGGCAGCAGGCCATGCTCGTGCAGGGTGCGCGCCAGGCAGTTCCACGGGCAGAAGCCGTAGGATCGGTAGGTCGGCCAGTCGCGGCGGATCAGCGCCGCGGTCGTCAGTTGCAGATCCGGCCAGGGGAAGAAGGGCCCCTGCGACACCGCCCAGGCGGTCTCCCAGTAGTCGCTGCCAGGGCCGAAGGGTACGCGTTCATCGCTGCCGTCCTGGAAGCGCAGGATCATCGCCGCCAGGGTGCCATCAGGCAGCGCCAGCAGTTCGCGGGTGCGCATGGTGATACGCTCGGCCAGGGCCAGCCAGCGGGCGCTGCGGCCGCCGTCGAGTTCGGGCCGCTGAGCAAGCAGAGCGGCTGCCATCAGCAGCACATTCACCGAGTTGGCCTGGTGGTAGAGCGAGTGGATCCAACGCACCGGCTTGCGCCCCTCGGCGTGGCCGTTCCAGCGCGAGATGCTGCCGTTCACCACATCGTAGCCGTAGTACGGCGAGCCGTGCATGCTCTCCTCGCCGAGCGTGTCGCTGCCCATCAGGCCAAGCTGGTCGTCGAAGCGCGAGGCGAGGTGGCGTTCGATCGCGCCGACCAGGCGCGGCAGATCGGCCCCGGCCAGCAGCGCATCGTCGCCCGTCGCCTGCCAGTGCGAGAAGGCGCTCCAGGTCGCGTAGAACAGCCCGTCGTCCTCGGCCTTGCTCCAGCGCGTGCCGAGGAGCTGACCGAACTCGTCGTGCCGCGTCCCGTCCTCGGCCATCACGCGCGAGGGGTTGGCGAGCAGGAAGGGGGCCCAGGTGCGGATGAAGGCCGGATTGCCGGACTGCGCCATGTGCGCGCTGGTCATCGATCCGTCGCGCACCCAGACGAGGTGGTAGATGCGGTTGAGCGCGCCGAAGCAGGCGCCACCGGCGTCGAGGCCGCTCCACACCACGCGGCGGTTGAGGTCGAGCACGCGCTGCAACTCGGGGTCGGCGGCGGTGACGCGGCCGGCGGCCAGCGGCGCGGCGAGGGCGGCCTCGACCCGGGCGCTGAGCTGATCGGGCGTAAGCCCGGCGAGACCGGCGAGCAGGCGTTCAACCTGGCCAGGGGTCTCCTCACCGCCGATCACCACCAGATCATCCTCGAGCAGTTGCACCACGCGGGATCCATCGGACAGGTCGCGTAGGCGGGATTGCTGACGCGACGGGTAGGCGACGAAGCTGGTGATCTCCTCGCCGCGGTCGGCGAAGCGTTCGAGGAACAGCCCGTCGCGCGGATCGCTAAAGGCGCGGTGCGGCTTGAACACCAGGGTCAGCGGCGCGCGGGCACTGAGGACGAAGGCGTTCTCTTCCGGCAGGTTCCAGATGCGGATGCGGTTGCGCGCGCCGTTGCCGTACAGCACGCCCAGTTCGGTGCGGAAGGGGTCGTAGCCCCAGGTGGCGATGTCGCCGTGCCCGAGGTCCACGGCGCGGATCGCGGCGAAGAGGTTGGTCCACACGTCACGGCCGCTGAAGGTACGCGCTGCGAGGTCTTTGCGCCGGAAGGCGTTGGGCTTGTAGCTGAGGTCGAGTTCGACCTCGCGCTCGTGGAACAACAGGCTGAGGCGGTTGCCGCAGCGGTTCTGGAGGATGAGGTTGCGCGGCGCCTCTTCGATCTGGGGCTCGCGCCAGAGGGTCTGGGTCATAATCGCAGCGTGGCGTTTAGGCGACCGGGCGGGATGGAACGTTTGTGATCATATGCTATATTTATGACATGCTGCCGGCGCACGAACCCCTCGATCCGGCGCACTGGCGCTCTGCCTGGGAGGAGGTCGCCCGGGCGGGCCTGGGGCCGGTGCGCGTGCTCGCTGATCCCGGGCGGCCACGGGATGAGGTGCCATTCACCGGAGTGACCAGCGTGCCCTTCGCCATGCTCTGCCTGGTCGGCAAGATCCAGGTGCGCAGCGCTGCGGGTGAACGCTTCACGCTGGGTCCGCGCCAGAGCTGCATCTGGGCGCCCGGCACCTGGGTGGCGTGCTGGCACGCCGACTGTCCGCGCTATCTGCGCGCCACGGTGGACCACGATCATGTCTTCGTGGCGATGAAGGATCATGACCGCCGGCGGCGCGGTGGCCGGCTGGTGGATCTCTATGGCGTCGCCGTGCCGGGACTCCTCGATCCTGCTGTGCGTGGGCTGCTTGGCGGTCTGGCCGGCACGGTGTGGAGCGCGGAGACGGCGCGGGCGGCCGGCGAACTGCTGTGGTGGGCGGTACATGCGCAACTCGGGGCCGCCGTCCATCCGCGTCCGGAAGCCGCCCAGGTGCGGCTGCTGGCCCTGGCCGGTCGCGATCCGCCGCCCAGCCGCGCCGAGGCTGCGCGCGAACTCGGCGTCGCGCCCGAGACGGTATCGCGACTGTGCCGGCGTTATGTCGGCGATAGCTGGACCGCCCTGATCGATGCCGCGCGACTGAGGCGGGCCGAACTGCTGCTGCGCGGCCCGCAACGCCTGGAGAGCATTGCGGCCACTTGCGGCTTCGCCTCGGCGGGGCACCTGATCCGCCGGTTCCGACTGCGCCACGGCACGACCCCCGAACGATGGCGGCGCCGACTCTAGCAAGCCGCAGGGGTGGTCCGCGATCGCGCTCCCCACCCTGAAGCTCGCTGATCAGCCCCAGCCTGAAGCCGTCCTCAATTCCCCAATGGCAGTGCCGTCGAGCACGGGTTTCAACGCGCGATAACCGTCAGGCTGCGCCGCATCTCAGGCAACCGGTGCCGGAGCGTCTGTTGCTGACCGCCTGGGTCGGCGATCGCGCGCGGCGGCGCGAACTGTCCTTCGATGACGGCGCCAGCCGCGTCATCGCCGTCCATGCCAGTGACGCCGGTGGCGGCACGGTGACGGTGACCTGTGCCCGGCCGGTGTCCGTGTGCGTGGTCGGTGACGATACCCCCCACCGCCGCCGGCATCGACCTGCCGGCAGGCGGCGGCGTGGTGCGCTACTTCGTCCCCTCGAAGACATAGAGCAGGGTCGCTGCCGGCGGCAGGCCGCGCGCGTCGGCCCCGCTGGCGGCGTCAAGGCGCAGGGCCGAGCCGCCTGCGCGCGCAGCAAGGATCGATGCCGGCAGTTCGATACGCTCGATGCGCACCGTTTCAGCATCGAGGTTGTGGGTGCGCGGATCGCCGGTCAGGCGGTGCAGGGTCACCTTCCCGGCGCTGGCGAAGGGCAGTTCGATGGTGGTCGGGGTGAAGCCGTCGGAGGCCGGGTCGGGATGCTTGTCCAGGCGGCGCGAGAGGACGAATAGATTCACCCGGTCGCCGCTGCGGGTCGCGTAGGTCATCGCCAGCGGCATGTCCTTGCCCGCCGGCCGGCGCTTGAAGGCCGGCATCGAGATGCGCGGGGCGTCGAGCACTTCGACGCCGAGCAGGTCGCCGGTGCCTTCGCGGTTGAAGAGCTGGATGGTGGCGAAGGGCAGGTGCGGATGGCCGCCGAGCTTCACATCCGTGTGCGAGACCCAGTGCGTGCGGCCGCGCGCCAGGGTGAAGAAATTATTGAGAACGAAGCCCTGCGACGCCTTTTCAAGGAAGCTGTCGAGGGTGGCTGTTCCGGAGGCCAGGCTCTTCATCGCCTTGGCCTGGCCTTCGACCTCCTCAGGAGACATCTGCGCCTGGTTGTTGAGGCCCGACAGGGCATAGCCGGGGCCGGCCTCATAGACACCGTTCACATAGCTGCCGCGTCCGGCGGTCTTCTCTGCCGCAAGATAGGCGGCGAAATCGCGCGAACGCGCCGAGCCGACCTGGGCGGCGAAGAGCAGGATGCGCTGCAGCGAGGCGTCGCTCTGGGTCATCGGGCCTTCGCCTTCATCCCAGCCTCCGTTGTAGGCGGCGATGGTCATATGCCGGCTGCGCGGCGAGGCGGCGATGGCACGCTGGCCGTAGCCATCAGGCTTCGTCTGGGTCGCCCAGCCGCCGATGACGAACTCGACCTTGCGGTCGAGGCCGGCCTGCTTCCACCACGGCGAGGCAGCGAGCTGGTCGATGAACCACTCCTGGAACAAACCGTAGACCGTGCCGCGGTCGAGTTCGGCGCCGGTCGCTGCGTCCTTCATGTTGTCGAAGGTCCATGGCCGGAACAGGCCGTTCCAGGTCTCGTTGGAGATCTCGAGGTAGATGCGGTCGAAGGCGTCGCTCCACGGCTGGGTGCGGCCCTGGGCATGGCGTCTGGCCGCCCACGGCTTGGTCGTCGGCGTGTCCACGGCCGGATTGTAGGGCGCGGCGAGGTATTCGACGAAGGCCAGCCATTCCTCCGGTGCCATGTGCATCTCGACTTGCAGCCACGGGCGCGCCTTGACCTGTTCCATGATTGCCAAGGTCTGCGGCAGGGTGTTGCCGCTGGTGGCGTTGATCGCGCCGGCTGGGGCCAGCAGCTGGGTCATGCTGTAGGACGAGGTCCCGGTCTTGATGAAGGCGTGGGTGCGGATCGCCGAGACGCGCGCCTCGCTGAACATCCGCAGATCGTCAGGGGTCAACGCGGCATAGGGGGCGCTTGCCTCGACGATGCGCAGATTGTCGAGCCACAGCGTGGCCGGGCCAGTGACGGCCAGCTTGTAGCCGCCGATCGAACCGTTGCCGTCATAGCGCACCGGCACGCGGATGGTGTGGGTGAAGCGCTGCCAGGCGGTGGTCAAGGCGAAGGTCGCCGGAGCTACGACGTTCTTCCCTTTGGGATCGTAGAAGCCGGTCAGATTGAAGGTCACGGTCAGCGGCTTGTCGGCCTTGGCCCAGAACTCGACGGTGTAGTCGCGGTCGGGCAGGAACGTCGGCCACCAGTGCTGGCTGCTCGGCCCGTAGGCGTAGGGCGCGATAGCGAACTCGCGGCCATCCCGGATGTCGAAGCGGGCCGCGGTCTGGCCGCCGCCGACAACCGGGGTGTCGGCGGCGTGCGGCTCCAGGGTCCAACTCAGGGCCGGATCCTCATCGGCATGGAAATCGATCCCTTCGGGCAGGAATTCACGGTGGGCCTTGGCGTCGTAGATGCGATTCGTCAGGTGGGTGCGGCGCGAGGTGGCCAGGAGTTCCTTGCGCACGATGACCATGTCGCCGGCGCGGATGTGCTCGTCGGCGCTGCTGGCAGTGCCGGCCAGGTCGAGGCGGTAGCCGGCGTGGCTGGCCGGATCCGTGTCGCTACGCAGCAGGCGGTAGCCGGCCACGACCGGATCGCTGGCCGGGGTCCAGGTGAAGCGTGGCTGGCCGGTGGCGTCATCGGTCGCGACGGCGAGGCCGGTCGGCGCCGCTGGCCCGGAGCCCTCAGGCGCCACCGGAGCCGTGTTCTTGCCACGCTGGCGTTGCAGGTTCACCAGGCCCTCGTCCTCGCCCTTGGCTGTCTTGACTGGATTGGCTGAGCGGTCGAAGCGAATTGCCGCTGCCGGCGCTCCCTGCCGACCCTGCTTGTCCACGCTCACCAGGGTGAACCAGTACGGGGCCTCTGGACGCGACCAGGTCTCCAGGCCACCGGTGTAGGCGGCAGCAGTGGGGGCCAGCAGCTTGTCGCCGCCCAGCTTGTTGACCCAACCGCTCGACTTGTGGCCGCCGGCGGCCACGCGGTCGCGGCGCACCAGACGGAACTTCTTGTCAACGATGCGGAGGATCAGCACCTCGGCTCCATCGTAGATGCCTTCGCGGTACGAATCGTAACCGGTCAGACGCGTCCGGTCGATCGCGATGCTGTTCTCGCCATCGGCCGCCGCCGTGAACTTGTTGCGCAGCTGCGGCGGTTCGAAGCCGTAGCCGCCATTTCGGAGGAAGCTGTTGCCGATGCGGTCGGTGGTGGCGGTGAAGGCCTCGACCCCTGGATTGACGACCTGGGTGCCGACGCGGAAGCGCGCTTCGCCGGCGATCACCGGCGGTGGGTCGGCGGCTGGCGGGTCGGCGGCCGGCAGCACGACCCACAGTGAGCCGGCCAGGGTGAGGGGGATGGTGGCGGCGAGGGCGAGCTTGGTGGCCATGGTCATTCCGA